>JAFYCM010000059.1 GCA_017539645.1 Bacteroidales bacterium
CCGTGAGCACCGCGCAATGGCAGGCCTCTCGTGGGGCGGTCATCAGACATTCGACGTCGCACTTACGCATCTCGACCGTTTCTCATACATAGGTGCTTTCAGTGGCGCAATTTTCGGTCTCGATGTGCCTAAGTGCTACAATGGCGTCTTTGCCGATGGCAAGAAGTTCAACAAGCAGGTGCATACCCTATTCCTAAGCTGTGGCACTGAAGAGAATTTTGGCACTGAGGCGCTGGTAAATGCCATCAGAGCGCAAGGTGTTGATGTCGATTTCTATGTGTCGAAAGGTACTGCGCACGAGTGGCTTACGTGGCGACGCAGCTTGAACGAATTCATTACTAAATTATTTAGATAAGTTTTGTTTGTTGACGTATGCACATGCAGCCCAATGCGTGTGCATTCGTTTTTTCTGAATGAAATGTCCACTGTCATCCTGAGCGTAGCGAAGGATCTCAATTCCGATAAGATTCTTCGCTAAGCTCAGAATGATAATAAATATCCCAAACTTTATATAACTAAATGAAAATCATACTGTTACTACTTATGACGTTGCTGCCGCTTGTTTCGGCGAGTGCTGCGGGTAAAGCCATTTCTGAAAATATCACCGTGGGCAGTCGGACGCGTAATATGCTCGTCTATGCTCCAAGCGATTTGCCTACCAATGCACCGTTGCTCATCTCGTTGCATGGCATGAATCAAGATGCTGCTTATCAGCAAGGTATGGCTAATTGGAAAGAGATAGCCGACCGCGAAAAATTTGTTGTTGTTTATCCCAACGGCATCGACCATTCGTGGGACATCAGCAGCACTACTAACAACAAAGACCTCAATTTTCTTCAAGCCATCATCGACGAGATGTCGTCGCGCTACAAGATTAATCTCAGTCGTGTCTACCTCTCAGGCTTCTCGATGGGTGGCATGATGACCTATTTCGCAGCAAACTACATGACCGACAAATTTGCCGCTTTTGCTCCAGTTAGTGGCTATTTGCTCTGGGGCGACCCAGTGTGTAGTACGCGTCCTGTACCTATCATTCATCACCATGGCAATGTCGACGATGTGGTTACCTACGACGGCATCAAAGCACGCCTTGCCGCATGGGCTAAGCGCAATGGTTGTGCCGAGACTCCAACCGTAGTTACTCCATATCCAACCGACAAGCCAAACTCGAAATGTTCGCGCACCACATGGGCTGCTGGCGAGGCTGGGGTAGAGGTGGTGCTCAATACCCTCGATGGCAAAGGCCACTGGCATAGCAACGACCAAACTGGCGTAGTTACAAGCGAAGAGATTTGGGCGTTTGTGAAGAACTATTCGCTCGCTCCTGTGGTTATGTCTACTACGCCCGAAAATAACTCTTTTGACCTATCTACAATCACTACATATACACTCACATTCAACTCCCAAGTTGTGCCTACGGGCATAACAATCAGCGCAAAACAAGGCGAGACGACAATTGGTGCTTCTATCAAAGAGACCGAAGCTACCGACGTCGTTACTATTGAACTCGCCACCGCACCTGCCAATGGCGTGCTCACCATCGAACTTGGCAACATTGCCGACGCTAAGGGCAATACGCTTAAGTCGTATGTACTTACCTACACCATTGGTGCTGACGAGAGTGAAAATTCGGTAGCTACGCTCACCAAAAAGAGCCTAAGTGCAAAGATTGCCGCTGCCGAAGCTCTCGCTCAGAGTGCGTCGGCACAGACAAACAGCAAGGTTGTTAGCGCACGCGATGAACTGACCAAGAAGGCCGAAGAGCTCAAAACGTTTGCATCTACTTCGCCAACCGAATATGCTGCTGCCGAGAAGACGCTCGACCAACTTATGGAGGCTCTCACCAAAGCCATTGGCGACATATCTAATCACGCTTTGCATATAAATACTCCACAAGCCGAAGCTAATCCTTGGGATTGGCAGATGCACTACAAACTCTCTACGCCACTCGTGAAGGGTAAGAACTATACACTCTCTATGCGTATGAAGGCTTCGCCGAATGGTAGTGTGGCTCTCTGGCCTATCGACACTCAGAGCACTAACCGCAACGAATGGGGCAACAGCGCCGACGTGCAATATCTGGCTGCAAACAACGTAACTACAGAATGGCAGACATACACTTGGAACTTCACCACGCAGTTTCCGCTCGATGAATTCGATTGGGTGTTCGGTCAGTTTGGTGGCGACCTCTACTTCGACGATGTTGTGCTCGTAGCCGATGGCACTGATACTAACCTCATCGACGGCGATTTTGAGAGCGGTCTGCCTGCAGGTTGGGAGAAGATCTCGTATCAGAACTTGACGTTTGCCGTGGAGAGTACATCGTCGTGGGGCGATTTGCAGAGCGCCATTTCGGCCGCTCAAGCCGCACTCGATAAGGCTGAATCGCTCACTCGCACCGAGGCTGTCAGCGCACGCGAACTACTTGTGGCTGCCATTGCCAATGCTCAGACTTTCAGTAGCGATAATGATGAAGATTACCTCGCAGAAACCCATAAACTTATAGCCGCAACTGCCAACCTCACGCAATGGATTGGCGTGCCCGATTCGGCCGACCCTAATTTTTACATATTCCTATGCTTAGGTCAGTCGAATATGGAGGGCAATGCGCAGCCCGAAGAGAAAGACCTCACCAATGTGCCAGAGCGCTTCAAGATGATGGCTGCCGTCGACTTTACCAATCCGAGCCGCAAGATGGGCGAATGGTACACTGCTGTGCCACCGCTCTGCCGTCAAACTTCGGGCCTCACACCTGCCGATTGGTTTGGTCGCACAATGGTGGAATACACGTCCGACGATGTAACTATTGGTGTCATCAACGTAGCCATTGGCGGAACTAAGATTGAAGGCTTTATGAATGAATATGTGGCCGACTATGTAGCCAACGAAGCCGACTGGTTCAAAGCCTACATGGCTTGCTACAATAATGAACCATTCACGCGCCTCGTAGAGATGGCCAAACGCGCGCAAAACTTCGGCGTGATAAAGGGCATCTTGCTCCACCAAGGCGAAAGCAACAACGGAGATGGCGAGTGGTGCAATAAAGTGAAAACTGTCTACGAACGCCTACTCTCCGAACTCGGTCTATATGCCGAGAATGTTCCACTTTTGGCTGGCGAAATGGTTCGCAAAGAGCAAGGCGGCATCTGCTACGGCCACAACGACATAATAGCCACCTTGCCTAAGGTGATTCCAACGTCGTACGTAATATCATCGGAAGATTGCACCGCTGTGTCGGACGGTTTCCACTTCACCGCTGATGGCTACCGCAAGATTGGTCGCCGCTACGCTCTGCAGATGCTAAAACTTTTAGGTATAGATACGGAAAAAGCTACGCCCGTAAATACTATAAATGCCGCTGGCGCCGAAGTAGCGAACGTTGAAATTTTCGATATTTACGGTCGCGCTGTTGCCAATGGCTACAAAGGCATTGCCGTCGTACGTATTACTTATACCAATGGTAAAGTAGTTACAGAAAAACGGTTGGTGAATTGAAAATTGAAATTGAAAGTGTCATCCCGAGCGTAGCGAAGGATCTCAGTGCATCTGGGGCTTCTCACTACACTCAAAAATCTGTGCTCCGAAATAAAAACTCAAACCATAAATAACAATATGAAAGCGCTATTTATTGCTCTACTCCTGTTTTTGAGCTTAACTATTTATGCTCAAAACCCTAATTTTCATATCTACCTCTGTTTCGGTCAGTCGAATATGGAGGGTAATGCTCGTATTGAGCCGCAAGATACCGTGGGTGTCGATGCGCGTTTCAAAATGATGGCTGCCGTCGATTTTCCCGAGAAAAACCGCACGATGGGCAAGTGGTACACTGCTGTGCCGCCTCTCTGCCGTCCGGGTACGGGGCTTACGCCGGTCGATTATTTCGGTCGAACGATGGTGAAACATCTGCCTGAAAATGTGTCGGTTGGCGTTATCAATGTGGCTATTGGTGGCTGCAAGATTCAAGCCTTCATGACCGACAGCATCGCCGAATATGCAAAGAATTGCCCAGGTTGGATGGTCGGTATGCTCAAGGCCTACGACAATAATCCATACAAACGCCTTGTCGATATGGCCAAGTTGGCTCAGAAAGATGGCGTCATCAAGGGTATACTTATTCATCAGGGCGAATCGAACAATGGCGATGAGTTCTGGCTCCAACAAGTAAAGAGCGTTTACGAGCATCTCTGCGCCGACCTCAACCTCGACCCTGCACAGGTGCCTCTGCTCGCTGGCGAAACGGTGCAAGCTAACGGCGAAGGTCAGTGCATTTTGCACAATAAGGTCATTGCCAAATTGCCGCAAGTCATTGCAAATGCGCATGTTATCTCGTCAAGCGGTTGCACCAACGCTTTCGATAAGCTCCATTTCGATGCAGCTGGCTATCGCGAACTCGGCGCTCGCTATGCTGCCAAGATGCTTAGTCTGCAGGGCATAAATATTTATGGCTCGGCTAAGCACACCGTAAGTAGTCCCGATGGCAAAATAAAAGTGACAGTCTCTTCTGCCGAAGGTTTTCCAACTTACTCTGTTAGTTGCAATGGTCAGACCGTCATCGAATCATCGGCACTCGGTTTGCAGACCAACATTGGCAACTTCACCAGCGGCATGAAACTTAGTGATGAGTCGCTTGTGAAGAGTATCGACGAAACATATTCTCTACGTAACATCAAGCAAAGCAACGTACACTACGAAGCAAAGTCGATGATTGTCGACTTCGCTAAAGATGGCGAAAACCGTTTTGCCGTTGAGTTTCGCGTAAGCAACCGCGATGTGGCTTTCCGTTATATAGTATATACCAAAAAAGATACTCGCGTGTGTGTGGTCGAGAGCGAAGCAACAGGTTTCAGTTTGCCAAGCGGCGCAACCACATTCCTCTGCCCACAGTCGAAGCCAATGGGCGGTTTTGCGCGCACATCGCCAAGCTACGAGACTCCTTACACCGTCGATGAGCCTACGGGCAAGAATGGTTGGGGCGAGGGCTACACCTTCCCATGTCTTTTCAAAATAAATAGCGATACGTGGGCACTCATCAGTGAGGCAGGCACCGATGGCGGCTACGTGGGTTGCCGACTTATCAACGAGCGCGATGGCGTCTATCGCATCGGCTTCCCACAAAAGGGCGAGATGAACGGCGTTGGCTC
This sequence comes from Bacteroidales bacterium, assembly GCA_017539645.1. Classification (GTDB taxonomy): domain Bacteria; phylum Bacteroidota; class Bacteroidia; order Bacteroidales; family Marinilabiliaceae; genus W3P20-009. The sequence continues at coordinate 5,142 of JAFYCM010000059.1, forward strand.
AACATCGGCTGCAATGTCGCTTCCCGCACAGACTCCTTGGCGCACCATAACTATTGGCGGTCTGAATAATATTGTTGAAACAACCGTTCCGTTCGATGTTACCGAGGCTAAATACAAGGCTTCGCAAGAGTATATTTATGGCAAAGGCTCGTGGAGCTGGATTATCAAGATGGACCCAAGTTGCAACTTCGATGAGCAGAAACGCTACATCGACTTCTCGGCTGCTATGGGCTATCAGACGGTGCTCGTCGATGCTTTATGGGACGTGCAGATTGGCTACGACCGCATTGCCGAACTTGCTCGCTATGGCAAGGAGAAAGGCGTCGCTCTCTTCCTTTGGTACAACTCAAATGGCTCGTGGAACGATGCTCCTCAGTCGCCACTTGGCAAGATGAATAACGCTCGCATCCGTCGCGAGGAGATGAAATGGATGCACGACAATGGCATACGTGGCATAAAGGTCGATTTCTTCGGTGGCGATAAGCAACCTATGATGCAGCTCTACGAAGACATCCTTGCCGATGCCAACGACTTCGGATTGCTCGTCATCTTCCATGGCTGCACCTTGCCTCGCGGTTGGGAGAAGATGTATCCAAACTATGCAGCAAGCGAAGCCGTTCTCGCTTCAGAAAACTTGCATTTTGGTCAGGGCGCGTGCGACAACGAAGCTTTCAACGCTTGCCTGCATCCATTCATCCGCAACACTGTCGGCTCGATGGACTTCGGCGGTTCGGCGCTCAACAAGCGCTATAGTGCCGACAATCAGCATGGCACCATTCGCCGCACAAGCGATGTCTTTGCCCTTGCTACAGCCGTTCTGTTCCAAAGCGCAGTGCAGCATTTCGCCCTTGCACCTAACAACCTCACCGATGCACCTGCGTGGGCAATAGATTTTATGAAAAATGTTCCGACAACATGGGACGAGGTGAAATTTATAGATGGCTATCCCGGTAAATATGTTGTTTTGGCACGTCGCAGCGGCGATAAGTGGTACGTTGTTGGTGTCAATGCTCAGAAAGAAACCATCAATCTGGACCTCACATTGCCAATGTTCGATGCCAACGATATTGTAAAACTATATGGCGACGATGCACAATTGAACGGAAGCGTCAAAGATTTGAAAATCAATAAGAAGAAACAGGTAAAAATCTCTATTCCACAAAATGGTGGTGTGGTGATTGTGAAATGATTATTATGTAGAGACGCGGCGCGCCGCGTCTCTACATTCCAAACAAAAATCAATTCCAAAATGAATAAACTTTCTGTAACGACATTGGTTATGTCGGCGTCGGTATTCGCCGTAGCGCAGGTGAAAGAGCCTTGTCTCGACCATCATAAGGTCAATATGCCGTTATTTCAGACCAAATTCACCGCCGACCCTTCGCCATTGAGAGTGGGCGATACTCTTTTTCTCTACACTTCACATGATGCATCGCCCGAAGATATTCCAGATGAAAATGAGAAAAATTCGGCCGGATTTTTTATGTACGACTGGCTTTTGTGGTCGACAACCGATATGGTAAACTGGACGGAGCATGGCGCAGTAGCATCGCTGAAAGACTTCAGTTGGCGCAGTCGCGAAAATGGAGCTTGGGCTATTCAGACCCTTGAGCGCAACGGCAAATTCTACCTCTATGCACCGCTGCATGGTCATGGCATTGGCGTACTCGTTGCCGACTCGCCTTACGGACCATTCAAAGACCCACTTGGCGAGCCGCTCGTATGGCAACGTGAGCATTGGGAAGACATCGACCCCACGGTTTTCATCGACGATGACGGACAAGCCTATATGTATTGGGGCAATCCTTATACCTATTGCATCAAGCTGAACGAGGATATGATTTCGACCGAGGGCGACATCTACGTGCTCAATCCGCAAGACGGCACTATGCGCCCAGTGAAAGATGAAGACTCGAAAATCAACCTTCGCATACCCGAAGAGCAGAAAAGCGATTGGGCTGTAAAGCACTATCAAGAAGGTCCGTGGTTCTACAAACGCGGCGGACACTATTACATGGGCTACGCCTCGACCTGCTGTCCCGAAGGTTTGGGCTACGCGATGAGCGATTCGCCTATGGGACCATGGGAATATCAGAATTATCTGATGGCACCCACCAACCGCGACCGTGGCAACCATCCCGGCATTGTTGACTATAAAGGCCATTCCTACCTCTTCGGCCAGAATTATGACCTTATGCATCTCGACACATACGAGCATCACGAGCGCCGTAGCGTTTCGGCTGTTGAATTTATCTACAATGCCGACGGAACAATTCCAGAATCGCCCTATTGGCTCGACCATAAGCCGATGACGCAGCTCGAATGGCTAAATCCCTACAAGCGCGTTGAGGCCGAGACGATGGCGTGGGGCTACGGTCTGAAAACGGCTAAGATGGGCATCGAGAATACGGGCATCGTGGCTCAGATGCCGCTATCGACGGGTAAGCGTAATATGTATGTATACGACCTCAACGATGGTGAATACATACGCCTACGCGGTGTCGATTTTGGCAAAGGCGCTAAGAGTTTCCTCATTGCAGCCGCAGCCACAGGAAGCGCCGAGGTAACGCTCCGCATCGACTCGCCAGAGGGCAACGTCATTGGTTCGCTAAAGATTACGCCAACAACTTCGCTCGACGCTTATCGCACCTTCAGCGCCAAAGTGAAAGGCGCACAAGGCGTGCACGACCTCTACATCTGCTTCAGCAAAGCTACCGATGAGGTTCGCCTCGACTGGTGGAGGTTTGAAAATTGAAAATTGAAAATTCATAAATTGAGAATTCATAATTGGGAATTATGTCATTTAGGGCGTAGCGAAGGATCTCTGTTCAAATAAGAATTATAAATATAAATGACACAGATTCACGTGGTTATAATCCGTAGAATCTGTGTCATCTGTGTTCATCGTATTTCGGAACTTGTATTTAGTTCTCCACTTTCAAGTCGAACGAGTCTACATCAACATATCCGCCCAAAGCTTTTGTGGCGTAGTTGAATATGGCAAATTTAGAGCCCATGAACATGCGGCGGTAGTCGAATACCATCTTTATTGGGCGACCTATGTTGTGCCACTCCTGTCCGTCGAGGCTGTAGGCAAAGGTAGCCCAATCGTTGCCGTAGGTGAAGTCGCCACTTATGCGTAGCCATAGTTCGTTGGTGCTCAGCTGCACGGCTTCAATCTCTTCTACGTCGGCACGCTCTATTGCGCGATGGCTGGCAGCGAGGTCGGTTGTGGCAAGCACCATCTTCTGTTCGGTGAGCACCAAGCGTTTCTGTCCGTTTTCATCTTCGATGCTAAGTACGCCGCTGTCGCCATTGTAAGCCGAGAATCCGCAACGATCGCCATCGGCCATGCCTGACACGTCTATCTTGATAGTGCCAACACATTTAGGCCCGGGCATACGCTGAGTGAGTGTGTTGGGTGCAACGAAGATATTGTCTACTACGCGAGCCGTATGCATACGTATATAGCCAGCACGCTCGCTGAGGCTCCAAGCACTATCCACAGGATTATGATTCCACTGCCAAAGGAGCGAAAGTTTCTCGCCCGAAAAATCGTCGGAACCGTAAACGCCCGTTTGGTTGATGTGAGGTTGCGATAAATCGGATGGCACCTTGCCATTCTCGTCGCCAAGGATAGGCCACTCGTCAATCCAACGGCATGGCATGAGGCATGGCACACGACCAACGCCGCCACGATCTTGGAAGATAAGGCCGTACCACTCGCCATTCTTACCATCGACGATGCAGCCTTGACCAACGCCGCCATACTCTTCGAATGGCGTTTCGAGAATGACCTTCTTCTCGTACGGACCAGTGATATTGTCGGCACGGTAGCACACCTCACGGCGCACACGACCTGGAACGCCCCACTTCATCGAAATCATAAGTATGTAGTATTTACCATTCACCTTGAACATCTGGCTACCTTCGAGCAATGCGCCGATCTCCTCTTCATCGCGTTGGAAGAGAACGGTATCTATGCCGTCCTCTTTCACACCCTGAAGGTCGGCACTGAGTTCAACCAAATGACCTTGATCGCATACTATATATACACGATTATCGTCGTCGAAGAAGAGTGAACCATCGTGGAAATGAGGCGGACGAGCCACAACTTCCCATGGACCTTCAGCTTTCTCGGCCGAGAAGATAAAACCCTTATGCGGAGCGCCATTGGCTGTAAACCATACGTAGAAACGATTGTTGTGGTAGCGAATAGACGAAGCCCACTGACCTTGCCCATAGACCGAACCATCGATGAGGTTGTAGCGGTCGCCATCGTCGATGCGGTCTAAAAGGTAGCTAATGGTTTCCCAGTGCATCATATCCGTTGAGCGCATTATCGGTCCGCCTGGCATGAGGTGCATTGTGGTAGATACCATGTAGTAGTAATCGCCAACACGCACCACCGACATGTCGGGCACATCGGCATTGATGATTGGGTTGCGGTAGGTGAGTTGCGGTGCTTGCGTTTGCTGGCAACCCACGAGTGTAGCCATAATTAGCGCGGCTACAAGAGATAAAGTTTTCATACTTACTTATAATAGTTACGAATAGTGAATTACATGTTTTTTATAAGTACACAAATCAATCCGCCAGAACGGGGCTCTATTTCAGCGTTTGAAAATTTGCTTCAATCGTTGCAGCATAGTTTCCGTGCCGCGGATAGTCCCATGCAATCGTTGCAGCATAGTTTCCGTGCCGCGGATAGTCCCATGCAATCGTTGCAGCATAGTTTCCGCGCCGCGGATAGTCCCATGCAACCGCTGCAGCATAGTTTCCGCGTCGTGGACAGTCCCATGCAATCGCTGCAGCATAGTTTCCGCGCCGCGGATAGTCCCATGCAACCGCTGCAACATAGTTTTCGCAAGTGTGCAGAGCCATCGAGTCATGAAAATGGCGTGGACTTACCTTGTTATCCTGAGCGTAGCGAAGAAACAATTATGAATTTTCAATTATGAATTTTCAATTATGAATTTTCAATTATGAATTTTCAATTATGAATTTTCAATTATGAATTTTCAATTATGAATTTTCAATTAATACTCCACTTCAATCGTTTCTCCGGCGTTCATATCTACATCATATTCAAACACTTGCTTTAGTTGAGGCCATGCGGCTTTGCCTTTGTCGCTTTGGAGCGGCTCACGTATGTTGGCAGGGCTCATCAAGTTGTTGGGGCAAGCGCCTTGGGCTTCGCGTAGTCCGTTGCCGTGGAGAGGTACATAACTACGCAAACGAAGCGTGCCTTTGCGACTTGCGGTGATGGTGGCTTTCTGTATCTGCCCTTTGTCCCACTGCATGCTCACTTCGTAGCCACCGCGTGCCTTCAGTCCGCTTACCTCGCCTTTGCTCCACACATCGGGTAGAGCTGGCAGTAGGTGCAGCGCGCCATCGTGACTCTGAAGCAGCATCTCAGCAACGCCTGCCGTATAGCCAAAGTTGCCATCTATTTGAAACGGAGGATGGGCGCAGAAGAGGTTGGGGTAGCATCGACCGCTGCGGAATTGGCGGCGCACCTTGTCAGAAGGCAAAAGCGATATGAAGTTGCTGATAATCTTATATGCATGATTGCCGTCGAGGAGGCGAGCCCACATATTTATCTTCCAACCAATGCTCCAACCCGTAGCCATGTCGCCGCGCTGGAGGAGTGTGGTGCGAGCAGCGCTGAAGAGCAGTGGATGGCTATATGGCGAAATCTGGTTGCTCGGATAGAGTCCGTAGAGATGCGAAATGTGGCGATGGTCGTCGGTAGGGTCGTCGAGGTCGTCGAGCCACTCTTGCAGCTGTCCGTACTGGCCAATTTTCATAGGCGGCAACTGAGCCAATGTGTTTTGGAGTCGTTCTATGTATGACTTGTCGCCACCGAGCAACTTAGTAGCTTCGATGACCGAGGTGAGTGCGTCGAAGACAATCTGGTTGTCCATTGTGCAACCTTGCGTTATGGCAGTGCCAGTGCCTGCTGGTCCGTGTTCGGGCGAAACAGATGGATTGAGTACAAGGTAGCCACGTTTCTCATCGCGTTGAAGTACAGAAAGATAGAAGTCGGCAGCACCGCGAAGTACGTCGTAATATTTACGAAGAAAATCGAGGTCGCCAGTGAATAGGTAATGTTGCCAGATATGTTGTGCCGACCATGCACCGCCGTTGGGAAACATGCCCCATTCTGCACCATCGATAGGACCAGTAACGCGCCAAATATCCGTGTTATGATGAGCTACCCAGCCATCGGCGCCGTAAAGCATCTTGGCTGCGTCTTTGCCTGTCTGAGCCATGTCGGCCACCATGCCATAAAACGGCTCTTGCAGCTCGCTGAGGTTGGTCACTTCGGCTGGCCAATAGTTCATCTCGGCATTTATATTTATAGTGTACTTACTATCCCACGGAGCATCGGCAAGGTTGTTCCAAATGCCTTGCAAATTGGCAGGTTGAGTGCCTTTTTGCGACGATGATATAAGTAGATAACGACCATAGTTGAACAGCAACGCAGCGAGCGATGGGTCGCCACCTTCGCCAAATAGGCGTATGCGCTCGTTGGTGGGTAGTTTAGCTTGGTCGGTAGCAGGCAACGTGAGTTTCACACGGTCGTATTGCGCATGGAACGCTGCCTTGTGAGCCGTAAGCATAGCATCGAACGTCTTGCCCTTAACGCTCTTGAGCGCCGCAGCCACTCTCTTGTCTGCATTGCCCGACACGTCGTGATAGTTTACAAAGTTGGTGGCAGCGGTCATCACAAGCATTGCTTCGGAAGCGTTGCTGATGGTGAGTTTGCCATCGGCAGTGGCTTTTGTTTTGCCGTTTGTACGTACTTCAACCCTACTTTTTGCCTCTATAACGCCCTTTATGCCCTCGTGGTCGACAGGCGCACACGTCCACGATAGCGACGCGCCTGAAGCCTTTACGGTAGTTGGCAGCGGACTCTGATGTGACAACGTGAAGTTGAGCGCACCGTTCTTGTCGGCTGTCAGGCGAACGACAATAACATTATCTACAAGCGAGGCAAACGCCGTGCGAGTGTAAGTGACGCTGTCGACGGTGTAGGTGGTTGTCGACACGGCATCGGCGATGTTGAGGTCGCGGCGGTAGTTGGTCGCATTCTCTTGCTTGCCGAAGTCGATGAAGAGCGAGCCGAGAGTGAGGTATTTCATGCCGTGCACGCCAGTGAAGAACTTCTCGTCGATGATTTTATGAGCCTCGAGGTTATGTCCTTCGGCAATCAGTTTGCGCACATGCGTCAGCACTTCGGCATCGACGGGTTTTATGTTGTTATGCGGACTGCCCGACCAATAGGTCTCTTCGTTGAGCTGAAGTTCCTCGCAGCCTGTGCGACCGTAAATCATAGCACCCAGACGACTATTGCCAATGGGTAGCGCGTCGGTCCACTCTTGTGCGGCTTGGTCGTACCACAAGGTATTCTCCTCTTGTGCCACAGCATAGCTACATACGAGCAACGCTGCCGATAGTAGAAACTGTTTTGTCATATTTATAATTACGAGTGGTTGCCATTTTGAGCGTAGCGAAAAAACTCCGAGTTGACGGGATCCTTCGCTACGCTCAGGATGACAACAATAATTAAGAATTCTCAATTATGAATTTTCAATTTCCAATTTACTTCCCCGCTTCGCGTACGAAGAATTCAGTCATTTGTTTGAAGGTATCTTCGTTGAAGGTGATCGGACCATGCTGACCGTTAGGCACGGTGATGAACTTCTCGAGGCGACCTGCTTTTTCGAGCACTTCGGCAAAATATGAGCCTTGGCAATATGGCACCACATTGTCGGCATCGCCATGTATGACGATGAACTTAGGGCATTTCTCGTTTACGTATGTAATAGGACTGATAAGAGTCACAAGATCAGGGTTTTCGGCTGGAGCACAACCCATAAGTGCAGCTTCTGGCGACTGTGCATCTTTCACCGTCTCGCAGTTCTCCATGCGTGCCATATCTACTGGTCCGAACCAATCTACCACGGCATCAACCGAACTGCTTTGGTCGAGATTGCCACCTACCGAGCCTTCAATATCTACGGTGGTGTTGCCTACGGTGTGCGTCTTCATTCCGTTTGTCACGCCAGCCAAAGCCGACAAGTGTCCGCCTGACGAGAAACCAGTGATGCCAATAAACGACGTGTCGAGACCATACTTATCGGCATTGGCACGAATGAAACGAATAGCGCCCTTCACATCGTTGATTTGCGCAGGGAACTTAGCGTCGCCACTCGAACGGTGGTTGATACATACCACAGCAAAACCAGCCTCGGTGAGCGGTTTGCCATACGAGAAATAGGTTATGCCCTTCATATTGTTGGAGTACCACGCCGAACCATAAATAGCGATGATGGCCTTGTGCTTAGCCGCGCCATCTTTAGGCAGATATATGTCGAGGCGATGCGCTTCGAGGTCGTCGCCAGCGTAGTTAACGTCTTTGAAATCGGGTTCCACGTGCGGAGGCATCTGTGCTTGCCCAGCATGAAAATCGGGTTGTGCCATGGCTATTGTTGCTACAAGCATCGATGCTATTGATAATACTATTTGCTTCATCATTTTATTTACGATTGAAATATTTACGATTTGTCTATTTATGTATCACCAAATTGAACGAATTAATACAAACTGAGATTCGTTTCATTCGTGACGAAGCTGCCTTCCTTACGAATTGATACGAAACACTTTTATTTCAATTCGTATTCATTCGGTGATGATTTCTCAATTTTCAATTTATTCTACCTTGTCATTTTTCTCAATTGTCCAGCCCTCGCGTTGTAAGAGTTTAGGTTGAGCGCCGAGAAACATCTGCGAAGCCTCATTGCTACCTTTGAGCTGCCAATCGAGCCAAGCCAATGCAGCCACAGCAAACTCGCCGCCATGAGGTTGAGCGTACGTACCACCATGGCCCACAGGCAAGTTGATGGCTATGGCAGGCACATGAGCTATGCGATGAAAATCGTCCATACCATTCTCGTAGGCAATATCTGGCTTGCCGCCCAAGATGTAAATAACAGGAGTATGTATGTCGGCAAGTTTCGTTTTGCGCGGCATAGGCATATTAGGCACAGCGCTCGCTGCATTTTGGTCGTTGAAGAGACCACTGTTGCATATCATCAGCGCACTGACGCGGCTATCGGCACAGTTGTGGAGTGTCTGCAAACCACCGCACGACATGCCCGAAAGACAGATGTGCTTCGTGTCAATCTTCTGATAGTAAGGACTTTTAGGGTCTGCATTTTGTGCCATCACCCAATCGATAGACTGAATCTGCTGCTCGGTGGTCGACATCGGGCCTTGGTACCACTCATCGGTCATAGGTATGTAGCCCGTAGCTACCACGAGGTATCCGTGCGAAGCTATCTCGCTGAGGAATTTGATATGCTCGAAAGGCGAATTGTTGCAAGCGCCATTGCCCCACACGAGCACTGGCAGCGGATTTTGAGCGTTGAACGGTTCGAGATTTTGTGGAGCGATAATGGTATGAGCCTCAAAGCCTTCCACTTCGGTCATTATGGCTTTGTACGGACCAGTGCCACCATCTTCAACAATGCGTTGTTTAATCTGAGCTTCGGTGGACAATGCAATGCACAAAGCCGCTACCGATAAGAGAAACTGTTTCATAGATAAAAGATTAATTCTTTTTTTTGCTGTTTAGAAAATATTTCCGTTTGATGATAAGATTTTTCTGTAAATATATATATAAATATCGCTTGGCGTGTCGATTGATGTTACACATAGTATCGGTAAAAAGAACACGCTGTAACATATTCTTTGCGATTTGTAACAATAGGCACGCAAGTGATACAGATAAAACGGATTAATACGGATAAAACTATATAATCCGTTTATATCTGTGTTCACTGCGTTCTCAGTGCGAAAAAAATCTCAATTCTCAATTTTCAATTTAATCTTCTCCACCTCCGTTTCTGCATCTTTCCCAAGCAAAAACTTATCGATGAAGGCTTTCACTTCGGGCTCTTGCTCTTCGGGCAGTTGGCAATGTCCGTGGCCGCCCACTATCGAGAATCCCATGCGGTCGGCTATGCCAAAGTGTTGCCACACCTTGCGCGCCTCACGAGCCGACACGAGCATGGCATCGTCGGCAAGCCATTTGTAGTCGGGGTTGCCAAGCAGAAGCAACGCGCGCGGACAAATCATGGCGCAGAGTTCATGCTGGTCGTAGGGCAAGCGGACTACATTGCCGCCGCCGAAGTTGGTGCGCTGACTCTCGAGAAACCAATGATAGTCGGTCTTGTCGATATTCTCCACGCTGTCGCTCTGTTGCGAGATGCGCCACGCCGCAGCACCGCCACCACCAGGTTCTTGAGCTATGGTGAGGCACACACGCTCGTCGAAAGCACCGCAATAGAGCGCCATCTTGCCAGCATAGGAGCAACCTGTAACACCAATGCGTTGTGTGTCGATGCGAGTAACGCTTGAGCCCAGCTGCTGCAAGCCGTCTATTATGCGACTGACACACCACGCCCATTCGCTGTATGCACCATTTTCGGTAAGCTCGGGATAGAGGCGGTCGAAATTGTGCTCGCCTCGTTCTTTGTGTGGTCGCCACTGCGAATAGTCGTTCACCTGAGCTTCGTGGAAGATGAGTGTAGCCACTGGGCGACTGTCGAGCAAGTGCTTAGGCAAGGCAATCACACTCGTACCTATCATGAGCGCGTATGGTGGTTGTCCTATTTGCGGATAGTGTATCTCGGAGCGCAACGTGAGCGTCTGAGAGCCAACAGTGACGTCGACAATGAGCGTATCGCCATCCATGCGCGCCGACACTTGCTCTTTCGTTACAGATGGCTTCGTACCTATGCCGTAGTGCTGAATCTGCGCAGCTATCACGTTGCGTCGTTGCTCCCAATCGCCGAATGAGTTGACGCCCGAAAGCGCATCGGGCAATGTTTTTATAGATGGTAATTCGGAGGCTGGTGGCAATGCTGGTTTGGCGAAGTGCGCACCAGTGTTCTCAACGTCGTAAACCTGCGGAATATTGTCTTGTGCGCTCGCCACTATCGACGCAAGTAGCGCTGCTATACTCAAACTGAAAATATTGTTCATAATTATTATTGTTATCGAAAGAAATATAGAGTATAAAAATAAACCTTACGTATTTATAAACTTTCTGCTGCATATTGAAGGTCATCGCCAAGCGGAACACTGTAGCCAGCGCGACGGAACACAGGTATTTGCGCCTTATTGACTTCAGTAGTTACATATTGCCCACCGTCGTAATGCTTGCCTGTGCGGAAGTCGAACCAACCGCCCTCGTTTTTAGGTAGATACGTACGCCACGTGGTAACATTAGGCTCGGTGATTGGGCTAACGAGCAGCGCCGGACCGAACATATATTCGTATTTCTGCTTCAGAGCCTCGGTGTCGTTAGCAAAGTCGAACACAAGCGGACGCATCAGTGTTGAGCCATTCTTAGCCACAGCCACGTTGCACGAATCTATGTATGGCAAAAGTCGGTAGCGCTCGCGCAGACATTGCGCTATAATCTCTTGCGCCTCAGGCCCGTAGTGCCAAGGTTCGGTATTGCTCATGTAGCCATGCACACGCATAAGCGGCAAGTAGACGCTGGTCTCTATCCAACGAAGCATACGTTCTATGTATTCTGCATTGGTATATTGATCGGCAGGGCGGAAGAAACCTCCAGCATCGTAGGTCCACCAAGGTATGCCAGCAGCCTGCAAGCCGAGTCCGCCCACAATCTGACGACGGAACGTTTCCCAATCGTTGCCAACATCGCCACTCCACAGAGCCGCGCCATAACGCTGAATGCCAGGGAATCCGCTGCGTGTAAGTATGAATTGCGAATCGTTGTTACTTTCGGCTTTCAAACCCTCGTACACCGTTTTGCACACCATAAGCGGATATACGTTGCGCACCGCCTCGCCAGCCCATTTGCCACCATTCAAGCGTCGGCCTTCGAGGTCGTCGTTTTCGGGCTCAGTAGCATCTTGCCACCACGCGTCGATGCCAAGCGGCAGTAGGTGAGTGCGGAAGTTGTGCCAATATGCTTCGGCAGCTTCGGGGCGGAAGAAGTCAATCCAATCGGTACCGGGTATGTAGTATCCGTCGCGCTCCATCTGCTTACCCACTTCGCTGCTTTTGTCAATTTTCGACCAAACAGAGAGCATAAGTTTGAAGTTTATGCGGTGCAGACTGTCAGTCAGCGCTTTAGGGTCGGGATAATTATTACTGTCGAACAACATCGAGTTCCAGCCCGTCGATCCCCAATATTGCCAATCTTGCACAATGACATCGGCTGGCAAGTGCTCGGAGCGAAAACGGTTGGCAGTTTGCAGAATCTCGTCGGACGAATGGAAACGCTCGCGGCAATGTATGTAGCCCAGCGCCCATCGAGGCATCTGCGGCGCGTTGCCAGTGAGGTTGCGATATGTAGCTATTATCTCGTCGGGCGAACCGACAAAAACGGTATAATCGACTATTTGAGCCACAGGCGAGCTGAATGTCGTTGAGGCGGTCACATAGCGATAAAAAACGGTTGGCTTATCATCTTTAGTGAGCTCGGCTGTGAGCGTATGCTTGCCTTTTTTGAGGTGAACTATGGTCGACGCGGTAGGCGGCAGCCATAGGTTTTGCATCTCAACAACCGTTTGTCCGTCGATGGTGAGGTTATGCCGGCGCGCCATCTTCTGACCCACGTCGAGGAGGATAGCGTAGTCGCCTTCGCGGTCAATTTCCAGCGTAGCGCCAAAGATGTTGCTCTGTCGCACCTCTTGCTGTCCGCCATGAGTGGTAGTTACGTTCACCACTTCGCTGCGTCCGCCTTGCTCCTCGCGAGTGAGAGCGATGCTTTTATCGCATGGGTTGAATTCGGTTAAGCCGTAGTTGTTCCAAAGCACGCCATAGCCTTTGCTCGAGAGTACCATAGGTATGCTTATCTGCGTATTGACCTGCGTCAGGCGGCGCGACAAGCCTCGCACATTGCTCTGACCATCTTGAAACTGCCCCAAGCCAAACAGATATTCATCTTCAGGCGAATCGAACGACACAAGAGCCTCATACGTATCTTCGCTAGCCACGGTGTTGGCTTGCAGCTGATGCCGAGTAGCCGTGAAGACAACCTTGCCACTCTTATCTACAACACTAACTACGCGGTTTTTATTATCGATATTGACCTTTATATCGGCATCGGCAACCTCATCATTATTTACGTAAATCCACTCGGGCAGAGCGTTTTGCACTGGCGATTCTACATATTGAATGCGGACTGCGTTTTTAGCTATCGTACGTACTACAATCTGCCCATCACCAAACTTATACTGCTCTGCGCTCGCCACCACCGACGTAAGAAGCGCTGCCATACTCAAACTGAAAATATTGTTCATAATTATTATTGTTATCGAAAGAAATACAGAGTATAAAAGTAGTAAAAAGTGTTGCGGAGCAAGTAGAAACTGACGGATAAATGTTTTGGAAAATGTTACAAATATTTATGCTATCGACATTTTCATAAATTTGCGATTGATGTTCAAAGTTTGCCATTCATATCTATGAAAAAAGAATCAGAAATAGTTAATGACAGTGCTCAAAATGGTATCGTCGATATTGAAAAAATGATATTCAACATTCGCGGCATGCAAGTAATGATAGACCGCGATTTGGCGCAACTTTATGGCGTTGAGACAAAAGCACTAAACCAAGCTGTAAAACGCAATATTAACAGATTCCCAGAACGCTTTAGGTTTCAACTATCTAATAATGAAGCGAATGAACTGGTCACAATTTGTGACCGGTTGCAAAATCTGAAACATTCATCTGTTATGCCGTATGTATTTACAGAGCAAGGCGTAGCAATGCTATCTACTGTTTTGCATAGCACAACAGCAGTTGAAGTCAGCATTCAAATTATGGATGCGTTTACCGCGATGCGACGTTTTATTTCATCAAATGCCAATATTTTCCAACGATTGGCTTTTATAGAACAAAATCAAATAGCACTGTCGGCTCATCAAATAATGACCGACAACAAATTGGCAGAAGTATTTAGACGATTAGATTCTGTGAACAAGATACCCACGCAGGGCATCTTCTACGATGGGCAAATATTCGATGCTTACACATTTGCTTGCGACCTCATCCGCTCGGCAAAAGAGCAAATCATTCTGTTCGATAATTACATTGACGACAGCGTGCTAACAATGCTCGACAAACGTACAGATGGTGTGTCTGTGCGCATTCTTACAAAAAGCATATCGCCACAACTACGTCTCGACATCAATCGTCACAATGCGCAATATCCGCCGCTGACAGCAGAAATATTCGTCAAAGCACACGACCGCTTTCTCTGCATCGACGACGCCGTATATCACATAGGAGCTTCGCTAAAAGATTTGGGCAAGAAATGGTTTGCTTTCAACAAAATGCAAATAGCTACGACTGAACTGTTAGCACATTGGCAATAGATAAATATCACCGAATTCAACTAATTGAAACTAATTCGTTTTGTTAGTGTGAATTCAGTGATAGAATCTGTGTTTCAGTTTCGTAAATCGTAATTAGAAAATCGGACCTAATTATGAATTTTCACTTTCTAATTTTGAATTAGAAATTTACTTCCCCGCTTTTTCAAGTAGCAATGCTTCGAGAGCAGTTTGACGTTCGGCCCAAGTGCCGTATTTAGTGGCGTCGAGGGTGATGGCGCCTGCTGAGGCTTTGCCTACAACGAGTCTTACGGGTTTTATCTTACCCTCGGCAAAGAGAAGGTCGGCTACTACGTTGGCATTTGCATTTTTGAACCAACTTTCGGTGGTGTCGTATTGTCCGCCAACCAAATTAATCTCTACGAAATTGCTTGCTGCTTCGGCTGGTGAGGTGTAAACTGCCTCAGTGTCTGCGCCAAAGCTGTATGCCACGTTGCCGAAAACAATGTTGCCAGCATTGGCATAGCTATACTTACACTGCGGATGACATGCTATGCTTATTGGGCGGAAGCCTTTCAGAGGCGAAGCATACATATTATTGGGGTCGGCTACGCTAATGCCGTTTACAAGGAATGTGTAGGTAAAAGGCTTATCGATATTACTATTTACTGCAATACTCCACACGCCAAGCGAATCGCGCTGCATAGGTACATTTCCTGTTTCTGTCTGTAGCATAACACTCTTGGCTTTTTCGGCTTTGAAGCGGAACACGATGCTGCTATCGGTGTATTCGGGCGAGATGATTGGCTTAGGGAACAGACGTGCCATTACGCCAGGCGTGAACTGGGCTTCGTTGCCTGTAGCTGGGCGCGTAGGTTGAGCATTTGCCATGGCTTCGGCAGCTGCTTTGGGACGGAAGAGTAGGCGCAACGTTTTGCCAAGGAAATATTTAGCATTCATCCATGTGTGGCCATACTTATCTTCTGTATACTCTTTGATGCACCGAATACCTTTTTGGTCGAGGAACTCGGTGTAGTTTCGCGCATTGCCATAGAGAAAATCGTCGGTGCCAACGCCGAGCCAGAAGAGCTTGATGCGGGCATTGGTGTCGTCGGCATTGTTGTAGACGTCTGGAATGTCGGTTGTTGTGAATGAGCTATAGCTGCATAAATATGCAAACTTATCGAGGTGACGCAACCCGTTCGATAGCGCCTGATTACCACCGCGCGAGAAACCACCAATGGCACGATGGTCGGCATCGTTGATGGTGCGATAGGTGCGTTCTACGTATGGCATAAGGTCGTTGTTGAGGTCGAGGCTGAAGAGGTCGGCACCGAAGTTGGTTTGTGGCACACTGGCTACATCGGGCACAGTGGGCAGTAGCTTGTACGGATTGCCGTATGGCATAACTATAATCATCTCCTCCGCATCGCCCTGAGCTATCAGGTTGTCGGCTATGTAGTTGGTGCGACCCACTTTGTAGTACACCTCTTCGGTGTCGGTTGTGCCGCTGATGAGGTAGAACACAGGGTAACGCTTGTCGGTATTTTCTGCATAAGTAGGTGGCAGATAAACCACCGCATGATTCACAGCATTGATAGTTGACGAGAAGTAGTTGACATACTCCACCGTGCCGTGCTTTACATTAGTTATGTCGTGCAGCAAAGCGCTGTCGGGAGCTGCGATGCTGAGCAAACTATTTTTGAAACCCTCGTTAGGGAAATAGACCTCGTTCATTGGGTCGGCAATGCTTATGCCATCCACAACAAAGCAATAGGGATACATATCGGGAGCTGCCGGACCGAGTGTGACCGACCAGATGCCTGTAACAGAATCGAGCACCATATTGTTGCGACCTGCAAACTGCACATCCACCTTCACATCTTTGGCCGCGCCATTGTGATAACGAAAAGTAACGGTGCCATCGGCATTGCACATCACCGACTGAAACGGTTGCGGCTCATCGGCTTGCTTTGCACAACTAATTAGTGCCAATAGCGATAATGATAGTAGTAACTTTTTCATAGACAAACGTTTATATCGATTATTATATATTTAGTAGAGACGCCACAACGTGACGTCTCTACTTTTATAAAAATTAGTTGATGAGGAACACCTTCTCTTTGCCGTTGTAGATGCAGCGAACGGTTGCACGGCCGTCCTCAATCTTGCCAATCTTTATCTCAACGCCTGGCACTGTCGATTCTACTTTGAGCACCGATTTGTCGGTCAACGGCCCGTAGACTTGGTAGTGGTTAGCCTCGGTATAGCCATTGAAATTGGTGAAGTAGATAGGCTCGGCAGGCACATGCAAGCGGTTGCCATCGGCAGTGATGATGATTTCGGGCACGCGTGGTGCTTCGAATGTCTCGCCAGCCTTGCTAAAGCCTATGCCGTGAAGGTTGAAGAGTCCGTAAGGCTTGTTCGACATACGCTCCCATGGGTTGCGTGGTTTAGGTGCTTCCACATCAGGACCTTCGGCAACGAGGTAAATAGCGTGTTTGCCTGCGAGGCCTTCCACTTGTGGCACTTTCACAGAGTAGATAGTAGCTTCGCGTGGTGCGTCGGCAGGCACATCAATAACGCCAATCTCCTTGCCGTTCCATGTGCTGTTGGCATACGGACCATCGAGCATAATGTGAATCTTGAATGCGCCGTGACCTTGCGACGAGAGGTTGAGGTTGATGGTTGTGCCATCGCCACTCTTAGTGCCAACGAATGCCTTGATGCCTTTAGTGTCGGCTGACAATCCGCCAAAGCCGAAGTATTTGAAGCCTACGATGCCTTTGTTTGTGATGCCTTCGAGGTTCATGCTGTTGTTCCACACGTCGAAGTTGTCGCGCATCCATTCATTGCCGGTCATGTAGCAAGCTATACCAGCCGAATAATATTTATAAGGTTGCAAACCAAATATTTGAAAACCTTCGCTCGTAACCTCAGCGCCTGTGTATTCGTTGCCATCGGTTGACTTAGCTGTCCATTCGTTGTTTGTTGCGTATGGGTCGTAAGCCGTTATCTTAACCACGCCACCGTCAGCCACTTTTTTCTTATCCCAAGTTATCTTCACAGGCGCAACCATAGCTTGGCGTGCATTGCCAAAGCCACGTGGTGGACGATGGTAGAATACATACCACTGGCCGTTAATCTCTTGCAGTGAACCGTGAGTGTTATGAGCAGCATTGGTCGTTACGAGGTGGCTACCATCTTCGTTTGGCACTACGCCGCGCGAATCGACCAAAACGCCCCCCGAACGCCACGGACCGAGAGGCGAGTCGCCAAAAGCATAGCGAAGAGCAGAGTTTGTTGCGTCCAAACCATACTCCTTGCCGCTGTAACCCGAGAATACCATCACATACTTATTGCCAATCTGACGGATAGACGATGCCTCGAAGAAGTTGAAATCGAGCGGGTTCTGACCTTTGTAGAGCGCTTTATATTCCGAGCCCTCTTTGTCGAGCAACTTGCCATCGCGGCTGCTGGCTGGTATGAATGGGTCGATGAGTTCAGTGCCCGGACGCTTCGAATACATAGTATTCTGGTCAAGCTCGCAAGCCGTTGAGTGCTGGAATCCATAGAATACGTACGCGCGGAAGCCCTTCTTGTAGTCTTTGTCTTTCTTGTTGTTTACCGGTTCGATGAATACCGATGGGTCGAAGTCGATGAGCGAACCCTCGAGACACTGGCGACCATCGTCGGTGAGGTTGATAGGTACGAACGGACCATCGGGACGGTCGCTTTTGCACACCATTGGCACACGACGCCAACCGCGCGAATGTGGATAGAGATAATACGTACGTTTGCCAGTTTCGCGGTCGTTGACCTCAACAAGGTCTGGAGCAAACATAGTGTCCCACTGCCCGTCGACGAAATAAGAGAAAATAGGACCCTCATCGCGCCAATCGGAGAGATCTTCAACGGGAGCGCTCCACATACGTATGTCGTTGCCACAATAGCCAGTGTAGCGCGTGTCGTGCGAACCAATGATGTAGGCACGATATTTACCCGGCTGATCGGGATCTTCGAAAACGCGAGGTTCACCATCGGGAAGATGTTCCCACAATGGCAAATAAGGATTTTGAGCCGTAGCCGCAAGTGCCCATAGCGACGCAATAGAAATGATTAGTTTTTTCATTCGAAAACGAGATTTACGAGTTTTATTTTTTGTAAAACTACCGTAAATAGATGGCAGCTAACGCCCATTTTTGTTACAAAAGATATTGATGTAGACAATCGATGTTACATATTTTTTAGATTTTGTTACATGCATAGCTTGCGTAACGCCAACTCGCTATCTGTGTACGTTTTTTAGATGTTCGATTATGCAAACGAGTTATACTTTTGAAATCGTAAAGCATAAGTTTTTTACTATAAATATAAAAGCGACTTGCGCATTCCTTAGGCTTTGCGTGAGTTGCCTTTTTATATGTATATAGCGAATCACAATTTTATGAAGAACATTAGAAATTTTGCGTGCATGATAGCCATGCTGGGGCTAATATCGTGCTCCGAAAAAGATGATCCAGCACCCGTAACTCCTCCTTCGCCCGAAGAGCCTGAAACGCCCACCGAAACGCCCGACACTACCACGACGTCTTCCAATATGCTCGATTTGCATGTGGATGGTAGATATTTGGTCGACGCGAATGGCAAGATTATCAATCTGCATGGCTATACGCAGACCTACAGCCCATATTTCAACAATAATGCTTGGTCGAGCGGCGATGTAGAAGGCTGCTTGAAATACAACAAAGAGATGGACGACGGCTTGCGCGCTGCCGGTTGGAAGTTCAACTTCGTGCGTCTCCACATGGATCCCGTTTGGTCCGACGATGCATCGCTTACATACGTACGTTTCGAAGGTCATGAGCGTTTTTCGGCTAAACTTTTCAAACAGGCGCTCGAGAACGTATTCATTCCTATGGCTGAATATTATATCGAGAATGGCGAGTATGTAGTTATGCGCCCGCCTGGAGTTTGCCCCGAAGAGTTGGCGCCTAACGATAGCTACTACGAATTTTTGAGGAAGGTCTGGAGCATCGTTTCTACGCATCCGAAGATTCAGAACAATATGAAGATTATGTTCGAACTTGCCAACGAGCCCGTACGTTTCAAAGGCGACAATAAGGCGTTGCACGACTATTTTCAAGGTATCACAGATGTTATTCGCGCTAATTGCAATAATGTCGTTTGGGTTCCTGGAACTGGCTATCAGTCGCAATATCAGGCTTATGCGCAGTATCCTATCGAGGGCGAGAATATAGGTTATGCTGTCCACTGCTATCCGGGTTGGTATGGCTCACCAGCCGAGGCTCAGCCGGGCGAGTTTACCGTTTCTCTCGATGGCAACGAAGAGCGATTCCGCCAAGGATGGGCAAATCAAGTTGGCTGCGTAAGCGAGTTTGCGCCTATCATGGTGACCGAAATCGATTGGGCTCCAGCTAAGTATAATATCGAAAATGGCGAGAATAAGCACCTCTGCACGTGGGGAAGTTCCACCACAAGCGCCTTCGGTAAGCCATTCAAAAAGATTGCCGACGAGAGTGGCAACGTCAGCTGGTTGCTATTCACTACAAGTCACCATAGATATGTACAATTCCAAAATGTAGCAGGGCACGAAGGTAGCTACACCTTCATGAACGACCCTCAGGCTTGTCCGTGGCCAATTTGGCATTGGTTCCGTGAATACGCCGAAGAGAAATAATAAATACGGAATACACGTTCTACTGAATGGCTGCCGCATCGCTTGTGGTAGCCATTTTTTGTGCGTATAACACAAATTTGTGAATTAAACTTTCAATTTTTATTCACTAAGGCTTGTGTACTTATATTTTGTTATACCTTTGGCGCAAAATTATTTATATACAAAAATGAGAAAGTTACTCCTATCAACCCTTTTGGTATCTCTTTGCTCTTTGTCTATAGCGCAAGAAAAATCTGAGAAAGAAACTACTGGTTACAAATTCACCGATGTAAAACGCTTACCTGTTACCTACGTTAAGTCGCAAGACAACACTGGCACTTGCTGGTCGTGGTCGTCGCTCTCCTTCTTCGAATCTGAGATGATTCGTGCAGGCAAAGATTCTGTCAGCCTCGCTCCTATGTTCGTGGTTTGGAATGCTTACGACTACAAAGCTGAGAAATATGTACGTATGCACGGCCATGTCAATTTTGCTCAAGGTGGCGCATTTGCCGATGTGCTTTGGACTTTGCGCGAGCGTGGTTTTATGCCTCTCGAAGCTTACAAAGGTCTTGAGTATGGCGAAGACAAACACCGTCATGGCGAACTCGAGGCTGTCCTCAAAGCATACGTAGACGCTGTTGTAGAAAACGAAAACGGTCGTCTGAGCACTGCTTGGCGTAAAGGTCTCGATGGCGTTCTCGACGCTTACCTCGGTGTTAAACCTAATGAGTTTACATACAAAGGTAAAAAGTACACTCCACGCACTTTTGCCGACAATGTTACTGGCTTGAACCCAGATGATTACGTATGCCTTACCTCGTATACGCATCACCCATTCTACACCAAGTTTGCCATCGAGGTAGAAGACAACTGGCTTGGCGAACAGAACTACAACCTTCCTCTTGATGAGTTTATGGACGTTCTCGACAAGGCTATCGACAATGGCTACACCTTCGCTTGGGGGGCCGACGTTTCTGAACGCGGTTTCTCTCGCAAACATGGCATAGCTGTGTCGCTCGACGAGAAGGCTATTGCTAAAGACATCGAAGGCTACGACAAAATGACGCGTCGCGAAAAAGATGAAATTCTATACTCATTCAAGACAGTTCAGCCAGAAATTACTGTAACTCAAGAGATGCGTCAGAAATCGTTCGATAATTATGAAACTACCGACGACCACGGCATGCACATCTTGGGCAAAGCAGTAGACCAAAACGGCAATAAATATTTCATCGTGAAGAACTCTTGGGGCGATTATGGCGACTACAAAGGCTATATCTATGTGTCGTATCCATACGTAGCATATAAGACTATGAACGTGATGATAAACAAGAATGCTCTTAGCAAAGAACTTCGCAAGAAGTTAGGCATCTGATTCTTTTCATACCTAATACAACGAAGGTCGCATAGCTCATTGTAGTTATGCGGCTTTTTTTTTGTTTATGTATCTACTCATAAAAAAACGCTGCTTCGTGTCTCACGAAGTCAGCGCCACAAAAATCTAATGAAAAGATGTTATTTACTCACTTGATGCTATTTGCGAATGAGCGATATAATCCAAAGAAGGATTATTGCACCAATTACTGAAAATATTATCGCATCGAGAAGGCCACCGAATAGCGATATGTGCAAAACATCCACCATCAGCCAGCCACCGATGAACGAGCCTACAAGACCGATAATCAAATTCAATAGAAGACCACTGCCTTTGCCTTTGAAAATAAGGCTTCCAAGATAACCAGCCACAATGCCGATTACGATTGTTAGAATAATTCCACTCATATTCGTAATATTTATGAATTAGTTTGGTTGTTGAATTCTTCGTTGTGGGCACCTAAGTTATATTTTTTTATAACTAAAATTAACTCATGCATAAAGAAAAAGTTGCGTTTGGTCTAAAAGCGCGCGCTGTCTACATTTGCAAACTAAATTTTACAACGCATGTTCAAAGCAGGATTCGTAAATATTGTTGGCAATCCCAATGTGGGCAAATCGACACTGTCGAATAAGCTCGTTGGCGAACGCTTATCTATAATAACATCTAAGGCACAGACGACTCGTCATCGCATTATGGGCATTGTGAATGGCGAAGATTATCAGATAGTTTTCTCCGATACGCCTGGTGTGCTCAAGCCCAACTACCGTCTTCAGGAGACTATGCTCGGCTATTCCAAGAGTGCTCTTGCCGACGCCGATGTGCTCGTCTACGTCACCGACACCGTGGAGACGCCCGATAAGTATGACGATTTCCTAAAGCAAGTTGAGAAACGTACTATTCCTATCATACTTATAATAAATAAGATAGACCTCATCGACCAAACGCGTCTCGAAGAACTCGTAGACTATTGGCATGAGCAGTTGCCCGATGCAGAGATTATCCCCGTGTCGGCGCTGCATAAGTTCAATACCGATGGCATAATTAAGCACATTGTGGAGCTTCTGCCCGAAGCCGAGCCTTACTACGACCGCGATGCGCTGACCGACAAGAGCGAACGCTTCTTTGTGAGCGAGATTATCCGCGAAAAAATTCTGCTCTACTACAAAAAAGAGATTCCATACTCTGTGGAGGTGGAAATAGAGGAGTTCCACGAACTGGATGAACGCGTAGATATTCGCGCCGTCATTCACGTGGCTCGCGACTCGCAGAAGGGCATAATTATAGGTCACCAAGGTGTTGCGCTGAAGAAACTCGGCACACTCGCTCGCCGCGACATTGAAAAGTTCCTCGACAAGAAGGTCTACCTACAGATTTTCGTGAAGGTTACTAAAGATTGGCGCGATAAGGATAAGATACTCAAACAGTTCGGCTACAACGTCGACAACGCATCGGAGGCATAAGTATGACAATGCGAGTAAAAGCTAAAAAACAACTTGGTCAGCACTTTTTGACTGACTTGAGCATAGCTCAACGTATAGTCGATGCTATGGACAACCTCGCTTGCCGCGATGTGGTGGAGATTGGTCCGGGTATGGGCGTACTTACGCAGTATTTATTGCCTCGAACAGACATCGATTTGCAACTAATTGAGATTGACCACGAGTCGGTGGAATATCTGCAGCAGGAACTCAAAGTAGACCCGAAAATTATTGTGGAGGGCGACTTCCTGCGCATCAATCTTGCCGAACTTTGTGGCGGTCGTCAGTTTGCGGTTATTGGCAATTTCCCGTACAATATTTCGAGCCAGATTTTCTTTCATATTCTTGATTATAAGGATCTTGTGCCGTGTGTGGTATGTATGCTTCAGCGCGAAGTGGCTCAGCGTCTTGCGTCGCCTCCGGGAAATAAGGATTACGGCATTTTGAGTGTCTTCCTTCAGGCATACTACGATATAGAATACCTATTTACGGTGAACGAGGGTGTGTTCAGTCCACCGCCCAAGGTGAAGAGTGGCGTCATTCGTCTGCGCCGCAATGGGGTAGAGCACCTCGACTGCGACGAGAAACTTTTCCGCCAGATAGTGAAAGCCACCTTCAATCAGCGCCGTAAGACCATACGCAACAGCATACGCGCCGTTCAATTCAATCACGAAGCTTTGGCTGAGCATCCGTATATGGCTCTTCGCCCCGAGCAACTCTCAGTGGCTCAGTTTGTTGAGCTTACGAAACTCGTGGAAGCTAATAGGGGAAGATGATTTTGAGTTACGAATTACGAATTATGAAACGGGTACTTTTCCTATTACTGATAGCGATGTTATGCTGCGCCATGAGTAGCGACGATTGCATAACTAAAGACGGATATTTCCGAGGCAAACGTCTATGCGGAAGAGTGAAAATAGTTGATAGCTTCGCCGATTTCGATGTGCGTGTAGTTACTTCGCTTGCCGACCTCGATGTCAAAAAAGTTTCCTCTTTTGCCGACGATCCAGGCGAATGGATATTTGTGGATCATTTTCCAGATTTCACCATTCGTATAGTGGATCATTTCCCTGACTTCACTATTCGCTACGTAAAAAGCTTTCCTGGCGTCAATAGTCCATGCGATAATTAGTAAGGATATTTGCGACTTGGTGCTTTAGCGGTTAAACTAAACCAAGTTAATACCATGGTAAACGCTCGTTGTTCGACTTGGAGAATAATGTGTTCCAATAATTAATAACACTGCAAAGGATTATAAATTCAAGCACCAAAGAGAATGTATCTTCTTCGCCTCCGAAGAAGAAATATAGTACTAATAGTAATACACTTATTGGCCCTATAATATTGAGAATTCGTTTAATCATAATGCAAATATAAGATTAGGGCTTTTCTGCGCATTCTGTCATGTAAAATGTCCATACCCCCCAACATGATAGCATGTAGAGAGATGCGGCACACATGTTGTCATCTGTGAAACCTATAATTAGAAATAAAGTATTAGGAGCAATAATAGATAATGCTACAAGCACTCTTTTTACCTTGCTCTTATAAGGTAAAGCGTAGGTTATACCACTGGAGTATGTTATTAGTAGCATCAATATGCCTAAGAAGATCCACATAGCAAACTTTATTTTTTCGAAAATATAAATATAAAGTAGGATAATAAATCCACTGCACTCTAAATTAATCTGGTTTTCATATCAATGGCTTTGACCGCGCAATCCAACGTGAGACGATATTTGAAACATTACTACAAAACAGCAACGACTTCCACTAAAGAAGTAGAAGTCGTTACCGGCGGGGTCCTAAGCCTTGCAGCCAAGAACCACTTCAATTATACGAATAAATAATGAAATAGTTACAAAATGGAAAAAGAAGTATTCAAGGCAGGAGCCTTGCCGTACCAATGAGACCTTATATGCCATTAGACAAAAAGAAAAGGAAACCCATTAAACGACTCCGACCCTCAGCAAAAACTGAGGTTATGAAGCGTGGGGCTTCCTTTTGAGGGGTCCTAAGCCTTGCGGCCAAGAACCACTGCAATAATACGAATAAATAATAAGTTACAAAACTTGGCTACACTAATAAAATTGACAAAGCTAAACGTGTGGATTGTATAAAAATAAAATAGCCAAGATGCTGGCAGGGATTCGAACCCGCGATATGGCGAACTTATGTTCCCCGTGCCTCCAATGGCACCATCAGCACTTGACTACAAATACAATAATACGAATAAATAGATACAACACGGAATGCTGTAATTCAAAACAATAGCCTTGTTGAGAATGAGACTATTATAAAAAAGGCAACCTCAAAGGCTGCCAATTAGTACATAGCGGCTTGAAGTCATCTCGCACTACTGCTATCGAGTACCATATTGCAATGATATGAATAAAAAACTAAATAGATAATAGATGCGTAAATACGAGGTTCTTTATAAAAATAGATAGAGCCGTAGTTTCCTACAGCTCCAATCAGCAACAAGCTTGAAGTTATCGCGCCCCTTCGTGCTGATATTTCAATAATACGAATAAATAATAGATTACAAAATCGAAATAACCCAAGCGTGAGCCTTGCTAATGCCATCGATAAATCAAAAAAGAATAAAGATTTGAATTGCGCATTAGCCCAAACCTGAGCCTCGACTTACATCCAAACCTCTATGCTTCAATAATACGAATAAATAAATACAAGAAAGAAGTGAAAAGTCTAAATATAAGCCTTGCTATACCAATGACGTTGGCAGAGTCTATTCCAAATTTGGGGAATCAGACGTAAAATCTTCCCTATAGAAATAAAAAAGCCGCAAAAGATAACTCTCTTGCGACTAATATTCTGGCGAAGAATAAATCCCCTCCAGCTGATGCAATAATACGAATAAAAAATAGATTACAGAATCGGAATAGCCCAAGCGTGAGCCTTGCTATGCCAATGAGGTAGGCAGAACCTATTTGCAAAACATGAGAAAAGCCACTTTGGTTATAAAACCTCAGTGGCAATTCAAAGGGGGCCGAGTGTTTTTCAACCCGCAAACCTCCATGCTTCAATAATACGAATAAATAATAGATTGTAAAATTGAAAGTAACCAAGGTCGATACTTGTTATACCAATGACGTATGTAGCCCAAACAAGATGAACCGACAAAAAATAAAGACTTGAGAAACGTCGAAGCAGGCCCCCCCGCCAGCGATTCATACCCAAGCCTTCGTGCAATAATACGAATAAATAATTACAAGAAGGGAAAGAAGAAACCTAAAACATTAGACTAGCTATACCAATGATATATAGACAGCGCCAATCACGAGCATATATACAAAAAAACCGCTGACTGAGAGTCAACGGTGGAGTGGAACGCCCACGATGCATAAGCAACGGTTGCGCCGTCCCGCACTGCAATAATACGAATAAATAGTTATAGATGAAGCCTACACAAGAGCCTTGCATATGCCAATGATGTGGTAAGGTGCGCAAAACGAAGAAGAAGGTTGATTGTTTGTATAATCAACCTTCTCATACAAAGCAGCTTGAATTTATCGCGCTTATCGCTTTCTAGTATGATGCAGCAATAATACGATTTTACGTATTATTTATCTCTGTGCGAGAATAGAAAAGGGCTGCCACACGCGTGACAGCCTTTTGCCTTTTTCTCTTACTTATCACTATTTCTAATCGTGTTCATCATAATCTTGTGAAGGTTCGAAGTACCAAACATCATCAAAGAACCTGCCACCCCAGTTTTTGTTAATATAACTGCTTGAGCCTCCCAAGGTTAGATAAGGTACGTATTTCAATTCGCCCGTCTCGATGTCTGGTTGTTGGAACACGAATGAATTTGCATAGCAACGTACAGGCCCTTCAAAAAATGTTTTCTGTGTCCACGAATTCTCTAAAGGGTCATATTCCCAAGTAGAATTGCCTGCGTAGCCTGCGCCACCTGTTGTAACATAAGCCTTTTGTCTGTCGGGTAACACGAATGATGTTGCTCCTGCCAATGCTATGTTGGCGCTATCTTTACCCATGCTACAATCTTCCCACGTCTCAGTATCGGCATTGAAACGTTCGAGTCGGCACAAAACGTCATCTCTGCCCACGCCTCCATATAAGTATGCGTAGTCGATGCCGTCTATATTCATAACAAACGAAGTGGCTTTAGAGCGGCTTGCGCTACATGCAGGAGCTTCTTCCCATTTCTCACCATCGAAGCGATAGAAGGTTGAATCTAAGTTCAAAATGCCATCTTCGCCAGTGCCTACGTATGCATAATCTTTACCAGTAGTGTTGGAGTGAACGACAAATGCCACTGCATGACGGCACTCCTTGCCGGGAAAATCTGCTATGCGGCTCCATCTGCCAGTTGCGGCAGTGCCAACATTCGCGCGAGCCTCATCGTTCCTCATTTGCTCCATTGTAGATGTATACTGGTCGGCACTGGGAGTTCCTGCAGGGTCGAACTCCCAGAAGTCGCGCAAGCAGTCTTCGCCAGTATAGCCTAAACCTACATATCCTTTGCCATTGAGCGCGAAGCCTACAGCGCCATAACGTGCCATTGCTGCGTCGGGCATAGACGAGATGCCTTCGTTTCCTTTCCCCTCCCAATTGGAACTCCACGTTATGCCTCCATTGCCGTCTGGCGTTACCGATGCAAAATTTCTAAAATAGTCTCCTACATCTGTTCTGTAGGTGTTTACGCCTGTGCCTATATATGCCGTTTCGCCTATCTGAAAGCACACCGCACCTCCTCGTTCTTCCAATGGAAACATATCTCGCATTTGCACCCAATTGCCAATTAGGACGTCATCATTATCGTCTTTGCAGTTAGTAAATATTACACAGAGCATCAAGGTTAGCATTGTTGCTAACAAAATGTGAGTAGAACGTCTCTTCATACTTTTTCTTTGTTTTTGTTAATTGTTTCTTTGTTGTTTGATTGATGATATGCGCATATCTCTTTCGGCGCAAAGGTTGTCGTAATTCTTTTCTTGGAAATAGTATTTCTATAAGAGATGAATATTTATTAGCTCTCGCACAATTTTTCTCAATGAGACGAGAAATTGATAAATATCCATTGTTTGTTGAAAAATATATAGCTATGCTGGCCGATGTCGTTGGAGGGGATTTGTAATATCCGACTATTGTCAGAATAGGTTGAACAATAAAAAAGAGAGCCTTGGCCCTCTTTCACTTATTATTGATTCTGAATTTTTGCTTCAATAAGACATTTGTTCAAGGAGTTCAGCACGATTAGTAGCTTTTGTACTATTTATGGTGCTCGAAGACGTTATAATGAATTGACCATAAATAGTGCCGCCCGTGAAATTCGTTGGAGGAGTTGACGCAGCTTGATTGTAAATGCCGCCATCGGTTCTAATCTGTTTCTCGATGGCTTTGTAGTAATCATAATTAGCCTTGCTCAATGGATAGAAACTATAATTTATACCATAGCTATCCTCATCCAAAGCATCATCCCATTCATAATCGTCTATGTACCAATCATCCCTATTCGAAAATCTAACACTACCTGATTCGAAGACTGGCTCAGAATTGAATTCTCTAAATTGTAGTTCACGTATAGTGTCGTTCATATTTTCGGTTTTGAATAGTCTCATAGACCTATCACTATAGCTCATTTTTGCGAGAAAGTAGTTACTCTCGTTTTCGGCTTTGTTGACAAGACTAAACGTAGGACACAGCATATTATGCGTTTCCCACATACTCTTTTCTCTTGGTATTACTTTATACTTTAGACTGGTAATCTCTATTGGTGGCAATAGCTTCTCGGTAGCAGTGTACTCTTTGCCATCTATTGCTATGCTGAGTGTATACACCCTACCCACTTCTAATTTTTGGTCTATGGCTACAAATGTTTTTTCGAAGGTATCGTCAGTATCTATATAGCTGAGTAATCTATTTCTGTCTCCGGATTTGCTTTTATCTGCCGTCTCATAATAATAATTATACTTATCATAATAAGAATTGTAAGTAGAGTCCAACTTCATTGGATAATAGTAATCAACAGTGTCCATAGGAATCTTTTGGGCATCCCTAAAAACTATCGTTCTGCCATTATCATCTGTTAGTTTGACGGAAAAATTATTGGTGCGATATGACATTACTCTGTCGCCAATTGCACGAATATGCACGGCATGTAGCATATTGGGATATACAAGTTTTGCCTCTACAACAAATCCATCATAACGAGAGATCTCTAAATCAACGGATTCAAGGCATGATTGATGAAGTATAATCATCGGCAATGCAATGATTATGGGCTAAGTTTATTAACAATGCTGCATATCAATGAATTACAAATGATTGTATCGTGTGAGTAACAAAATATTTGGTCTGCAATCCCACCTCAAAGACTTTTCGTGACACTTCGAATTTAGCGCAAAATTGCCAACATTCCGCAAATAAAAGGGAGCGTAATTTATTTTGAGTCTAAATAATTATCAAGCCCTAATCATCGTTTTCTGACCAGTCGGAGGCGTGCTTAATGGTCACTTATGTCCTCGTTGACGCTCTTCTTGGCTATACCCATGAACTATGTCGGTTCATAGTAGTTTGTCGTTGTCGGCAGGCATTAGCCGATGTGCATGAGAGTATATGATAGTTCCTCGACATTTCTAATGACAGTGGATGTTATAAGATGAAGTAGAACGAAAAATGACTATTTGTATTTGGCCTCATCTGATTACATGGTGATTACTTGGTGACAGCTTGATGACGTACTTTATAAAAAGTATAAATTCGGCAATAGAATGCACCTATTGCCGAATTTATGTGGGCCG
>JAFYCM010000060.1 GCA_017539645.1 Bacteroidales bacterium
CAATTCTCAATTCTCAATTCTCAATTCCTAAACCTCCGTGCCGCAATTTTGGTAATTGTTTCCATAATATAGATAGTTGGTAGGCAACACAAATTATGTTAGTTTGCACTGTGAATCAACACATAACTATTATGCTCGACAAACAAATCATCCAACTCGATTCTATTGATGCATACAATAAGGTGTATGGAATAGAGACGTTGCACCCGCTTGTGTCGGTAGCTAAGTCTACTGCGCCAACGTCGGAATTCAACCATATGCGTATCAGCTATGGTATATATGCACTATTTCTGAAACAGGGCGAAGGTTGCTCCATCCGCTACGGACGCGAGAAATACGACTATCAGGCGGGTACGGTGGTGAGTTTCAAACCCGGGCAAGTAGTTGAAGTGGAGTGGGACGAGAGTCGACCGATACCTTCTGCTCGCGGTTTGCTGTTTCACCCCGACCTCATCTACGGCACACCACTGGGCAAACGCATACACGACTACACCTTTTTCGACTACGACCAGCGCGAGGCACTGCACCTCTCGGAGCGCGAGCAACGCATAGTGAGTGACCTGATGGACAGCATCGACGAGGAACTGCACCACCCTGTGGATAAGCACTCGCAACAGCTCATCACCGATGCCATAGGTATGCTGCTCGACTACTGCATGCGCTACTACGATCGCCAGTTCATCACGCGTCACAAGGTAAATAGCGATATTCTTGGCGACTTCGAGCACAATTTGGCTGAGTATTTCCGCAGTGGCGAGGCTGGGCGAAACGGATTGCCATCGGTGGCCTATTTTGCCGATAAGGCTAACCTCTCGGCTGGATATTTTGGCGACCTCGTGAAAAAGGAGACTGGGCACACTGCTCAGCGATACATACAAAACAAAATCATCGACCTGTCGAAGCAATACATAATGAACCCTGAGCTTTCGCTCAACCAAGTGGCATACAAGCTCGGATTTCAATATCCACAACATTTCACTCGTTTATTCAAGAAAGAGGTTGGTATGACGCCAAGCGAGTATCGTAACTAAGTACATACATATATAAATGAAAATGAGTGGAATAGTTATAACAATAAGCGCAGTGGCAGTGTTGGCATTGTCGGGGACGGCGTTTTTGGCGCATCCGCAATTTGGTAAGACGGCACGAGGCGAACGTTTGGAGCGCATACGTAAATCGCCAAATTTCAAAGACGAACATTTTCAAAATCAGGAAGTGACTACGGTGATGACTGGCGAAAGTGGCATGCTGTCGAACATGGCAAAATTCGTGTTTGGCAAGAAGCCCGACAACCTTGTGCCCAAAGAGGGCGAAATAGAGGTGATAAAGACCGACTTGCGCCAACTTCCCGATTCGGGCGACCTATACGTATGGTTCGGCCACAGCTCGTTTCTGCTAAGGCTCAGCGGCAAGACATTCTTGGTCGACCCAGTATTCTACAAAGGTTCGCCGGTTAAGTTTGTCAACAAGCCTTTTCCCGGTACCGATATTTATAAACCCGGCGATATGCCCGATGTTATCGATTACCTAATTATCTCTCACGACCATTGGGATCATCTTGATTATAAAACGGTAAAAGAGCTAAAAGAGAAGGTTCAGCACTTTGTTTGTCCGCTTGGCGTAGGTGCCGACTTGGAGCATTGGGGCATCAGTGTCGACAAGATTATTGAACTCGATTGGAACGAAAGCGACACCACCAGCAACATACATATACATTGCTTGCCAACGCGGCATTTCACGGGTCGTGGACTTAGCAATCCGAAGACGATGCCCGCCTCGTATCTCATCGAAACGCCCGAGCGTAAGGTGTTCTACACTGGCGATGGCGGCTACAGCGACCGTTTTGCACGCTTCGGCGAACAGTTTCTAGGCATCGACCTTGCCATAATGGAGAATGGGCAGTATAACGAAGATTGGAATCAGATACATACTATGCCATATCAACTCGGACGCGAAGTGAAAGAGCTAAAAGCTAAGCGTTTAGTTACGGTGCATCACTCCAAATTTTGTCTTGCGCGCCACGCATGGGACGAACCTCGACGCAACGAACAAAAGGCGGCAGAAGAGTTCGACTTAGAGCTACTTACGTGCAAAATTGGCGAAGTGGTGAAACTGTAGCAACATCGGCAAAATTGTGCAGAACAACCGCAATTGTGGTAAATGCCATATACATATTTACAAATATCATTGCATTCGTAAAATAACGCATATAATACTAACAATCATATATTTACACATATGCAAAATTTCGATTATCATACCCCAACCCGCCTCATCTTCGGCAAAGGCGCTATTGAGAAACTGCCATCGGTGATGGCTCAGTTTGGCAAGAAAATCCTCCTCACCTACGGCGGAGGTAGCATCAAGAAATTAGGTCTTTATCAGAAAGTGAAAGAGCTACTGAAGGGCTACGAGATAGTAGAGCTCTCTGGCATTCAGCCCAATCCTAAGTACAATCCGAGCGTTTTGGACGGCGTGAGGTTGTGCAAAGAGAACAACATCGACGTAATTCTGTCGGTTGGCGGTGGAAGCGTCCTCGACTGTTCTAAGGCTATTGCTGCTGGTGCTTGCTACGATGGCGACCCTTGGGATTTGATTTCGTACAAGGTGAAAGCGCAAGCCGCACTACCAATAGTTGATATTATCACATTGGCAGCTACGGGTAGCGAATACGACTGTGGCGGCGTAATATCACGCACCGAGACCAACGACAAAATAGGCTATTTGGATCCGCACCTCTTTCCGCACACCTCGTTCCTCGACCCTGAATACACCTTCACCGTGTCGAAGAAACAAACGGCTGCAGGCATCGCCGATGCTATGAATCATACTATGGAACAATACTTTGTGGCCGACAGTACACTTCTGAACGATGGCTTCTGCGAGTCGATGCTGCGTAGCTTGATGGTCAACGGACGAAAGTGTCTCGAAAATCCTGAAGACTACACCGCGCGTGCCGAGATGATGCTTGCTTGTACATACGGTTGCAACGGAATTCTCGCCCTAGGCAACAGTCAGTCGGGTTGGCCATGCCACGGCATCGAACACGCCCTTAGCGCCTACTACAACATCACCCACGGCGAAGGTTTGGCAATAATTACGCCACGTTGGATGCGCCACATCTTGAACGAGAAGACCATCGACCGCTTTGTGAAATATGGCATCAACGTGTTTGGCATCGACGCATCGCTACCTAAGCAAGAGATTGCCGAAAAAGCCATCGACGCCACATACGCATTCTTCGAAAGTATAGGCATACCTATGCACCTTCGCGAAGTGGGCATCGACGATAGCCGCATCGACGAAATGGCGCACCACATAGCCGTAAACGAAGGGCTCGACCATGCCTACGCTCCACTCACAGAGAAGGACATCAAAGAGATACTTTTAGCAAGCCTATAAATCATCGACCAATGAAAAGAATAACAATGTTTTGTGCCGTTGCGGCGCTATGCTTTGCCGCTTGCACGACGAACAATAATCAAAATAATACAACAATGAATACTAACGAAAAACCTCAAGAAGTGGCTGGACGCAAGAATTTCGGCGGTCAGCATCCTGTAATTACTCCGCTGCCATGCATAATGATTGCGACCTACGATGCCAACCAGACTCCCGACGTGATGATGGCAGCATGGGGCGGCCAATGCGATAACAACAAAATCACATTCGAACTGTCGGCTCATAAAACCACCGACAATCTGCGTCTGAAAAAAGCTTTCACCGTTAGTTTTGCTACTGCCGACGACGTTGCGCAGAGCGATTATTTCGGCATTGTGAGCGGCAATAAAGTGCCCGACAAAGTCAGCCGCGTAGGTTTCACCGCCAAGCCAAGTCCAAATGTTGATGCACCGATTATCGAGCAGTACAAACTCACCCTCGAATGTCGCGTAGTGGAGTTGGTAGATAACGAAAACGGCGGCGCACGCGTAGTGGGCGAAGTTGTGAACTGGAGTGCCGACGAGAGCATCCTCACCGACGGCAAAGTGGACATCATGAAGTTGCGTCCGATAATCTACAATTCATCGGTACATACCTATCATGTTGTAGGCGACAGCGTTGGACACGCGTGGAACAGCGGAAAACAATTCGAATAATCTTACATACGTACATAATCAGAACAGCGGGAGACTTTCGACAGAAGCCTTCCGCTGATTTTTTGGGGGATCTTGAATTGTGCGTTCAGAAATCATACAAACTATAGAGTTAGACCATATACTGCGTAAAATTTCTTAGCTTGCATAGCGAATTAATAACATACAGAATATGAAACGTGTAATAGTTCTTTCGACGAGTCTTCGCTGTGGTTCGAATAGCGACATGCTCGCCGACAAGTTTGCCGAAGGTGCCAAGAGCGCCGGCAACGATGTGGAGAAGATTTCCCTTGTAGGCAAGGAAATTCAGTTTTGCAAAGGCTGCTTCGGCTGCGCTAAATTGGGTAAGTGCATTATCAATGACGACGTTAACGATATTATGGCTAAGGTGTTGGCAGCCGATGTAGTGGTGTGGGCAACGCCTATCTATTATTATGAAATGAGTGGACAGATGAAAACGCTCATCGACCGCATGAACGCTATGTACTCGCTCGACTACAAATTCCGCGATGTATATATGCTCACGACGGCAGCCGAGGACGAGGCAGAGACACCCAAACGCGCCGAGATGGGGCTGACAGGTTGGATTGACTGCTACCCCAAGAGTCGTTTGGCAGGAACGCTCTTCTGTGGTGGTGTGAACGAAGCACACGAGATAGAAGGTAACGCCAAACTTCAAGAGGCGTTCGAGATGGGTAAAGGCGTTTGATGGCTTGGGTTTATAAGTATGAAAGTAGAATTGCGGAAATGTTTTTCACCCCAATGTGGCATCTCAGCGTGTACTACTTATGAATGGTTTTATACTGAAAGAGACGCAATAAAAGGGGTGAACTTATATGACATTCTTATTTACAGCTTATCGAAGTAAAATTTGCCCCAAATGGTTGCAACGTTACAACCATTTCCATTTGATTTCTACCTCTTGGGCGTTAATAGACATATTTTGTGACCACACGAGTATGCATTTTTCGGAATACGAACCAACACTTTATGCATATTATTGGGATACAAGCCTACTAAAAAGAATAGAGGCAAGCGCAATAGTTTGTGCTTGCCTTCTTTTTTGCATGAACTGATATTTTTTACTACAAATCAATTTTATGAAGTGCGATATACTCTTTGAGTAGTCGAAGCAATTCTTGTAGCGATTGCTTGCGGTAGGCACCCTTTAGAGTGTGAAAACAGCCAATCATTTCGCTGTTTTCCTCGGCAAGCGGAACCACACATAGTTCGGGAAACGTACAAACAGAAGTGCAAGAGAGAATAGATAGCATCTTGCTGTCGCGCACAAGGCGCAGAATAGGTGTAGCGATATTCATTTCGATACGCGTATTCAGATTTACATCTTTCGAAGAGAGAATGCTATCGAGCACATTGCGAGCTTGAAGGCCTTTGGCAGGGAGCGCAAAACTATAATTCTTTATCTGCTCGAGAGTGAGTATTTTGTTATGCGACAACGAATTATCACGGCGCATCACCACACCAAGTCGATCGTTGAACAACACTTCCGACTCAATCTGTCGAGGCTTTTTTAGAGGCATGTAGGACAAAACGCAATCTAAATCGTGGCGCTGAAGCATAGCAAGCAACTCCTCCATACGCTTATATGTAAGATTGATGTTGATGCCAGGATAGAGACGGCAAAATTCGGTAATCACTCTTGTAGTCATAAGCGAAAAAGAGTGCGTCACGCCAATATGCAAAATGCCAGTCTTCATTTTGGAGAGATCTTTCATTTCGGCAATACACTCTTCGACATTGGTCACCGCTTTTCGGGCAAGCGTAACAAGATGCTCACCCGACTCGGTGAGGTTTACATTGTGGCTATTACGGTCGAAAAGCACTACACCAAGTTCATCTTCCAACTGCTTAACATGCTGCGTAAAAGTGCTTTGCGTCATAAATAGCTGACGTGCTGCTTCGGCAAAATTGAGCGTTTCGGCAGCCTTCAAAAAAACATATAATTGTCTAGTATCCATTCGTTTACAATATGCAATGATTATCAACCATTAACCTTTCTATGCGCTACTTGAATAGGTATGGTCACACCAATAACCATTAACATAACTATAATTACGCAAATCATACCATTATTATTCAATAAATAGAAGGCATGATTGAAGTCTGCCTCAGTTTTGCTTATCAAACACAGCAACGCGCCCTCTACAGCACGATATGCATACATACCTGGAATCATAGGCAGCAGAGCAGGAAATGCAAGAGCCTCTACTGGCGTATTCCAATATTTACCTAACTTGGGTGCCAGCAAACCAACTACGATAGCAGCTACAAAAGCCGCAGGCATAATATTCCACTGAGCAAGGTGCATCAATGTATAACGTGTAGCGTGACCCAATGCAGCTAAAAGTGCGCATCCCTTGAATGCACTCACTGGCACGTTACTTATCGATCCGAAACCTATTGCCGCAACTGCCGCAAAGAGGCCATCACTTAATATATCTAAGAACATAAGTATTACACTCTATTACAAACTGTTAGAAGTATTGAATATTCATTATAAGTATGCCCAAAGCGAGTCCAATGCCAAGACAAGCCGTCAATATGCAAGCTTGTATGAAACGGCTAAGACTACACAAAAGGTGTCCACTAATAAGGTCGCTGACAGAATTGATGTATGGTATGCCAGGTATGAGATAAAGGACGCTTGTGCCAAGGGCAATGTCGGGAGTTGCTGTCACACCTAATACGAATCCTACCGAAGCAATGACCGAAGAGGTGCAAGCCGCAGCAAGTGTAGCCAAGCGCATATCCCATGACCATCGCTTGTGAAGAATACTCTTTAGATAAAATCCATTGATAGTGGCCACAAAAACCACAAACATAGCCACCCAATCGCCGCCAAACAGACGACAGAACGAAGCATTCCCCAAGCCAGTAAGCAATGTCACCAAATAGGCATTCAACCGAGGCTGCGAGAGAATGTTTTCCAGTTCGACTTGTGCATCATCTACACCAATATGCACATCGCGCACCTTCCACGAAAGCTGACTGAATTGTGATATAAGATGAAAATTGAGCGGTATAGCAGGCAATTTTTCATTCATTGCCATCGATTTTTCGTGGGAGCTATCCCACACGGTCATCATCACACTGCGGGGCAGAATTGTCATTTCTACATCCACGCCAAATGCTTTGGCCATTCTATAAACAGTTCTTTCGCATCTTGCAGAAGAGCTACCTGCTGCAAGTATGTACGCGGCATAGCGCGAAAGAAACTTAGCAGTATTTTTGGTATACACTTTCTACAAACGATAAATTCAACTGTTGTTCAAACTCTTCTTGCATTTCACTCTCTTCTTCCTCATCGTGCTCTAAGCCAGTTTCGTCAGGGAAAACGATATGGTCAATAGTTACGATGCGATGTCGCTTGTTGAAGCGAATAGCTTTATTGATAAATCCCAAACCAAAGGCTAAAACGAGTGGTAATATGCATGCCACCGCAATAAAAAGCAATCTGTACTTTTCCATTTTATATATTCAAAATAGTCTGACAATCGTTTCGATTTGCGGGCGCAAAAGTGCCATGTAGTCTACTGCTGATAAACTATTGGCATACCATAATTCGAAATGCTGCATTCTGAATAAAACGCGCAAAATATGCGTCAACTTAAGGCACAAGAGGAAGACAACAAAAGCAACTTACGATTTGAATATACAGAAGAGGGAAATCTACAACATTATAATTACAGATAGGCTTACAAGTTTCGCCCGACATACGACGTAGCCCAGCAAACTACGCCGTTGTCGATGATTGCGAAAGCTATTTCTTTTCAAATTTGAACCTCTGCTTAATTCACTTTCCAAATCTTTAGCGAGATATATCCTTGACCGAAGCCAGGAGTACAAACGAAGATGGCGTTATTGAGGAAGTTGTATTTACTATCGTTCGGAGCTTCGAACTTAGGTGCGGTGCGAAAGTAGAACTGCGGATTGCCATCGGCATCTTTACCCGTAACAATCAGGCCGCAGTTGCGAATATGTATATTCACGCCATCGTCAGTGCGAATGCAGTAGATAGCTTCCACCTCGTTGCGTCCATGCTCTGCATCAACATATTGATAATCGGCGCCACCACTCAGCACCACACCTTTTATTTGCGGACCTTCGAATGTGCCGCCAATGATGGGTATAACCACACGTTCGCCGCGCGAGGTTTTGCCACACGAGAAAGCTGCATCGCAAGTAACTTTTAGTTCCATAACATACTCAAGCTCAGGCGCTTTATTCTCAGTATTCTGTGCCATTACATTGAGGCACACAAAGGCAGATGCCACGAAGGCAAAAAGTACTTTTTTCATATTATAGTAATTATTTTGGTTAATCATTCTTTACGTCGCAAGGTGCGCAAAAACTCTTTCTGTTCTGGCGTTATGCGATAGCTCTCGATGGCCTTCTGAATAGTTTTATTATGAACCCAAGTAGAGAGCCACGACTCTTGTAGAACGGGCAATGTAGCCTCATATTGCTTAGCGAGGGCGGTGGCAAAATACCACGCTTGCATCATCATTATGTAGTATTCAGATCGATTTATGGCAGCCACTTTCGACAGATATTCGGGATTGAAATCGGCATCGAGGAAATGGCTCATAAGCATCTTTATACCAAACCGAATAGTGTATTCGTGCGAGTCCGACAACCATCGGTAGATATGGGGCAAAAGCTCCTGTTTATGACGCGCAAACGAGCGCGGTGTGAGTTGGTCGCAAGTAGCCCAATTGTCTATAAATGGCAAAAACTTTTCAACTGCTGCAAGGCAATCATCATAACTTTTGATTTCGGAGATGATGAATGCATGCAACTGATTCTCTTCGAACAATTGATGCGGCAGATCGAGCAAAAACTCATCAACATTTCCACTCTTGACGAGTTGTTTGGCATATTGACGAAGTAGCGGAGTGCGAACGCCAATCACCTTGAGGCTATCGACGGTAGGAAGCAATTGGCTATTGAACTGCGCATACTTAGTGTCGACCATCGAAAGCAACTCGGTGCGTATTTCGGATATAGTTTTCATAGCAAACGAAAGTAAGCACAAAATATGACTTGGCGGAGCAAAAAGAATATATGCAGAGAAGAATAGTGTTTCTATTGTCGAAATTGAAGCTTGGGTAAAAGAATTGTGATAATTTTGCGACAGGAACAATAACTAACAACATGAAGCACATTTTCACATTGTTATTACTACTCACACTGTGCGTAAGTGCAAACTATGCCGACGACCAGGTAGATGCAGATGTATACGTATGCACTGGGCCAAAATCGCAGTGCTACCACCGCACCGACAAATGTCGTGGGTTGAATGACTGCACATCCGAGGTGAAGCAAATATCAAAATCGGAGGCTGAGACGCTCGGTCGTCGTAAATGCAATATCTGTTATAAAGACTAATCGGCAGTGAAATCGTTCATATATACAATTAGCTTAGCAGCGTTGATATTCAGCGCGGTAGCTTGTTCGCATAGCAATACAAACGAAGCCAGCAACGTGAACGCCGAAGTGATTGCTGCAGCGTCGGAGAACGCTCAGCCTCTCTTCGAAGACCACAACAACGAAGTTGCCTCGCAGCTCAAAAACGACGGCGTGAAATACTCCTACGAATATGAGCAGAAAGCCGAAGAGGGCGACTTGGACGCGATGCAAAACATTGCAAATATGTATGCATACGGCATTGACGTCGCACCAGACCGCCGCAAAGCTTATCGCTACTACAATATACTTGCTCAGCACGGCAATATGCAGGCTCAGGCCATTGTGGGCTATATGATGCTCTACGGCTTCGGTCCCATAGAGGATACCGAAAAAGGTCTGCAACTAATAGCCGATGCAGCCAACAAAAAATGCGGATTGGCGTTCTATTTTTTAGGTATGTTCTACGCCCACAACCTTGAGCAGAGCGACGACATACGCCTACAAGCGAAGCTCTACTTCTCGGAAGCTGCAAAACTTGGCATAGAAGCCGCCAACAACGAATTTGAAGCTATAAACAATCGTAACTAAGGATATAATTATAGTATACCTATGAGAGTTATGCCAGCCGAATGGGAACAGCAACAACTCATTCAAATAACATGGCCAAACGCCGACACCGATTGGGCGCCCATACTGAAAGAGATTACCGAAGTATATAAGCAACTTGCCGAGGTGATTTCGCTCCGTCAGCCACTGATGATAGTGTCGCGCGACAGGCATGAGGTGCTTCGCGCGCTCGAAAGCACTAAAGCCAACTACGAGAATATTACCTTCGTAGATACGCCAATAGACGACACGTGGGCGCGCGACCATTCGTTCATCACCGTGCGCGAAGACGGTCGCACAAAACTACTCGATTTTCGGTTCAACGGTTGGGGTGGCAAATTCGCTGCCGAACGCGACAATGCTATAAATGCCGCAACTTTTGGTTCGGCACTGCTCGACTTGGGCTATTATTATGAAAATCACCTAAATACGATACTCGAAGGTGGCAGCATCGAGAGTGATGGCAATGGCACTATCATGACCACCACACGCTGCCTACTCTCGCGCGGCCGTAACGATTTTCAAAGCAAAGCCGAAGCCGAAGATATGCTACACGAAACCCTCGGCGCCGAACACGTTCTGTGGCTCGACCATGGCGGCTTGATGGGCGACGACACCGATGGACACATAGACACCTTGGCTCGTTTTGCGCCCAACAACACCATTCTGTACGTAAAATGCGACTACGAAAAAGATCCTAATTACGCCGAATTGAAAGCTATGGAGGAGGAACTTTTTCAACTGCGCAACAAAGATGGCGAGCCTTATCGACTGATACCACTGCCCCACTTCGGCATGGCTAAATGCTTCTTCGAGGCTGAGAACCGCACGGCAATTTTGCCCGTTACGTATGCCAATTTCCTATACATAAACAACGGCATAATATTCCCAAGCACCAACACGCCTAAGGACAAAGATGCCCTCGACGTGTTCCGCCGCGAATTCCCCGACCGCGAGATAATCTCGGTGAATGCCATGCCGCTGCTCGTGCAAGGTGGCTCGATACACTGTGCTACGATGCAGTATTTTTCTATATAAATAGTTAATAATAAGCATATTATATACGTATGAAAATAGGCACCATACAACTAAAGATTAGCGAAAACATAGCCGACAACCGCAAACGCATTGCCAGCGAAATAGCCAAAGTGGCAGAGCAAGGAGCTAAACTTGTTGTGCTTCAAGAGCTTCACGACACTCCATATTTTTGTCAAACGGAAGATGTGAAGAACTTCAACCTCGCCGTGGCTATCCCGGGCGAGGTGACCGATTTCTACTCGTCGGTAGCTAAGGAGAATGGTGTGGTGCTTGTTACTTCGCTCTTCGAACGCCGTGCTGCAGGGCTTTATCACAACACAGCCGTTGTTTTCGAAGCCGATGGCTCGATTGCAGGTAAGTATCGCAAGATGCATATTCCCGACGATCCAGCATATTACGAGAAATTTTACTTCACACCGGGCGACATTGGTTTTGAGCCTATCGACACCAGCGTAGGACGTCTTGGCGTGATGGTTTGTTGGGATCAGTGGTATCCCGAAGGCGCACGACTGATGGCTATGCGCGGTGCCGAAATACTTATCTACCCAACCGCTATCGGCTACGAATCGTCGGACACACAAGAAGAACAAGAGCGTCAGCGCGAGGCATGGACTACGGTACAACGTGGTCATGCGGTAGCTAACGGACTTCCGCTCGTGGCAGTCAACCGTGTGGGCTACGAGAAAGACCCATCGGGACAGACGGGCGGCATAACATTCTGGGGCAGTTCGTTCATTGCTGGTCAGCAAGGCGAATTTCTCTATCGTGCATCGTCGACAGAAGAGGAATCGACTGTTACAGAAGTAGATATGCAGCACACAGACGATGTTCGCCGCATTTGGCCTTTCTTCCGCGACAGACGTATTGACGCATATACAGAAATAGACAAACGCTTTCTCAAATAGTTGATATATACATATATACAAACCGAATCAAGCTCATAATATTATGAAATCACCTATAAGACTACTCGCAATGACAGCATTAGTTTGTGGCTGCAGCGACAGCAATCCGCTCAACAGCCATTCGTTCGACACTAAACACGATGTGCCTCCATTCAACGAAATATACGTTTCGCACTTCAAGCCTGCCATCGTAAATGCTATCAACGAAGCCGACCAAGCCATACAACTTATAACTTCGAATCGTAACGAACCAACATTCGAAAACACCATAATTCCTTTCGACCGCCGCAACGAGCACCTCGATAGAGTTTGCAACATCTTCTTCAATCTTACGGAGGCCGAAAAGACCGATTCCATCGTCGAGGCTGCCGAAGAGATTATGCCTATTATCTCTGCCGCAAATGATGATGTATATATGAACGCCGAACTCTTTGCTCGCATCAAACACGTCTACGACAACAGAGAATCGGCCAACCTCGACAGTACACAACGCCGCGTGGTAGAACTCTACTACAAAGATTTTGTTAGAAGTGGCGCCACTCTCGATGCTACCAAACAAAAAGAGCTTAGAGAGATAAACCAAAAACTCTCGCTTCTATCGCTCACATTTGGCAACAACAAAATAGCTGAAACCAACAATAGCTATTCGCTTGTTATCGACACTATTAGCGACCTTGCTGGTTTGCCCGATGACATTATACAATCGGCTGCCGAAGCTGCTGAGAAAATTGGCAAAAAAGGCAAATGGCTATTCACTCTGCACAAGGCAAGTTTCATTCCTTTCCTTATGTATGCCGATAACGCTAAACTTCGCAACGAGATATACACTGCATATAGTAAAGTAGCCAACAATGGTGGTGAACACGATAACAAAAACGTGCTTCTCGAGATAGTAAAACTTCGCGCCAAGAAAGCACAAATCCTCGGCTATAAGACTTATGCTCACTATGCCATAGAAGAGAACATGGCTGCAACGCCCGAAGCTGCCGATTCGCTTTTGAACCTTTTGTGGCAACCTGCACTGAAACGCGCGCAAGCTGAGCTATCAGAACTTAAGACATTTGCATATAGATATAATCGTACTACTGAGATAACAGCTGCCGATTGGTGGTATTGGTCGGAGAAACTTCGTAAGCAAAAATATGGCATCGATGAGACCACTATTTCAGAATACTTTGTT
Source organism: Bacteroidales bacterium (assembly GCA_017539645.1). Taxonomy (GTDB): domain Bacteria; phylum Bacteroidota; class Bacteroidia; order Bacteroidales; family Marinilabiliaceae; genus W3P20-009. The sequence continues at coordinate 13,254 of JAFYCM010000060.1, forward strand.
CGCAGCAATGTTCGCGATGCTATGTTCAATGTAGCCAATAAACTCTATGGCATCACGCTCAGAAAAGCCGACGACATTCCAGTCTACGATGATAACGATTGCGACGTTTACGAAGTCTTTGAAGCCAACGGCGACTATCTCGGCTTGGTATACTTCGATTGGTTCACCCGTGCCACCAAGAGTTCAGGTGCTTGGCACTCTGTGTTTGGCTCTGTGCTCGAGAACTTCGACGGCACGCGTACCTACGACCAATCGACCATAGTATACAACTTTCCACACCCAACAGCCGACCACGATGCACTACTCTCGTGGGACGATGTTCAGACTATGTTTCACGAATTCGGACATGGACTACACAGCCTCTTCACTCGCGGATTCTATCGCCGCACAGCGGGCAATGTGCCATACGACTTTGTGGAAATGCCTTCGCAACTCTTAGAACACTGGGCTCTCGAACCTGAAGTCATACGTACATATGCACGCCACTACAAAACTGGCGAAGTGATGCCCGATGAGACTATCACAAAACTTGTAGAATCGGCCACATTCAACCAAGGCTTTGCAATGACCGAACTCCTTGCGGCTGCTATACTCGACTTGCGTTGGCACAGCTTAACTACAGCCGACAACATAACAAATGTTGAAGAGTTTGAGCAGAAAGCTATGGACGAAATTGGTCTCATCAAAGAGATTTTGCCGCGCTACAAATCGACCTATTTCTCGCACATCTTCGATGGTGGTTATGCCGCAGGTTATTATGTATATGTATGGTCGTCGCTACTCGACTGCGATGCCTTTGCAGCTTGGAAAGAGTCTGGCGACATATTTAATCAAGAAGTATCGGCACGTTTCCGCAACTTCTGCCTCGCCTATGGTGGCGAAGACGATCCTATGAAACAATATATTCGTTTCAGAGGCCAAAAGCCAGACATCAACTATTTGCTCACTTTCCGTGGATTGAACCAAAAGCCTCGCCGCCCTGTGTATACTCAACCTACACAGCAGCCTCAACAAATTCAGCCAACAGGAAACCAAGGTCCAAAAGCAGAATAGAAAAGTATTAAATGATACACATTCTGTGCATACTCATAGTAGTAATATGGGGCACAACGTTCGTATCGACTAAAGTGCTGCTCGATGCAGGATTGTCGCCTGAGTTTATCTTTTTCCTTCGATTTAGCATAGCGTATATAGCTATGATTTTCGTTGCGAAAAAGCAACTTTGGTCCAATTCGCTCAAACACGAATTAACATTCATAGTCTTAGGTTTGACGGGTGGTTCGCTCTACTTTTTAGCCGAAAACATAGCCATTAGCTACACATATACATCGAATGTGTCGCTCATTGTCTCTATTGCACCTTTGCTGACGCTCTTCTTGAGCTATGCCATCAATCGTTCGCAACACATAAGCAAATTGGCTACCGCAGGCGCTATAATAGCTCTATTAGGTATATTCATAGTGATAACCAATGGAAGTTTTATGCTCAGTATGCAGCCAATTGGCGACATATTATCGTTGACGGCAGCTGCGCTATGGGCCGTATATAGCAATGCACTTCAAGAATTGGCTAAAGAATACAATACACGATTTATAACTCGAAAAGTTTTCGGTTATGGCCTCATAACTATTTTGCCAGTGCTTTTTGTGCGCAATTCGTTCGATTGGCATCTTTTGTCAGACACAAGCGTAATACTTAACCTGCTATTTCTTAGCGTAATAGCATCATTATTATGCTACATAGGATGGAACTTTGCCATACGTAAAATAGGAGCCGTGCGCCCCACTATGTATGTCTATTTCGTACCTCTGATAACTATTGTGGCATCATCGTTGCTCATCGACGAACCCGTGACATTGGCAACCGTAGTTGGCACTCTCATAACGATTGTTGGTGTGTATATTTCGCAAACAAAAAATCTTGTATCATTGCATAAAAATGATTGACTCCATGAGAAAAGCGATATTTCTATTTATAAGCATTATAGCGATGCAAGCCGCTGTGGCTCAACAAACTACCAAACCAGCAGCAACAACTAAAGGCAACGTAAAGTATCTCACAACCAACGATTTCTTGACTAAAATTTGGAATTATCGAGTGGATTCACTTGCGTGGAATTATCGCAGTTCGCGCCCATGTGTAATTGATTTTTACGCCTCATGGTGTGGACCGTGCAAGATGCTCTCGCCAATAGTAGAACAGCTATCGAACGAGCAGCCAGGCATAGATTTCTACAAAGTTGACGTCGACAAAGAGAAGGAATTGGCGGCTGTGTTTGGTGTTCGTTCTATACCTATGTTACTCTTTGTTCCCAAACGCGGCACACCTCAAGCAGTTCAAGGCCTGCAATCGAAAGAGGTGCTTATGCGCATAATAGACCATGTAATTTATGGTCGCGCACCACAAGCTACTCAGCAGCCAGCGCAACAGCAATAAAGCAGCTATACTTCTATCAATCAACATTTTATATTTATATATAATTGCTTTACCCCGAAAATATTGAAAGCAAGCTGAAGATGGACCGCATACGCGCTGCCATCGAAGCAGAATGTGTCAGTCAGCATGGCAGCGAACTTGTGCAAGCCATGCAATTCGACAATAATTATGAAACTCTTTCTGCCACCCTCGCACCCGTTGCAGAAATGCTGAACGTGATGCGAACGGATGGTGGTTTCCCTTCCGATTCGTGGGGCGACATACGCGAAGCTCTCAAACGCATTCGCATCGAAGGCACAACTATGCTGCCCGAAGAGTTGTGGTGGCTGTTGCTGCTGCTCGATGCTGTGAAGGGCTATCGTAAATATATAGAAGAACGCGCTGAACGTCTGCCCGTGCTTTGGAGCATGGTGTGCGACATTCAGCTCTACCCCGTTTTGGCAGAACGCATAAGTGCCATCACCGACCACGAAGGTCACATAAAAGACTCTGCATCACCCACTTTGCTTGGCATACGTAGAGAAAAAGAGCGACTGAAAGCCACCATAGCGCATCGTATGCAGAAGATTCTGAAGGAGGCTCAACGCGATGGCTTTGTCGATGCAGATGCCTCGGTCAGCGTGCGCGATGGTCGCATGTCGATTCCTATTGCGGCGGGCAACAAACGCCGTATTTCGGGCATCGAGATAGACCAATCGGCTTCGGGGCAAACGGTATATATTGAGCCTGCCGAAATTGTCGCGCTCAACAATCGCGGCGTGGAGCTCAACCATGAAGAACGCCGTGAAATTCAGCTCATTCTGAAAAGTGTGGCCAACGAAATACGCCCATATTTAGACGACTTGATAGCTATGGAAAGCTACGCCGCCACGATGGATATGATACACGCCAAGGCTATGTTTGGCATACAAACAAACGCCATTGTGCCCGTTGTGGAAGATCGTCAGGGTATGTACTGGAGCGATGCGCGTCACCCGCTACTCGAAGCACAACTCAAGAGCCAAGGCAAAGAGATTGTGCCGCTTAACATCGAAATGGAAGCGCCCAACCAACGCATTGTAGTTATTTCTGGTCCGAACGCGGGCGGCAAATCGGTATGTTTGCAAACTGTTGGCCTACTGCAATTTATGTTACAAACGGGCATACCTATTCCTGTTAGCGAAGGGTCGAAATGTGGCATTTTCAATGATATATTCGTAGATATAGGCGACGAACAAAGCATCGATAACGACTTATCTACTTATAGTTCGCATTTGATGCACATGAAGCATTTCGTGCGCTATTCGTCAAACAAGACGTTAATACTTATCGATGAGTTTGGTACTGGTACTGAGCCTATGCTTGGTGGCGCTATAGCCGAGAGTGTGCTCAACAAAGTGAATAAAGATGGCGCATGGGGCGTAATTACAACGCACTACACCAACCTGAAGCACCAAGCCACACAAACCGAAGGCATGATAAACGGCGCTATGCTCTTCGACACCAAGGAGATACGTCCACTTTTCCGCCTGCAAATGGGACAAGCTGGTTCGTCGTTTGCCTTCGAGATAGCCAAGAAAATTGGTTTGCCCGACGACATTCTCAACGACGCCAAGCAATTTGTTGGTACTGAGCACTTTGACTACGACAAGCATCTTCGCGAAATTGTGCGCGACCAACACTATTGGGAGCAAAAGCGCAAACGCATCCACGACACCGAAAAACGCCTCGACGAAACGCTCGAAAAATATAGCAGCGGCCTCGAGAACATCAAAAAGGAGCGACGCGAGATTATTGCAAACGCCAAACAAGAGGCTGCACGCATGCTACAGGAGGCAAACCGCGAGATAGAACGCACCATTCGCACCATAAAAGAGTCGCAAGCCGAGCGCGAAGCCACTCGCAAAGTGCGAGCCGAATTCGATGCATACAAAGAGAAACAGAAGCAAGACGATAGCCAAAACGACGACGCCATAGAGCGTAAGATGGAAAAAATCCGCCGCCGTCAGCAGCAACGCGAAGAGCATAAACGCAATCGTCTGGGCGAAAATCAGCAAGCGCTAAACACTGATAATAAGCCTAAAGAATTGCCTATAGAAATTGGTTCTATAGTTATTATTGATG
>JAFYCM010000061.1 GCA_017539645.1 Bacteroidales bacterium
GGCGGCAGCGGCACGATGTCGAGCCAAGTGTTTACTTACGATGAGGCGCAAAACCTTACATCGAACGCATTCACTCGCGATGGCTACATATTCTTGGGTTGGAGCGAAGATATGACCGCGACCACGGCAACCTACACCGACGGTCAAAGCGTAAATAACCTTCGTTCGACCGACCAAACTTCAGTAACCTTCTACGCCGTATGGGAAGCTATCGACTACACCATCGCTGTGACTGGCGGTACAGCCGACAAGACCACGGCAATCATCGGCGAAATGATTACCCTCACGCCTGAAGTTCGCACTGGCTACACCTTCCAAGGCTGGACAACTACGCCGACATTGTCAATTGCGACAAACAAGTTCACTATGCCAGCGTCGAACGTCACGGCACTGGCTGAGTTCACCGCTAATAAGTATACCATTACTTATGCGGCTAACGGCGGCAGCGGCACGATGTCGAGCCAAGTATTTACGTATGACGAGGCGCAGAACCTCACCACGAACGCATTCACGCGCGACGGCTACATATTCTTAGGCTGGAGCGAAGATATGACCGCAACCACGGCAACCTACACCGATGGTCAGAGCATAAATAACCTTCGCTCGGCCGACCAATCTTCGGTAACCTTCTACGCCGTATGGGAAGCCATCGACTACAATATCACGGTGACTGGCGGTACGGCCGACAAGACCACGGCGATCATCGGCGAGATGATAACGCTCACGCCTGAAACTCGCACCGGCTACACCTTCCAAGGCTGGACAACTACGCCGACATTGACAATTGCGACAAACAAGTTCACTATGCCAGCATTGAACGTAACGGCAGTGGCTGAGTTCACCGCAAATAAGTATACCATTACTTATGCAGCAAATGGCGGCAGCGGCACGATGTCGAGCCAAGTGTTTACTTACGATGAGACGCAAAACCTTACATCGAACGCATTCACTCGTGACGGCTACATATTCTTGGGTTGGAGCGAAGATATGACCGCAACCACGGCAACATACACCGACGCTCAGAGCGTAAATAACCTTCGTTCGGCCGACCAATCTTCGGTAACCTTCTACGCGGTTTGGGAAGCCGTCGACTACACCATTACGGTTAACGATGGTGAGGCTGATAAGTACACGGCGCATATTGGCGAATCTGTTGCGCTCTCGGCTGAGCCTAACACAGGCTACACTTTCACGGGTTGGACGGTTGTTACCGAGGCTGGCGATGCTATAACGCTGAGCGGCAATAGCTTTGTGATGCCGGCTGCAAATGTCATAGCTACTGCTTCGTATGCTGCTGTGAACTACACTGTAACCGTTGTAGACGGTACGGCAGATTTCGAAACGGCTATCTATCAGCAGACTGTGACGCTCTCTCATACTACTAAAGATGGCTACAACTTCAGCGGTTGGACTATCGTTGATGCTAATGGCAATGCAATTGCGGTAAGCGGTAGTACATTCTCTATGCCTGCCGCCGACGTGACCGCTACGGCCAACTTCACCGCTATCGACTATGTAATTACCGTAGATAATGGTACGGCCGACAAGGCTACCGCTAACATCGGCGCTGAGGTTATACTTACGGCTAACACTCCTGAGGCTGGCTACGAGTTCAGTTCGTGGACTATCACCGAAGGCACGGGCGCATCGCTTGCTAACGAGAATAGCAATCCTGCGACGCTCACCGTAGGTACGAGCGACATCAACGTTCGCGCTAATTTCACGCTCGTCAACTACATCGTAACTATAAATAATGGTACTGCCGATAAAGCTACGGCTACTAAGGGCGAAACGGTAACTATCACGGCTGCCGATGCTGCTTATGGCTACGAGTTCGACCACTGGACCATCGAGAGCGGCACAGGCGCAACGCTTGCTGACGAGAAGAGCGCAGCTACTACGCTCGTCATTGGTACTGAGAATGTTACGGTTGCTGCTAATTACAAGCTCACCGAATTTACCATCACCGTAGATGGTGGTACGGCGAACTTCACCACGGCTACTTATGAAACCGTTGTCAACCTCACGCCGGACGCTAAGCCTGGCTACAAGTTCACCGGTTGGACCACCGAGCCGAATGTTGCCGTAACCTTCACCAATACCTTCGTGATGCCAGCAAGCGACATCGACGTTACGGCCAACTTCGTTGCTAATACTTATACTATTGAGTATGTAAATAATGGCGGCATCGGTACTACGGTCGATCAAGATGCTACATACGACCAAGATGTCACCATACTTAGCAACAATAAGTTCACTAAGGCTGGCTACGAGTTCATCCGTTGGAACACCGCTGCCGACGGTTCGGGCGATACTTACTATCCGGGCTCTACGCAGCGTAACCTTGCTACCGAAGGCACTGTTACGCTCTACGCTCAATGGGACATCGCTGGCTTCATAATTACATTCGATAATAACGGCGGCAAGGGCTCTATGGCTACGCAGCAGATTAACTACGACCAGTGGGATTACCTGACCAAGTGCACCTTCACCAAGACGGGCTACCGATTCATGGGCTGGAATCTCAAGGCCGATGGCACTGGCAAGAGCTACGCCGACGGTGAATACGTATCTAATATCACTGCAGGTGAGGCTGTTACGCTCTACGCACAGTGGGCACCTTCGGAATATTACGTATCGTATGAGCCGAATGCTACCGACGCAGAGGGCACTATGCAGAAGCAACGTTTCTACTTCAACGTAAGTGCTCCGCTCACTGCCAACAGCTTCAAGCGTCCGGGCTTCCACTTCGATGGCTGGAACCGCAACGCCGAGGGCACTTCCGCAGCTTATGCCGATGGCGAGATGGTTGAAAATGTATCTTCTGTCGATGGTGATACCGTTTCGCTCTTCGCTCAGTGGTCTGCAAATACTTATACCATCACGTTCTTGGCTAACGACGGCTCGGGCACGATGAATAAAGAGGTTATGACCTACGGCATCGAAGCTCCGCTTACCGCTAATGCCTACACGCGCGAAGGCTACGAATTCGCTGGTTGGGCTACTTCGGCCGATGGCAGTGTGGTGTATGTAAATATGCAAAACGTTGTAAATCTGTCGTCTACCTATGGCGGCAATGTAAACCTCTATGCCGTTTGGACATCTAATGCATACATAGTTCGCTTCGATGGCAATGGTTGCGAGTCGGGCACTATGGACGATCAGGTGTTCTACTACGGCGTTGCGCAGAATCTGAATACGTATGCATATAAGAACACTGGCTACACCTTCAAGGGTTGGGCAACGTCGTCGGAAGGCGAGGTGGTATATAAAGATGGTCAGAATGTGAAGAACCTCACCACTACGCCTGGCACCACCGTCACGCTCTACGCTGTTTGGTCGGCTAATAATTACACTATTACCTTCGATGCAAACTCAGCGTCGGCAACGGGTTCGATGACGCCTCAGGTGGTTACATACAACAATGCTGTAAACCTTACTGCAAATAGGTATGTATTAGATGGTTACGCATTCATAGCGTGGAACACTGCAGCCGATGGCTCTGGCACTACATACTTAGACGGAGAACTCGTATCCAACTTGTCGTCTGTCGATTATGGCAACGTGACGCTCTACGCTCAGTGGCAGATTGGCGAGTATACCATATCTACGGTGAACTGTACGGCAACGTCGGAGACGGCTTCTATTGGCGAGGTAATTACTATCATACCTATTACCAAAGAAGGCTACACTTGGACTGGTTGGGTTACCAATCCTGCCGAGCTGACCATTTCGGCGGACTACAAGTTCACCATGCCAGCAACCGACGTCTCTATCCGCGCTACATACGAGCCTATCTACTATACTATTACGTATGAGCTCAACGGTGGCGAGAATAGCGAGTTCAATCCAGATTCTATCTGCGTACTCGACGAAGTGCAGCTCTCCGATCCTACTCGCAGCCACTACTCATTCATTGGCTGGTACGACGAGAACGACAACGAGGTGACATACATACCTAAGGGCTCGATAGGCAACATCAAACTCACCGCTATTTGGGTAGCCGATGTCAACCTCGACTGCGATGGGAATGGTACTGCCGACGTAAATATCGATGATGATGGCGACTACATACCAGACCGCAACATCGACGTTGATGGCGACTGTGTTCCGGACATCTTTATTGATAACGATGGCGACTACTTCTGCGACGAGAACTGCGACAATATCGAGAATACCTACCTACGCTTCTCTATCGACAACTCGTTCGAGACTTGCGAATACGAGGGTTCTATTGTATTGACAAACAACGCTCCGTCAGCGCAAAAGACTCGCTACAACGCTCAAGGTCAGGCGATTGACGTTCTCTCATACGTAGAATATAAGTGGTCGATAAACGGCGTAGCAGTTGACGATCAGCATGGCAATACGTTCACTATGCCTAAACCAGAATCGGTATCGTATGAAATACCAGACTACGGCGTTATTGAGGTTATAGCTTCGTTGATGGGCCACAGCGTCAAGTATTCAATCAACTATACCGTGCGCCACCGCTTCATCTGCGTCATGTGGGACGACGTTATTTCGGTTATCAATACTGGCGAATACACTGGCGGTAGGCTGTTCGAGCCCGATCGCTACGAATGGTATCACAACGGTGAACTGATACAAGGCGCTACCAATCCGTTCTTCAGCGAAGATGGCGGCCTCACGGGTAACTACTACGTTGTGGCATACACCACCGACGGCGAGCAGTTCACCTCGTGCGTGAAAGATTGCAGCGAATTGACAGCCGTTTCGCTCGTGGCCTTCCCGAATCCATCGGCTGGTTTGGTCAACATCAAAGGTGGTACGTGGAATGTCGGCGATGCTATAACGGTGACCAATTCTGCCGGCCAGACGGTGATAACGCAGCAAGCCGAGAGCGCTACTCGTGACAAGATTGACCTCTCTGGTCTGCCGCAGGGCACTTACGTAATCAAAATTGGCAACGATGTGGTTAGCGTAATAAAACGATAAATAGGCATCGATTTATTTACAATTAAACACTCAGAACCATGAATACTACATACATAAAATATAACGCTATGAGTTGGTTGAAATGCTTCGTGCTACTTATGATATTAGCCATTGTCGCACCCACAACGGCCGATGCCGCACCGCGCAAGAAGAAAAAGAAGTTTACCAATATCGAACTCGAGAATATGTTCCTCGTTTTCGATATGGGTGGCGGTCTCTATACCTATAGCTACTCGGTCGACGGCAAAAGTCAGAATATGAAGCCGGGCGGCACGCTCAACGCTACGTTCCAGCAATTCTTTTATAGTGGTATGGGCTACGGCATAGGCCTCGGAGCCTCATATTATGGTGCTGCTACAACCTTTAGTGCCGAAGAGATTGTGGAATCTACCGACGAGAATGTTCACGCAAACGATTTGTGGCGTGGCGAAGCTTCTGAGACTTACGCTTTTCGTACATATTTCAACTCGGTGAACGAGCGTCAGCATCTTGTTCAACTCGAAGTGCCTGTTATGGTTATGTATAAACTGAAAAACATGACCGAGATGTGGGATTTTACCGTTGGTCTGGGCGCAAAACTCGGTGTGCCGCTCATGAAACGTTATCGCCTCACCGATGGTTTGTACGAGACACGCGGCTACTTTGGCTCTACCAATGTGGAGTACAACAACCTCCCACAGCATAAATTCACCGTCATTGAGGCCAACCAAACGGGCAAGAGCCGTGTGAGCCCCGTCACGGGCAGCCTTCTCCTCGATGCTGGTTTCAACTACCATTGGGAGCGTGGCAAGACGCTTTATTTTGGCTTGTACTTTAGCTACTGCATTACCAATGTGTCCAAAGGCGGCAAAGCTGGTATAGTAGACGTGAATAACCTCAGCTACAAAGGTGTTCTTGGCTCTACGCTTGTCGACAATGCACACCTCATTGGGGCTGGCGCTAAGGTCGGTCTCTGTTTGGACTTCCGCCGTGTTAAGACGATCTTCAAGGGTGGTGGCAGCACTCGCAAGATTAACGCCCGCAGCCGCCGAAGCGTGAAGTCGAGGTAAGTATAAATAGAATAGGGTAGGAGAGTAAAGAGTAGTAGCGACAACAACAGCGACATAAATAGAACTCTACTCTTTACTCTCCCTTCTTTCACTATCTTTGCCCTCAATAAACTTATGCAGTGAAAGCCTTTTTTGTAGCTATATATCAATACTTTACTAACCATAAGGCCATCTTCGCCGTCACGCTCGTAACTACGGTTGCTCTGCTTGGCGCACTCGCTTCAAACATCCGTTTCGACGAGAATATCACGGGTTTCTTCCCAAATACCAACGAGGAGACCAACTTCGTGATGAACAATATGCAGACGATGAACCGCGTTGTTGTTGGAATCTCGCAAGGTGACGAAGATGTTGATATTTACCATCTTATGGATGCTGCAGAGGCCTACGCCGACACGCTCAAGGCTTGCCCCGATTCGCTCAATGTAGAACTCTACTACGACGATAGCACGACGGAGGAACTTCTCTCGCTCATTTTCAATCACTTGCCATCGTTTCTTACCGATGACGAACTCGCAAATCTTGTCAATCTCACCACCGATTCTGCCATTGCTGCGCGCCTCGCTATCGCTAAGCAACTACTTAGTAATCCGATGGTTAGCGGCGTAACTGACTATCTCGCTAATGACCCGCTCGGCATCTCCGTAGACGCGCTCAACCGTTTGCGCACAATAGGTGCTTCGGAGCAGTTTTCTATGATAGATGGCTACATCTTCGACCGCTCGCAGCGCTATCTGCTGATGTTTATCGACCTTGGCAGCGACTTCGGCGAGACGGGCAACAACTCCGCCATTATCAACTACATACGTACGACAGCTCAATCCATTGGCGAGCGCGAAGGCGTTGATTTCTATGTGTTTGGTGCGCCCGTTGTGGCTGTTGCCAATGCCGACCAAGTGAAGTTCGACGAATCGTGGACCGTGACGCTTGCATCGGTAATAATATGTGTAGCTTTCTTGTTGATATTCAGGCGAAAACGAACCGTCGTACTTATAATAGTATCAATAGCCTTTGGCGCACTCTTCGCGTTTGGCATCATAGCGGCGCTTGGCATCGAGCTCTCGCTCATAGCCGTAGGTTCAGGCGCTACAATTCTCGGAATAGCAATGAGTTACGCCATACATATGGTGACTCACAGCCTCCATGCGCGCTCCGTCCGCGACCTCATTGCCGACATGGCCTACCCAATGACCGTTGGCAGCATAACCACTGTGGGCGCCTTCTTGGGGCTGATGTTCACCTCGTCGCGTATCTTGCACGACCTCGGGCTTTTCGCTTTCCTCGCGCTCATTGGCACTATTCTCTTCAGCCTCATCTTCTTGCCGCATTTTCTAACTACCGACTACGAGCATAAGCCCAGCCGTCTGCGCAACGCTGTTAATGCTATTTCGAGTTACGACTATTCGCGCAACAAGCTGTTAGTGATCGCGTTGTCTATATGTACGATTATTGGGCTGTTCTTCTTCAACGACGTTCGTTATAGCAACGACATGTCGCAGCTTAACTATCAAGGCGACAGCTGGTTACAGCAGTCTGGCGATACTCTGCAACGTCTTCTCGATGTAGACCAATGCGAATCGACTATTGCAGTGGTGGGCTCGTCGGTTGATGAGGTTGCAAAGCGCGCCGCCGATTTCACTGCGTTGTGCTATACTTACGCCGACAGTGGTCTCAACGCCGTTTCCTCCATCGCGCCGACGCTACTTACAGATAGCCTCAAGCAAACGTCGCGCATAGCTCGCTGGAGTCAATTCTGGACAGCTGAACGCCGCGCTCAGGTGAAATTTTCCATCGAACGTCACGCCAAAGATCTCGGTTTTGCCGATGGCTGCTTCGACAATTTCTTTCATATTATTGATAATGATTTTGTCGCATACTTACCAGATAACCAAGAGATTGCACAGTCTCCAATCCTAAAAAACTGGATTACCACGTGCGACGATAAATACATACTCAACATCAACGTTTCGCTCTCGCCCGACCATCGCGACAACCTCCTTGCCACCTTCGACAGCGAGCCTAACGTGGTTGTGACAGACCTTGGCTACTTTGTCCGTTGTGCCACAGATGGCATCGCCAACGACTTCAACTTCATTTTGCTCATCAGTTCAACGCTCGTAGCGCTTGTGCTGCTCATCTCCTATGGCCGCATAGAACTCTTCCTGCTCTCCTTTCTGCCGATGTGCATCAGTTGGGTTATAATCCTCGGATTTATGACCATTTGCGGCATCGAGTTCAACGTTGTGAGCATCATTTTAGCCACGTTCATTTTCGGCGTGGGCGACGATTTTAGCATCTTCATCGTCGACGGACTTCAGAGCAACTACGCCACCGGTCGCCGCATGCTCGAGTCGCACAAAGCCGCTATTCTGCTGTCGGGTTTCGCCATCATTGTGGGACTTGGCGTGCAAATTTTCGCAAGCCATCCCGCCGTTCATTCGCTTGGCTTGCTGTCGATTCTCGGTTTGGCGGCGGTTATACTTACCTCCTACGTGGTGCAGCCGTTGCTCTTCCGCATTTTTATCAGCAAACCCGCCAAGCACGACAACCCCGTGACGCTTTTCCCAGCCTTCCGCACCATTTTTTGCTTTGGATTGTTCGGCATCTGCTGCTTGGTTGCCAACATATTTACGAATATCATCAAGCTCATTCCTCTCGGTAAAAATATTCGTAGGGCGTTATCTATCAATATTATACGCGCAGGCATGAGGGTGACAAATGTCGCTATTGGTCTATTTATAAAACGCAAATTCGTAGGCACTTTCGACACCTCGCGCCCGCAGATTGCCATCGCCAACCATCAGTCGTTCATCGATGTCATTACTCTTATTTCGCTCATTCCTAAGTGCGTCATCGTGGCTAAGACGTGGGTGACCAACTCGCCGCTTTACGGTCGACTTGTGCAGACGGCGGGCTTCTACAACATCAACGATGGTCATACTGAGATGATTACGAAACTCCGTCCGCTCGTTGAGCAGGGTTATTCCATCGTCGTCTTCCCCGAAGGCAGCCGCAGCAGCGATTTGGAGATTCACCGCTTTCACAAAGGCGCATTCCTTTTGGCTCAGAGCTTCAATCTGCCCATCACGCCCATAGTTATTTTCGGCAATGGCATGATTGCCCACAAAGAGCATTTTCTTACGCGCAAAGGTTTGATAGTGAATAAGATTCTGTCGTCGTTCACAATTGGCGATTCTGCGCTAAACGACGATTTGCGCCACGTTACCAAACAAACTTGCGAACTTATGCGTGCAGAGTATGACGCACTGCGCAAAGAGTATGATACTGCTATAAATCCTTACTACACAGAGCGTTTGGTGGTTAACTATACTTATAAGCTGCCGTACTTAGAGCAAAAAATTCTGCGTAACCTCAAGCGCGAACGCAACTTTAGTTTTATCGATACTAATATCGATGCTGCCAAGCCCGTAACTATTATCGATAGTAGCTATGGCGAACTTACAACGCTCCTTGCTATGCGCCATAAGCAGCTGAATATCAATACATATTTATGTAGCGACGAACGCTGCGAAATTGCAGCCAACGGCCATATAGTAAGGCAAGAAAATGCAAGTACTAATAGGTTGAATTTCAGCGTGTTTAGTGATAATCTTATAGAGGTAAATACGCCTACACTCATTATAAATACTAACGAGCGACTCGATTTCAACCTCGATGGTGTAACGCAGATTTTTATGCATATTGATAACGTACAAATTATTAATACAGAAATGTTTACGCCATCAAAATCGGCTGATGGTTGGGCATTATACATACGTAGATAGAGATGGCTTGCACATACGTACTTAATACCGAAAAATTTGGCGAAGTGGAGATCTGGGAAAGTCTCAGTTCGCGCCGTATAACGCTGCGTATCAGTAAGGTAGATGGACGATTGCGTGTGTCGTGTCCGCGGCGAACGCAGCCCAAAACGGTGGTGGAGTTCCTCAATGCGCAAGCTGATTGGATTGAGCGAAACCGCGCATCAATAGCGAAAAAAGAGACGTCTCCAGTGACCATTTTTACTGAAAATACGCACTTCGAGACTCGTTTTCACACGCTCGTCATTCGCAAATCTACGGGCAAGCGCGTGCATGTGAAGGTGACACCAAATAGAGGCGCGACGAAAGGTGAAATACTTATAGACTATCCTGAAAACGAGGACGTTACGACTGAGCAGATGCAGCAACTCATTCATCGTTGTATTGGTTTTGCGCTAAAAGTTGAGGCTGCAGAATACCTACCGCCCATAGTGAAAGCGACAGCCGAACGCGTAGGTGTAAAATATAATACGCTGAAATTCAAGAATATGACTTCGCGCTGGGGCAGCTGTTCGTCAAAAGGCGACCTCTGCTTCAACGTGCACTTGATGCGCCTGCCCGATGCGCTGATAAATCTTGTAGTTACCCACGAACTCTGCCACCTCATTGAGATGAACCACAGCAAGCGCTTCCACGAACTTGTAAACCATTTCTGCAATGGTCAAGAAGCCGCGCTGGACAAAGAGTTGAAGAAATATTCGACGAGTAGGTTCTAAAAAATTAGAAAGAAAAAGGGTAGTGCGATTGGAACGTGGCGAACAGCCTCTCGTTTAGGCTTATTTGCAATCTGCCCTATACGGTAAGTGGTTTTCAAATTCTCTACAACTGACAACCTTTCCAATAATTTTCAACTTTCAATTTCAAATAGCCCCACGACGGCGGAGTTCATCGCGGAGGTCCGAAGCTTTCTCGTAGTCTTCCTCTTTGATGGCGGCATCGAGCATCTCCTGCAGTTGCGATACAGAGAGGTCGTCTATCGATGCGTATTGTGTAGTTTTTACGGTCTGGAGGTTGTCGTGAATGGTGCGCAGGCGTTCGGTGACATCGTTCAGTATGCGTTCATAAATATATATAGGAGCGCCAAAACGCAAGGCAATAGATACAGCGTCGCTGGTGCGGGCGTCAATCTCGGAGCGAATGTTGTCGCGGACGCAGATAATCTTGCTACAGAAAATGCCATCTATGCAGGCGTAGACAATCACCTCTTCAACCTTTATATCGAAGGCTACAGCCATGTTGTGGAAAAGGTCGTGTGAGAGTGGGCGAGGCGATACGATGCGCTGTAGATGTACGGCAATGGCCTGTGCCTCAGCAAGTCCGATTATGATGGGCAAACGTCTATCGCCACCAACCTCCTTCAAAGTAAGTGTGTATGCACCTGGGTGATTGACTGCTGAAGAAAGACTTACTACTGTCAGCTGAATTTTATATTCAAACTCGTACGCCATAAAATGCTAATAGTCAGATGAAACAAATATATGCTTTTTTGTTTCAAAGTATACACCTGCTCAGCTATGACATTTAGCCCTAAACGAAAATCACCGAATGAGAATACATAGCGTAACCTCATTCGGCGATTATTTTGTTCTGGTGGATTTGAATCAGCTAACTCATCAGTCGGGGATTACAAATTCCCTCGAGCTGAGGTATGATGATGAAAACGTCAGAATAAGTCTGAGTGGGTGCCCGTTCGCAAGAAGAGTAGTGTCAGTTGCGTGTCGTTCTGCTCCCATGTCATCAGCCAGTCGGGTTGGATGTGGCACTCCCAGATGCCATCCCAATCGCCCGATAGCTTGTGAGGGTGGTATTGGGCAGGCAGCGAGCCGTTGGCAGCAAGCAATCGAATAGCATCTAAAATGAGTTGCATGTCGAGCCCACGTTTAGCGCAAAGCTTCAGGTTCTTGTCGAACCGCTTGCTATACTTTACCTGGTACATAGCCTAAGATCTTCTGAAACATGTCATCTACGCTCTCTGCATTGTAAACTGGCTCCTTGCCGTTGTGTACGTCCTCGATGAGTTTCATCGTCTTGTCGTTGAGGTACTCGCCGGTCTCAGGGTCGTAGAGACGGTGCTTAGCCTTGGCTTTTTGCGCCTGTACCTTTGTCACCCCCTTGAGCATGCTGATAGCCTTCTTGATGTCTTTCATCATCGATATGTCGCTGACGCTTACCAGCAATGTTCCTTCTTGAGGATTAGTCGTTGTTCTTGCTTCCATAATACTAACGCTTAATCTGTTTCAAATGGGAAAGGTACAACGATTTACCGAAACTTCGTTTAGGCGGATTTCTTATTCATCATTCGCCATCAGTAGGAGCTTCTGGTAATTCAGCTTTAGGCTCTTCCTTAGGCTTTTCTGAAGCTTCTTCAGCTGGTTTAGCACCTTTGCGCGGGCCGAAAATATGCTCAAGGTCGTCGCTGAAGATTACTTCGCGTTCGAGCAAGAGGTTGGCGAGCTGCATGTGCTTCTCGGCATTCTCGCTAAGAATGCTCTTAGCACGTGCATATTGAGTTTCAACAATTTTCGAAGCTTCCGAGTCGATAACCGTTGCGCGTGTTTCGCTATAAGGCTTGCTAAACGCGTAGTCGCTTTGACCAGTAGAGTCGTAGTAACTGATATTAGGTATTTTGTCGCTCATGCCGTAGTACGACACAAGTGCATAAGCCGAGCGCGTAACCTTTTCGAGGTCGTTGAGCGCGCCTGTACTTATGCGACCAAGCACATTCTCCTCGGCAGCACGACCGCCAAGCGTAGAGCACATCTCGTCGAGAATCTGCTCCTTAGTTACGAGCTGACGCTCTTCGGGCAGATACCACGCTGCGCCAAGCGCTTTGCCACGCGGAACAATGGTAACCTTCACCAATGGGTGTGCGCCTTCGAGCAACCAACTAATAGTTGCGTGACCTGCTTCGTGTATAGCTATCGCGCGACGCTCTTCAGGCGTGATAATCTTGTTCTTCTTTTCCAAGCCACCCACAATGCGGTCAATAGCATCGAGGAAATCTTGCTTGTCGACCTCCTTTTTACCTTTGCGAGCAGCCGTCAAAGCAGCCTCGTTGCATACGTTGGCAATGTCGGCACCAGAGAAACCTGGTGTTTGCTTAGCAAGGAAACTGCGGTCGAAGTCGGTAGCAAGTTTGAGCGGGCGCAAGTGTACCTCGAAGATGGCGTCACGTTCGTGAATATCAGGTAGTTCTACCGAAATCTGACGGTCGAAACGGCCAGCACGCATAAGAGCGCGGTCGAGGATGTCGGCGCGGTTGGTAGCAGCGAGGATAATTACGCCGCTGTTGGTGCCGAATCCGTCCATCTCTGTAAGTAGCTGATTGAGAGTGTTTTCACGTTCTTCGTTCGACGAAAAACCACCGTTGCGACCACGTGCTCTACCTATGGCATCAATTTCGTCTATAAATATTATGCTCGGCGCTTTGTCCTTAGCCTTCTTGAAGAGGTCGCGCACACGGCTTGCTCCCACGCCCACGAACATCTCTACGAAATCGGAACCCGACATCGAGAAGAATGGCACGTTAGCTTCGCCTGCAACGGCTTTAGCAAGAAGTGTCTTGCCAGTTCCCGGAGGGCCTACGAGCAATGCGCCCTTAGGAATCTTGCCACCAAGTTCGGTATATTTTTCAGGGTGACGTAGGAACTCTACTATCTCCTCGAGCTCTTCTTTTGCGCCCGACAGACCAGCAACGTCTTTGAATGTGACGTTTACATTCGAGTCTTTATCCACCATCTTGGCTTGCGACTTACCTACAGAGAAAATTCCTGCACCGCCGCCGCCTGCCATTCTACGGAATAGCACTACGTACAATATTACCATAAGTAATATTGGCCAGATGACCGACAGAATGTCGCCGAAGAAACTCGTGCGCTGTTCGTAGTAGACCACAATCTCTTTGTGGCGAGCCTCTTCAACGGCTTTGCGGCTTGCCTCGAAGCTGTCTATCGATGGTATATCTACAATGAAATGCGGGCCTGAAGTAGGCACATTTTGTTCATTAGCAAATAGTTCGCGATAGTTATCCACCGAATCTACGTTGAGCGTGACTTCGGCTTTGAGTTCGTTACGAATAATTACAATCTTAGCAATGCCATCGCGACCAAGGAGCTTCTTCTCGAACGTTCCGTATGCCAAACTTTGTGGCGCAGAACTTGAGCCCATCGTACTTATGAATATCAGCGCAACGGCTACTATGCCATAGATCCAATAAGGATTGAACTTAGGCATCTTGGGCGTTTTGTTATCTTTTTGAGCCATCGGATTTTGTGCTATTATGGGTTAGTCAATATTTGGAATGTCGGTTCTGTTGGCATCGTTCCAAAGAGTTTCGAGCGAATAGAACTCGCGTGCATCACGTTGGAAAATATGTACGATGACATTGCCGTAGTCGAGCAGCACCCACTGACAATTAGCGCGGCCTTCGTCGTGGATAGGCTTCTCGCCAGCGTCCTCGCGCACTTTGTCCCATACGCTATCGGCAATCGCATCAACTTGCGTGTTGCTATTACCCTCGCAAATGACGAAGTAGTCGCAGATGGATGCGTCGACGCCTTTCATGTCGAGCACGGTTATGTTTTTGCCTTTTTTGTCTTGTATGCCAGCTACTACAGCTTCAAGCACTGGATCTTTACGTTTTGCCATTGTCTTTATTAGTTATTATGAACGCGGCTTGTCTTCCAAAGCCAAATCAACCACCTCGCGTATCTCCTTGACATAGTGGAACGTCAGTCCTTCGAGATACATAGGCATAATGTCGGAAATATCTTTTTTATTCTCTTCGGAGAGTATTATGTCTGTTATACCAGCACGCTTAGCGGCAAGTATTTTCTCTTTTATACCACCTACAGGCAGCACACGACCGCGGAGCGTAATCTCACCTGTCATTGCCACGCGCGGACGCACACGATGCTTGGTGAGTGCCGACACGATGCTCGAAACCATAGTTATGCCCGCCGACGGTCCGTCTTTGGGTATAGCGCCTTCGGGAACGTGTATATGTAGGTTCAATTGGTCGAAATTTACCTCGCTGAGGTTGAAGAGTGAAGCGTTGGAGCGTACGTATTCGAGAGCAAGCGTAGCCGACTCCTTCATCACGTCGCCAAGGTTGCCAGTAAGAGTAATCCTACCCGTGCCGTGGCTCGTGCTTGCCTCCACAAAGAGAATTTCGCCACCAACGGCCGTCCACGCTAAACCCGTTACAACGCCCGATGGTAGGTCGTTTTGCCAGATATCGTGGTTATACTTCTCTACACCAAGCACTTCCACAACTTTCTTCTTGGTGAGTTTGCCAAACGGTTTCTTGCCGCGCGTAGCATTTATGGCCGCCTTGCGACAGATGCTTGCAAGCACCTTTTCGAGTTCGCGAACGCCGCTCTCGCGCGTGTAACGTTCTATTATGTAGCCCATTACATCGTCGTCGATGGTGAATTTGCTTTCGGCGGTTATACCGTGATTCTCCTTCTCGTTTGGCAACAGGTGACGGCGAGCAATCTCAATCTTCTCTTGCATCACATAGCCACTCACCTCTATAATCTCCATACGATCGAGCAGTGGCTGTGAAATCTGCGAAAGACTATTTGCCGTAGCTATGAACATCACCTTCGACAAATCGTAGTCGAGGTCGAGATAGTTATCATGAAATGCGCTATTCTGTTCTGGGTCAAGCACTTCGAGCAAAGCCGATTGTGGATCGCCGTGAAAGTCGTTGGAGAGTTTGTCAACCTCATCGAGTATAAATACAGGGTTTGAAGTGCCTGCTTTCTTGAGGCTTTGTATTATTCTGCCTGGCATAGCACCTATGTACGTACGACGATGGCCGCGAATTTCGGCTTCGTCGTGTACACCACCAAGCGAAATGCGCACATACTTACGCCCCAAAGCCTCGGCAATGCTGCGTCCGAGCGAAGTTTTGCCCACACCCGGAGGGCCAACAAGGCAGATGATTGGTGATTTGAGGTCGCCTTTGAGTTTGAGCACTGCGAGATGCTCCAATATGCGCTCCTTCACCTTCTCAAGTCCGTAATGGTCTTGGTTGAGGCGAGCCTCGGCGCTATCGATGTCGAAATTGTCCTCGGAATATTCGCCCCAAGGCAGGTCGAGCATCGTCTCTATATAATTAGAGCCCACCGAAAATTCCGGTTGGTTGGGGTTTGTGCGCTCAAGTTTTTCGAGCTCTTTGTTGAAGACTTTAGCTGTCTCCTCGTTCCATTTCTTCTCCGCACCGCGCTGGCGATATTCGTCAAGTTGCTGCTGCACAGGGTTTTCGCCAAGCTCGTCTTGAATCGTACGTATCTGTTCTTGCAATACGTATTCGCGTTGTTGCTTGTCGATGTCCTTGCGAACGCGCGTCTCTATCTCGCTCTTCACGTTCAAGAACTCTTTGTACTGAGTTATCGAACGCAGCAGAATCATTGCGCAGTCGTGCAGACTATTGGCTTCGAGGATAGCTTGCTTGTCGGCAATATTTATGTCGATGGTAGATGCTATGAAGTTTACGAGGCTCAAGTCGTCTTCGATATTATGTATGGCGAAGATTGCTTCGGGCGGCATATTCGACTGACGCACAATGCCTTCTGCAGCCTCGCGTATCGACGTAATTATAGCCTTCGTCTCTTGCTCGTCCTTCTTGTCGCTGAATGGACCAACGAGCGGTCGAACTTCGGCGCGGAGGAATGGTGTTTTGCGCGTCTGTTTGATAAGCTGCATACGCATTTTGCCCTGCATAACTACGGTTACAGTGTTATCGGGCATTTTGAGCACCTTTATCACGCGGGCAAGCGTACCTATCGTGTACAAATCGCTCACCGAAGGGTCTTCTACCTCGGCATTGCGCTGCATGGCGGCAACGAAATATCCACCATTGTCGGCCACGTGGCGAATAAGCGCCTTCGACTTCTCGCGCCCCACCGTGACTGGCAACACCGAACCCTGAAAGAGAATAGCGTTGCGCGTGGCAAGCACAGGAAGCGTATGCGAGAGTTCGTCTAAGTTGAAGTCCTCTTCCTCGGCAAAATCGGCGGGCGATAACTCCGGCAACATTGTTGGGTCGCTCTCCGAATCGGTATTTTGCGCTGATAGGTATTTTATTTTTATTCCCATAAATATTCTCTTTCGGTTGTTTCTATGTATGCCTACACAAACTTATGCTTGCAGCAAACGCGTATTGCCAACGGCCTCGAACTGCGATTTTGCATATTCCAAGTCGATTACAAGTTTTTTGCTCTTCGACGATGGCATTGAGTACATCTTCTCCATAAATATGGTTTCGCAGATGGAACGCAAGCCGCGCGCACCAATCTTATACTCTACAGCCTTATCGACGATATAGTCGATTACGTCGTCGTTGACCGTAAGTTCAATACCATCAACGGCAAAAAGCTTAGTATATTGTTTGATGAGCGAATTTTTTGGCTCAATAAGTATGCGGTGCAATGCGTCGCGGTCGAGCGGTTGCAGATATGTAAGTACCGGCAGACGACCGATAATTTCCGGAATCAAGCCAAACGACTTGAGGTCTTGAGGCGCTATGTATTGCAGAAGGTTGTTGAAGTCGATGGCATCACGATCTTTTGCCGAGTTGTAGCCCACAACTTGCGAGTTGAGTCGGCGAGCAATTTTACTCTTTATGCCGTCGAATGCGCCGCCGCAGATAAAGAGTATATCTTTCGTATTTACGGCAATCATCTTCTGCTCTGGGTGCTTGCGTCCGCCTTGCGGTGGAACGTTCACAATGGAGCCCTCGAGTAGTTTCAGAAGACCTTGTTGCACGCCTTCGCCCGATACATCGCGCGTGATGCTTGGGTTGTCGCCTTTACGAGCAATCTTGTCTATTTCGTCTATAAATACTATGCCGCGCTCAGCCAATGGCACGTTGTAGTCGGCCACCTGCAGAAGGCGCGTAAGTATGCTCTCGATGTCCTCGCCTACGTAGCCAGCCTCGGTAAACACCGTTGCATCTACTATGGTGAAAGGTACGTCGAGGAGTTTAGCTATGGTGCGAGCCAGAAGTGTCTTGCCCGTACCCGTGTCGCCCACCATGATGATGTTCGACTTCTCAATCTCCACGCCGTCATCTTCCGACTTGTCTTGATTGAGTCGTTTGTAGTGGTTATACACAGCTACCGAGAGGTATTTCTTAGCCTCGTCCTGGCCGATAACGTATTGGTCGAGATACTCTTTGATAGCTTTGGGCTTAAACGTATTCAGTTTTGAACCAGCTACTTTGTTTTTCACCTCTTGCTGTTCGGTAGAGTTGATAATCTCAATAGCCTGACGGGCGCAATTGTCGCAAATACAGCCCGACATGCCCGTGATAAGCAGGTTAACACGCTTGCGTGGCATGCCACAAAACGAACACTTGTCTTCTTCTCTCATTTAACTTTATATATCTGTAAATAATTACGCAAGAATGCAGAACCACTCATACAAGTAGTTCTGCATTATCTATAAGTATAACAATATCAGTTTATTACTCACTTTGCTTTTTCACGGACGAGCACTTCGTCAATCATGCCGTAGGCTTTTGCCTCTTCTGCGTTCATCCAATAGTCGCGGTCGCCATCGCGCTCAATCTTGGCAAAGTCGTTGCCAGAGTGGTCGGCTATGATGGTGTAGAGTTCTTTCTTGAGTTTGAGAATCTCACGCACGGTAATCTCCATTTCCGAAGCTTGACCTTCTGCGCCACCCATCGGTTGGTGAATCATAACACGCGAATGTTGAAGTGCTGAGCGTTTGCCTTTTGCGCCCGCAACGAGCAAAACCGAAGCCATCGATGCTGCCAAACCTGTACATATTGTAGCTACGTCCGATGAAATGTATTGCATAGTATCGTATATACCGAGACCTGCATACACGCCACCACCAGGCGAGTTGATATATATAGAGATGTCCTTCGACGAATCGGCCGACTCGAGATAGAGCAATTGCGCTTGCACGATGTTGGCTACATCGTCGTCGATGGCTACACCTAAGAAGATTATGCGGTCCATCATCAGACGCGAGAATACGTCCATGCTTGCCACATTGAGCTGACGCTCTTCAATGATGGTTGGCGATATGTAGCTATTAGTGAAGCGACTATATCTGTCGAGCGTCATGGAACTTATGCCACGACCTTTCGTTGCAAACTGTGCAAAATCTTTAGGTGAAAACATTGTTACGGTGTTTTTGTGTTACTTATTTCTTTTCGAAAAGCTTGTTGAAGGCATCGCGCTTAACGGTCTTGCTGTCAACTTTCACGTGCTCTTTAGCGAACTTAACAACAACGTCGTTTGATGCACCTTCTACCATGTGCTCATATTGCTCTTTGTTCTCGCGAATCTGGCTCTGTGCATAAGATTCAAGCTTATCCTCAGGAATATTTACGATGCCATACTGAGCAAACTGTGCTTTGATAGATTTCTTAGCGAATGCGAGCACATCATCAGGCGTAATCTTGATGTCGTTTTTCTTCAAGATAGCGTTCTTAACTACTTGCCACTTGAGGTCTTCGAGGAAGTTAGGGAATTCCTTGTCGAGAACTTCCTGAGAGAATTCCTTGTTGCCAACGTTAACTGCGGTGAGCCAACGACGGAGGAATGCCTCTGGCAAGCTGAGTTTGAGGCTCTTGAGGAGCGTGTCGCGGAGGTCGAGCGTAAAGCGGTAATCCTCTTCGAGAGCGTTGTTAGAAGCAAGGCGCTCTTTCATCTTAGCTTTGAAATCGTCTACGTTGCTTGCTACGCCTTCGCCAAGAATTTGATCGAATACTTTCTGGTCGAGTTCTGGATCTTTGTACTCAGAAATCTTATTGATGGTGAGAGCATATTCGCCGTTTACTTTAGCAGCCTCTTCAGCAGTGATGCCGAGTATGTATGATATGAAGCTATCTTCTACGAATGCTTTGCGGAGGTCGAGTTTTACAACGTCGCCAACTTTAGCGCCTTTGATTTTCTTTGCTTCTGCTTCGTCTTTTATCTGACGAACGCCAATGTATGCGTTCTCAGCTTTGAAGCCTTCAGCCTGTTCCAATGCACCTTCTACGAACGAGTCAGCGCCAACTTTTGCAGCGTCAACTTTCTGTGCCATGCGAGCTACATTGTCGTGGATGTAATTGTCGACATCTTTATCGGTAATCTCGATGGTGTAAGCAGGAACTTTCACCTTGTCGTTGAGTTCGAGTTCAACTGCAGGTTTCAAACCAAGATCGAACTTGTATGAGATAGAGTCGATTTCTTTGTCGAAATCGATAGGTTCTTGACCTTCAGAAGGTAATGGCTCGCCAACAATGTCCAAATTGTTGTCCTTGATGTAAGTCTGCAACGACTCACCCATCAACTTGTTGATTTCGTCGGCCAATACTTGTTTGCCATACATTTTCTTCACCAAGCCAGCTGTACGTGACCTTGACGGA
>JAFYCM010000062.1 GCA_017539645.1 Bacteroidales bacterium
AGGGAAACGGCAGTTTCAGTATCATTTACAGTATCATTTACAGTATCATTTACAGTATCATTTACAGTATCATTTACAGTATCATTTACAGTATCATTTACAGTATCATTTACAGTATCATTTACAGTATCATTTACAGTATCATTTAGTATTATTCCATTAGAAAACGATTCCTCCCTCGTGATAATTCAAGAAAGCAACAATCTCTTTTTCCAAATCGAGCTCATCATTCAATTCTCGTTTGAATTCAATTCTGTTTGACTCACTGCGCGGTATATTTCTATTTATGATTGACATATCAGATAGTGTAGTTCGTATGATAATCATCACACGCAAATTTACAAAAAAAGGACAGTCGAGCTGACTGTCCCTTCGTATTATGTATTTGAGTTTTATGTACTTACGCCAAATATCTGAACTCGCCGAACTGTGAGCGGATGTTGAGCTCGCGGCCGTCTTCGCCTTGCTCTACGTGGCCAATGATGCGTGCATCTACGCCAAACGAACGTGAGATATTTATCACCTGAAGCGCATGTTGCTTTGGCAAATAAATCTCGAAGCGGTGACCCATGTTGAATACTTTGTACATCTCGCGCCAAGCGGTGCCCGACTGTTCGTGGATGAGGCGGAAAAGCGGTGGAATAGGGAACAAATCGTCCTTCACCACATTTATATTGTCGCCGATGAAGTTGAGTACCTTGGTCTGCGCACCGCCCGAGCAGTGTATCATACCATGTATCTCGGGGCGAAGCACATCGAGAATTGCCTTGATGATAGGCGCGTAAGTACGCGTAGGAGAAAGAACCAACTTGCCTGCATCGAGAGGTGAATCTTGAACGGCATCTGTAAGGTTCACTTTGCCGCTGTATGCAAGGTCGTTAGGAATGTTCGCATCGAAACTCTCTGGATATTTTTTTGCCAAATACTTAGCAAAAACGTCATGACGAGCCGATGTGAGGCCATTGGAGCCCATACCACCGTTGTATTCTTGCTCGTAAGTAGCCTTACCCGACGATGCGAGACCAACAATCACGTCGCCAACCTGAATCTTTGCGTTATCGATGACGTCTGAACGTTTCATTCGACATGTAACAGTGGAGTCTACTACGATTGTACGCACAAGATCGCCCACATCAGCAGTTTCGCCGCCTGTTGCATAAACGCCGATGCCGAGTTTGCGCAATTCGGCAAGAAGTTCGTCTGTACCATTTATGATAGCCGAAATTACTTCGCCAGGAACGAGCATCTTGTTGCGCCCTATTGTGCTCGAAACGAGGATGTTATCCACCGCACCAACGCACAATAAGTCGTCGATATTCATAATGAGAGAATCTTGAGCAATGCCTTTCCATACGCTCATGTCGCCAGTCTCTTTCCAATATACGTATGCGAGGCTCGACTTGGTGCCAGCGCCATCGGCGTGCATAATATTGCAATACTCTGGATCGCCGCCCAAAATATCGGGAATGATTTTGCAGAATGCATGCGGAAATATGCCCTTGTCGATATTTTTTATGGCATTATGTACGTCCTCTTTCGAAGCCGACACTCCACGTTGATTATAACGATCGGTACTCATAAATAAGTATTTATAAAAAAGAAAGCGACCGCCGGAATGCATAATAAGAGATGCACCCGTCGGTCAACTCTATGTTAAACTTTTCTATTATTTCTTAGCGTTATCGATGATCTCGAGAAGCTCGATTTCAAAGATAAGTGTTTCGTTAGGGCCAATCTTGTCGCCGCCGCCACGCTCGCCGTAAGCGAGTTCAGCTGGTATGTAAACTTCCCATTTTGAACCAACAGGCATAAGCTTGAGAACTTCGAGCCAACCTTTGATTACGCCGCCGTGAGTAGAGCAGGTGAAAGGCTCGCCACGCTCAACTGAGCTATCGAATACGGTGCCATCGAGAAGGCGACCAGTGTAGTGAACTTTCACGCGGTCGTTGTCGCCTGGTTTAGCGCCCTTGCCAGCGGTGAGAACTTTGTATTGCAAGCCGCTTTCGAGAGCTACAACGCCATCTTTCTTTGCATTTTCAGCGAGGAAAGCTTCGCCTTTTGCTTGGTTAGCCTCGGCTAAAGCACGGCGTTCTGCATCGCGTTTGTGGCGAACTTCTTCATATTTACCATTAACGATAGCCTCAGCAATAGGTTCGTCAATCTTTATGCGACCATAAGTAAGTTGATGAGCAAAACCTGCGCGGAAGGCGTCGAGCATGATGGTGTCGAACTGAGCGGTGCGTTGCTGTAAATATTGTTCGTTTAATACCGATGCATCGAATGATTTTGCAAGAATCTTGAAATCAACGGTGTCGAATGGCATGCGCGCCATAACACTCATAAGACCTTTAGCCTCCATAGAACCGAGACAATAGCTTACAGTGTCGTCGTGTGATACGAGGTCGACTTTAGATGCAAATTTGCTCTTCTGAGAGCATGAACAGAGCGTAGTACCAACTGCTATAAAAGCAATAACTAAGCGTTTCATTTTATGTTTTTTGATTTTTATGGTTTATAAAATATCGAGCAATTCTACTTCGAAAATCAATGTAGCGTAGGGTGGGATAGAGCTTCCTGCGCCGCGTGCGCCATAACCGAGGTTGTAAGGAATGTAGAGTTTCCACTTAGAACCTATAGGCATAAGTTGAAGAGCCTCAACCCAACCTTGGATAACGCCATTCACGGGGAATGTTGCAGGTTCGCCGCGCTCCACAGAGCTGTCGAATACGGTGCCATCGATGAGTGTACCGTGATAGTGGCAACTTACGCTGTCGGTAGCTTTAGGCTTGCGGCCATTGCCTTCGCGCAAGATTTCGTATTGCAAACCGCTCTTGAGTACGGTAACCTCTTTGCGTTCGCCATTGGCAGCTAAGAAGGCTTTGCCGTCTTCTATTATGCGAGCATTTGCACTTTCCTCCAGTTCGGTGAAATATTTCTGAAGCAACTGACCAGCTTCTTTTCCAGTGATTTCGGTCGGCTTGCCTTCGAGCACAGCCTTCATGCCATCAACAACAGCTTGTGCGTCAATATCTTTTGCACCTTGTTGTTTCAAATTGGCTGCGATATTCATACCTATCGCGTAGCTAATTTTTCTCATTAATATTATTGATATTATTTCCCGCGAAAGTACACACTATTTAGCAAATGCGAGAATGTTTTTTAGTGTAAAACTTATCGTATGAATTATCAGTTTTTCAATCGCTTTGGCATTCAAACACAAAAAACGCCGAACGATTTTTCATCGTCCGGCGTTGAATTATGGCTAATCTAATTATTAACTAATTACATCATGCCGCCGCCCATACCGCCTTGTGGCATTGGCATTGGAGCCTCTTTAGATTTGATGTCGGTGATGGTGCATTCGGTGGTGAGCAACATACCAGCGATAGAAGCTGCGTTCTCGAGAGCTACACGGGTAACCTTGGCAGGGTCGATAACGCCACTCTTGAAGAGGTTTTCGTAGCTATCGGTACGTGCGTTGTAGCCGAAGTCGCCTTTACCCTCTTTTACTTTATTTACGATAACGGCACCCTCTTTGCCACCATTGGTTGCAATCTGACGCAATGGCTCTTCGATAGCTTGACGGATGATGTCGATACCGGTTGTTTCGTCTTGGTTGTCGCCGACGAAGCCATTGAGAGCTTCGGTAGCACGTACGTATGCAACGCCACCACCAGGAACGATACCTTCTTCAACAGCTGCACGTGTAGCGCAGAGTGCATCGTCTACGCGGTCTTTCTTCTCTTTCATCTCTACTTCGGTAGCAGCACCTACGTAAAGAACAGCTACGCCGCCAGAGAGTTTTGCCAAACGCTCCTGAAGTTTCTCTTTGTCGTATTGGCTCTTAGTGTTAGCAATCTGAGCTTTGATTTGCTCTGCGCGCTCTTTGATAGCCTCTTTCTCGCCACGACCGTTAACGATGGTAGTGTTGTCTTTAGAGATGGTGACCTTCTCAGCCTGACCGAGCATATCTATAGTAGCCTGATCGAGTTTCAGACCAACCTCTTCGCTGATGAGCGTACCGCCAGTAAGAACGGCAATATCGCGAAGCATCTCTTTACGACGATCGCCGAAGCCTGGAGCCTTAACGGCAGCTACTTTCAACGAACCACGCAAGCGGTTAACTACCAAAGTGGTAAGAGCTTCGCCGTCGATGTCTTCAGCGATAATCAACAAAGGACGACCAGATTGTGCGGTTGCTTCGAGCAAAGGAAGAAGATCTTTTATAGTAGAGATTTTCTTGTCGTGAATCAAAATGTATGGTGAGTCGAGGTTCGCTTCCATCTTCTCGGTATCGGTAGCGAAGTAAGGAGAGATGTAGCCACGGTCGAATTGCATACCTTCAACAACGTCTACAGTTGTTTCGGTACCTTTAGCCTCTTCAACGGTGATAACGCCCTCTTTGCCAACCTTTTCCATTGCAGTAGCAATGAGTTTGCCGATTTCGCCATCGTTGTTAGCCGAAATGGTGGCTACCTGCTCTATCTTCTCGTTGGAGCTATCAACAGCTTGAGCTTGGCTCTTGATGTTCTCAACAACTTTAGCAACGGCTTTGTCGATACCACGTTTCAAATCCATTGGGTTTGCACCTGCGGTAACGTTCTTTATACCTATGCTAACAATCTTTTGAGCGAGAACTGTAGCTGTGGTAGTGCCATCACCAGCATCGTCGCCAGTTTTCGAAGCAACCTCTTTTACCATCTGTGCACCGAGGTTCTCCTGAGCGTCTTCGAGTTCGATTTCTTTAGCTACCGAAACACCATCTTTTGTGATGTGTGGAGCACCAAACTTCTTCTCGATAACTACGTTGCGACCTTTAGGGCCGAGAGTTACTTTCACAGCGTTAGCCAATTTGTCAACGCCATTCTTCAAGGCTTCGCGCGCCTCAGTATTGAATTTTATATCTTTTGCCATAATGATTTTCTTTTGTAATGCCGTTAATAATCAGATTATTATTCGATGTAGAGAACATCGCTTTGAGAAATAAGCAAGTAGGTCTCGTCGTTGATAGTGAGTTCAGTGCCTGAATACTTACCATAGAGAACAACATCGCCAACTTTTACTTCTACTGGCTCGTCTTTTTTAGCTGCACCTACGAGTACAACACTGCCTTTTAGGGGTTTCTCTTTTGCAGAGTCGGGTATTATAATGCCGCCTGCGGTTTTAGCCTCGGCCTCTTGTGGTTTTACCAGCACTTTACCTGCGAGAATTTTTCCTTTTAGTTCTGACATTTTGGTATGATTTAGAAATTATTAATTCAACTTATCTGTGGCTGCTAGCTTAGCATTTTCGCAGCCGACGTGCCACTTGTCACTTTGCGTGCCAAAGAGGTTTTTCGGACATTTTTGTCGGCTGTGCGCTCTCTTTTGTGACGCAAAAAGTATTTATGATTTTGTGTGGTGACATTTTTGTCGCGATATAAAAAATAAAAGAGTTTGTCTTCAAAACAAAGACAAACCCTCTTTCTCATTTTATACTACAACTAAGTAGTGCTTCTATGTTGGTCGTATTATTAGCTTTTTATGAACTCTTCATAACAACTCTTTCTATATTTCTGCATTAGGTCAAAGGCTCGACCTAGACCTTGAGATGGGAAAGTACGTGCTATAAGTGCTTTTTGAGTTTTTCCATTATAATGAATTTCAATAACCTTGAAACTAGCATAAGTGCTCTTCAATAGAACTTTCTTTGTTTCACGTGGTATTACGAAGGTTTGAGAATTCTTGCTTGTGTTGTAGAATTTGAAAAGTTCTTCAAATTTGGCCGAAGCAAATATTACATACAATCTTGGTTTAGCAAAAATCTCGTCAAGAAGTGTGTCTATGAATGGTAAAAACAGACGTTTTTCCTCATCGCCTCTAATGTTGTCAAACGTGGAAGATGCATAAGGTATCAACTCTAATTGAAGCTTTTGACATAAAACATTCTTTTTCGCTTCAAGACGAGTGTTCTTGTCATGCCAATTAGGCTCTTGTGGTAGATCAATCCCGCAATCCTTCCATGGCGTTAGAAATGCTGCTTGTTTTTCATCAAATGAGTCAGAGCGGTCTTTATCCAACAAACCATAGTTTTTGCTCCGTTCGATTAGGCCTTTTATGAATGATTCCGAAGAAGACTGGTCGAATTTGTATTTCTCTATATCTTTTGACCAATTATTATCTGCATCTTCTTTATCCCTTCCTGGGTTGAGGTTAACAAAAACGGTTCTTGCATTTCTATTACCAGTAAAGTATAACGGTAAGCCTTTGGCCGAAAAACCAAATTTGGCAAGTGCTTTTGCTGCGGAAATTTCTTTTCCACTCAATCTTTCTTCAATGTCAGTGCGAATTCTTTCGTCTAGTGTCATATTATGAATGACGATTTCCCTATACATCGTGAGGTTCTAATTGCAATGTACAAAATATAAAAATACTTATTTTCTAATAATAGTCAAGCGTTAAGTGCTTCTTTGTGAGATAACTAAGAGCGCGTGGTGTATGTTGCCTATACATAAAATTATAATTTTTACTACTGCCACACAATTCATTGTTTACACAAATCCTACTTTACGGGGAGTGCTATGATTTACAATTCGCTCTTCGTTGCAATAGTCGATAAGACTCGACAGAGTGTTGCTCTCTTCGCCATGGAGAATTGCATTGATAGATGCTTTGCGACTGATGTTTTCAATTTGTCCGCCACTGAAATCGTATATATCAGCAAGTTTTTGAGCATCAGATTCGGGAATTGTAGGCATCATAGTTAGCCATAAGTTTTGACGCACATGAGCATCGGGTTTGTCGAAACGTATTTTGTAGAGGAAGCGGCGCTCGAAGGCATTATCCATATTTTGCGTAAGATTCGTTGTGGCTATAAGTATGCCGTCGAGGGTCTCCATTTCCTGCAGAATAATATTTTGAATGGTATTCTCCATTTTGTCCACGGCGCTATTGCAGCCTTCGTTGCGTTTGCTAATTATGCCATCGGCTTCGTTGAATAGCAGTATTGGCGTGCGTTCGCATTGCTTTACATACGCCAGATAATTATCGAACAGCAGTTTGATGTTTTTCTCGCTTTCGCCAACCCACTTGCTTTTTATTTCAGCAAGATTCACTTGAAGGATGTCGCGACCAGTTTGACGAGCCAATTGAAGCGCCGTTTCGGTTTTGCCAGTGCCCGGTTCACCGTAGAATAAGCATGTAAAACCGCATCGAAAGCCTTTCTCCTTCATTCGCTCGCGTATTTGCTTGTACTTAGTGTCGTCCAAAAGGTCGTTCAGTTCAGTCACCTGCTTGCTAACCTTATCGTTATAGAACAGCTTTTTGCATACAATAGCATCAGCTTTGAGTATGTCCTCACGTTTGACTTGCGTCAAAGAAAAGTTGAGTTCGCGCAACAATGCGTTTTTAGTTTCGGTTGTCAAACGGATGGTTCCGCCATTTGCCAAACCGTCTTCGATGCTAAATTCAATCAATCCGCGTTTTAGCAGTTCGCTCGAAGCACTCTTGATGGCGTTTCTTATAATGGTAAATTGACGGGTGTTGTCGAAAAGATCCTCAAGTTCTCTAATATTTACGAAGTCGAATCGTGTATTTATAAGTTCGTGCGACATGAAGACAATCAGTATTTTGTCTTCGTCGCTAAGGTTGAAGCTTTTCAACTTTTGTACGTATTCGAGATGCTTATTAGCCTCAAACAAATCGTTTATTCTTTGCATCGTGGCACTATACGATAGTTCGTCTCTGTCGCGCATATCAAAAATATTTTCAAGTACGCCAAACATATCCACGCAAGAGAGCCCCGAAATGTTTGGTAGCTCATATTTTTCGTTTTTCTGAAAGGCATCAACCACCTCTCGCGGCACTCTGTACGTTATGCATAGCTCACCTTTACAGCATCTGATAAAGCCACGCTTTTCGAGTTCGTTGAGATCTTCCACATATCTAAGCATTCGAGTGGGGCGGCAGTCTACACATTCTGCCAATTCGCTGATAGTTATGTGATCATCTTCATACTTATCCATAAAAAGCGCTAATAATACGCTCTGATTATCCGTAATATCCTGCTTTTTAGATACATACTTGATATAGCAATCGACCTGGCTAAAGAATTCGCTACTAAGTTTCGAATCTTTTGCCAAGTCGACGATATGCTCCACTGACGTGATTAAATCCAATTTTGTTATAGTAGTCATAATAAAGTGGTTTTGTTATAAAATGAATCAATACAGAATATTCGAACGCCGATTTACTAGTTATATTATGAATCATTATAAAATGTTTGGGCGCCGATTCACTCAAGAAGCGATATTTCTAACAAATACCCTTATCACAAATGATTGAAACTATCGCCTATGTCGCATTAGGAGATGAGCGTAAAGGAAATAATCGGAGCGTAACGCTCGAAACAATTTCTTGTTTGTGCGCAGCGAGTTAGGACATTGTTTAGTGGAGCGCAGATAATTTTTAGCGAATCGACGAGCGACGAGTTCTCTTTTGTTTTACTTTTCTCTGTCGGTTCAGAGAAAAATAAAGAAGTTATGCACAATGAGATTCTTCGCTTCGTTCAGAATGACAACAAGGTCGCATTTGATTGCGATAGTTAAGTACCTATTCTTCTATAGTTCTCTCCTTCGTACCTAATTCTACGCGCTCGATGAGGTTATCATCTTTATCGTATATAAGGTCGTAGCCTTTTACCACAACGTGAGTTTTGTCAATCCTCTTCACTTCGTGGTGGGTCTCTTTGCGACCATCTTTATTATATTCAATGCGAACTGTTGCAGTATCGAAATCAGGATTATTACAGACATAATGGCGAACCATCACGCCTCCTTCGCGTTTTATTTTCTCTTCTGCCTCGCGAAACTCTTTTGCAAGTTTTTCTTGGCGTTTTCGAAATATTTCCAATTGCGCTTCGGTTGGAATATTGGATTTGATTTCGTCAAGAAGTTTTTGGACGCTCTCTTTGGTGTAATTACTCATAACGGTATAGTATTTATGGTTTGAGTCAATATAACAAGTCCGAGTGTGGATTTACTACAATACGTCGCGTCCTACATTATGACTCGTTGCTTAGCAAACTATTTTTCAATGTGCGAGTAAATTTTTATCGCATCATTTTATAGTAGGAATATCAAGTATCTAAACAGGTATTTAGAGCTGAAATTATTCGCTAACTTTGCTATGTTTTAGCAAATAACTCTCTATGAAGAATACACCATCATTTCTCAACGGATTGAACTCTGAGCAGCTCGAAGTCGCCACCACTATCGAAGGCCCAGTTCTTTGCATTGCTGGCCCTGGTTCTGGCAAAACAAAAACACTTGTCGACCGTGTTGTCTATCTCATTTCTAAAGGTAACGCACCCGAAAATATTCTCGTTTCTACCTTTACAGAAAAGGCTGCTAAAGAGCTACTTACTCGTATCTCTAACCGCCTTATCGAATTGAAGATAGATGTCAATCCGAACGAGCTTTATATCGGCACTCTTCACTCAATCTTCTTGCACTTCCTCGAAGACTATTCGCAATACACTCGTCTCAAGCGTTTTTATAGATTACTCGACCCTTTCGAGCAAGCATTCATCATATATAGGAACTACAACAGCTTTGCTGCTATTGATAACATTGATTCGATTATTGACCTAGAACACGGTAAATGGTCAAATACTCAAACTCTTGTCAGTCGCATCAATAATATTTCTGAAGAAGACCTCGATGTAAAAGCACTTGCCAATTCTAATGATGCGGCCATCGTCGCGCTATCTGAATGTTACGCTCGTTATTGTGAGATTCTCGAAGAAGAGAATGCTATCGACTTCTCTTCTATTCAAACCGAGATTCTCCGCATGATTACCGACCACCCAGAAGCCCTTGCTGGAATCCAAGAAAAGGTCAAGTATTTCATGATTGACGAGTATCAAGATACCAACCGCATACAAGAAAAAATATTGCTTCGCCTCGCCTCGCAGAATAATAACATCTGCGTTGTCGGCGATGATGACCAAGGTCTCTACCGCTTCCGTGGTGCATCTATCCGCAATATCTTACAATTCGCATCCAATTTCAATAAAGGCGAATGTCGAGAAATCTACCTTACTACTAACTACCGTTCATATCCAGGCATTGTCCAATTCTACGACACTTACATGGCCTCACAGAAATGGACCGATGGCACTAATAAATTTCGTTTCGATAAAACAATTGAGCCTTACCGCTCGTCTTGTGGCACTTCTTCCGTAGTTCGCCTTTCCTCCACCGATTCTTTCGAAGATTACCGCAAACGCGTTTTAGACTTCATCACCATCTTACGAGATAAGCACATAATCACCGACTACAATCAGATATGTTTCCTCTACAAGTCTGTAAAAAGTGACAAGGCTTTAGAGCTCATGCAGTATCTCGAAGAAAACGGCATCCCCGTATTCTCACCTCGTTCTGGTCTATTCTTCAAGCGTCCAGAAGTAAAGCTCCTCATCGGTGCTCTCTTCAATCTATTCCCGCAACTCTTAGAAAAAGGCACCGTCTCAAACTTGAATGCCGAGTATCTTGAGGATTGCAACAAGTCTCTACTACAAGAACTAGAACAAAATGCTGCAGCAAACAAAGACCTCATCGCTTGGATATGGGACAAAAAGCGCATCCACGCCAATTTGAAAAAGAATACCGACTACGCTTTCAGTGGCCTTGTTTACCAGCTCTTTCAGTTTCCTCTCTTTGCAAAATACCTTCAAACAGAGCTAACCGCCTCCAAGCAAGATTTGCGCCCAGCTTACAACATCGGCATTCTCGTCTCGCTTATCTGCAAATTCGAGTATTTATATAACATCGACATCTTCTCACCTAAAAGAATAGACTCTATCCTAAAACTATTCTTCAACGTCTATCTCTACTTTGTTCTCGATGGTGGCCTTGAAGAGTTTGAAGACTTCGATGAGATAACACCTTCTGGAAACATCTCTTTCATGACCATACACCAGTCCAAAGGCCTCGAATTTCCTATCACTGTCGTTGGCTCTATGGGTGACATCCCAAGAAAACGCTACAACGACTTCGATAAACTCCTTCAAGAGCAGTACTACGACCGTCCTGCTTTCGAGCCTATCGAAGAAACTAAGATGTTCGATTTCTACCGTCTCTACTATACAGCCTTCTCTCGCGCCGAAAATCTTCTCGTCCTTACTGGGTGGGAACACAAGCAGAGAGGCCATGGCTCTGTCCCTTCTAAATTTCATAAAGGCATTTGGCAAAACACCCCCGAATGGGATTCTCCTTCTGCTAACTTCGACCTCTCGAAACTCAAACTCGATGAGGTCAAACCAGTCAACATAAAACACGAATATTCATTCACCTCTCACGTTCTTCTCTACGAACGTTGTCCGCTTCAATACAAGTTCTTCAAGGAACTTGGCTTCGCTGCTGTTCGTGTCGGTGCCACAATTGCCGGCACTCTCTTGCATAACACCATCGAAGACATCCACAAAGCCGTTCTAAGAGGCGAATCAAATACTCTAACCCAAGAGAACATTGAACGCTGGTTCGACACAAATTATCGCCTGCTCGTCAAGTCAGAGCATGCCTATCTCGCCGAGCCCCAGCGCAATGCTATTCTCTCTTACGTATTCAACTATACCGAACAGCAAGCTGGCCATTGGGATAGAATAAAAGAAGCCGAAGTCGATGTCTCTCTCGTCAAACAAGAATACATCCTCAAAGGCACTATCGACCTCATCGAAGGAGAAAACGGCAAAATAGACATAATAGACTTCAAATCTGGCAACAAGCCCGATGTCAACTCTTTCGATCCTCATGAAAAACAAATTCTCAGCCAATACAAACGCCAACTCGAAGTCTACGCTCACATTCTCGAGGGCAAAGGCTACAAGATAAACGACCTACGTCTCTACTATCCTAAGGAGACAAACGGCAATCCTTGCATCACCTTCCACTACGATCCAAAAAACGTGGCCGAAACCATAAAGACTTTCGACAGCGTAGTAGCCAAGATAGAAAGCAAGGACTTCTCAATGAAAAACGTGAAGTGCAACCCAAAGCAATGTCTCGAATGCGATATGCGCCACTTCTGCCATAAATAACCATCAGTAGAAACAAGAAAAGCTACAATATCATATCTGAATTTCCGCTTGAAGTGATTACTAAGATTGTAATCTATCTCAGAAATAGATAAATTTATAATCTCTGATATGTTCTCGATTAGTGGAAGAATCGTTGTTGATATTTTTGATATTTAGAGATATACACAAAAGGCCACTGTTCACACAGCAGCCTTCATGTTAACTAAATTATCAAAATATGAAAAAGAAAAATCAAATGATATTCAGCGATTTGAGTTCGTCGATGAGAAGTTTTTTGTTGGCTGGCTCCATCGGACAGAGCGGTGCGCGGTAAACTTCGTTTATCATTCCCATTGCGGCTAAAGTAGCCTTCACTGGTATTGGGTTCGACTCGATGAAGAGCAGATCCATCAATCGGCGATAGCGATAGAAGAGTTTGCGAGCCTCAGTAACATTGCCCTCAATAGAGAGTTTCATCAACTTGGCAAAATCTTT
The DNA here is from genome assembly GCA_017539645.1 of Bacteroidales bacterium. Taxonomy (GTDB): domain Bacteria; phylum Bacteroidota; class Bacteroidia; order Bacteroidales; family Marinilabiliaceae; genus W3P20-009. Next base: position 12,550 of record JAFYCM010000062.1, read on the forward strand.
CGGGAATACGTTGGCAGCTACCGAGATACAGCCATCGGCGCCAAGGAAGTTGCAAAGCATCGAGAGGTTGTCGTCGCCACTATAAACGCGAAAACCTTCTGGACGGCGGGCTACGAGTTCGGCCGTAGCGTTTATGTTGCCGCTTGCCTCCTTTATACCTACGATGTTCTCAAAATCGTTGGCAAGGCGTATCACCGTGTCTGGCTTGATGGCAGAACCTGTGCGTCCAGGAACGTTGTACAATATTATAGGAAGTTCGGGCGTATTCTGTGCAACTTGCGAGAAGTGCAGATACATACCTTGCTGTGTAGGTTTATTGTAGTACGGACCAACAACGAGTGCAGCGTCTACACCGGCATCGGCTGCGTTGCGCGTATATTTTTTACAACTTTCGGTGGAATTGCTTCCAGTACCAGCAATAAGTGTAATTTTGCCACCGACACGCTTAACGGTGTATTCAAACATGCGCGCGTCTTCCTCTTCGGTGAGCGTAGGCGTTTCTCCTGAAGTGCCGCAAACAACTATGCCGTTTGTGCCATTCTCAAGATGAAAGTCGAGGATTTTATCGAGAGCTGCGTAGTCGATGGATCCGTTAGATTTGAACGGCGTAACCATTGCAGCTATTGAACCCTGAAGGGCAAATTTTTTCATTTTTCGTTTCGTTTTTTACATCGCAAATGTAACACAATAAGAATGAAAAATTCTAACAAATAATTACAAAATTAACAGAATTGCGAATTGTAAATTATTGTTGACCTTTTATTACAGAAAATCAATTGAATAAAATAAATTTGCCATTTGTCAGAAAAAACAAAGACGATACGTATGTCAGTAAACAAAGTAATTCTATTAGGTAATGTGGGCAAAGAGCCTGACATTCGCTATTTTGATCGTCAACGCGGTGTGGCTAACTTTTCACTTGCAACCAACGAGCGTACGGCTTCGGGCGAAGTGACAGAGTGGCATAATATTACGGCTTTCGATCGCTTGGCTACTGTGACCGAAAAAATGGTTCACAAGGGCACTAAACTATACATAGAAGGTCGATTGCGTACGCGCCAGTTTACCGACAGAGAAAACCGCTTACATTCTGTTACAGAGATTATTGCGGACGTGATGGAGATTCTTTCGCCACGTTCGGTCGACAACGATGACAAACATCAAGAATCGACTTCTACGCTTGGTGAACCTCCAGCGAAACCCGAAGATGAAGGTGCTTTCGACGCAAAATAATTACGTGGCACACTTCTCATTAGTATTAACCAAACAGACTCCAATTGGAATCAGATTCATACCATAGTATTATGACCGCCTTGAGTGACATTGCAGTCAGGGCGGTCACACCAAAAACTATATTGATGTTGGCTGCGCTTGTCGTTCTACTTACGATAAGTGCGCTGGTATCGGCGAGCGAAGTGGCGTTCTTCTCGCTCTCGCCGCAGATGACCGAAAAACTCAAAGAGGGCAAAACAAAACGCGACATAGCCACAACCAAACTTCTTGGTCAGCCGCAATTGCTACTTGCTACTATACTTATACTCAATAATTTGGTGAACGTATCTATAGTTATGCTCTCGGCATTGCTCGGCAAGACGGCTATAGATTTCGGCACACACACGACGCTGAAATTCGTCTTCGAATCGGTAATAATTACGACACTCATACTCTTCTTCGGCGAGATTATGCCTAAGATTTATGCCAAGCAGCGCAACTATAGTTTCTCGCGTTTCATGGCCTTTCCGCTCACCGCAGCTGAGAAGATTCTTTGGCCGGCAAGCCGTCTACTTATGAAGTCTACTTCGGTGATGAACAGCCGCATGTCGCGCTATCAGCCAGAAGTTTCTATCGACGATTTGTCGCAAGCGCTCGAACTGACGGGCAACGACATCAAAGAAGAAAAAGAAATTCTTGAAGGCATTGTGAACTTTACGGAGCTGAGTGCCAGCGATATAATGACGCCTCGCATGGACGTTGTGAGCGTAGATATTCACGACAAATTCAGCAAGGTGCTGCAAGTGGTGCTCGACTCGGGCTACTCGCGCATACCTGCCTACGACGAGCGCCCCGACGAGATAAAAGGCATTTTGTACGTAAAAGACCTGTTGCCACATTTGGAGGAGAAAAATTTCAATTGGTCGAAAATACTTCGCAAACCATTCTATATACCTGAAACAAAGAAGATTAACGACTTGCTTGAAGAGTTCCAACTCAGCAAGACGCACATGGCTATTGTGGTTGACGAATATGGTGACATGTCGGGCATAGTTACGCTCGAAGATGTGCTAGAAGAGATTGTGGGCGACATAAAAGACGAGTTCGACGACGAGGACAAAGCGTGGACGCGCCAAGCCGATGGCTCGATAATATTCGAGGGGAAGATTTCGCTCAACGACTTTTTCAAGGTTATAGATGTCGACCCAGATGAATTCAAAGATAAGCGTGGCGATGCCGAGACGCTTGCTGGTTTTTTGCTCGAAATCAACGGTTTGATTCCGCAGAAAGGTGATAAATTGGCGTTCGAGAAATACAAATTTGAGATTATCTCAGCCGATGCGCGAAGAATAAAAAAGGTGAAATTTTCTGTCAAAAATTAATATGCGCCGAATAGCTATCATCATACTTATAATTACAACGACAGTGCTGACGAGCTGCAAGGAGGCCAAAGTGCCCAAGCCGCGCGGCTATTTCCGCATAGAGTTGCCCGAGCACGAATACGTAAGATTCGACAGCGCTGCATTGCCATACACTTTTGAGGTTCCTACTTATGCGCGCGTTGAGCCTGACCATTCGTATGATGCCGAACCACATTGGATAAACATAAAATTTCCTCGATTCAAAAGTCAGATTCACGTTACGTATCGCGACATCCGCGGCATTGTGGACGCTGCGCTTGAGGATAGTCGCAAACTCGTATACAAGCATACCGTTAAGGCCGATGCCATTGGTGAAAATTTCTACGAATGCGACAGTCTGCGAGTGTTTGGCGAACTATACCAAATAAAAGGCAACGCAGCAACGCCCGTTCAGTTCGCATTGACCGACAGTACAAGACACCTCTTCAGAGGTTCGCTATATTTCTACTGCGTGCCCAACAAAGACAGCTTGGCGCCCGTTGACGAATTTCTCGAAGAGGACGTTGCACACCTTATAGAAACCTTTAGTTGGAAATACTGATGCCGCTACTCAAGAAAATAGAGCACTCCGGAGCCATAATGGGCATTTGGAAACAGACAGAATCGCTCGCCGAATTGGAAGCGCAATACACTATTCACGAGAACGAACGCGAGATGTATCAAGGTTTTCGCAACGACCGCCGCCGCAAAGAGTGGCTCACTGCGCGCATCTTGCTCGAAACGCTCATTGGCAACGACGCTGAAATTTGCTATCGCGACTCTGGTAAACCATATTTGCGCGATGGTAGATACTGCATAAGTATAACGCATACAATAGGTTACGTAGGTATACGCTTGGCTGCTCATCCTGTGGCTCTCGATATGGAATACTATTCCGATCGCGTGCTGCACCTTATCCCACGATATGTGTCGCATAGCGAGATGCAATACGTAAGTATGGGCGATAAAATAACCTCGGCGCTGATTATTTGGAGTGCAAAGGAGACGTTGTATAAACTCTTTGATTTTCAGGATGTTTTGTTCGATGAGCATATCTTTGTGAGCGAACTTGATCCAACTCAGCCCAACGGCCATTTCAAGGGTACGATTCAGAAAGAGAGTTTCCATGCCGATGTGAATTTGACGTATGTGGTTTTGGGAGAATTGATATTGGTATATTGCTAAAGATGAGTGATTTATATACATATATACAACGTCGGCGAGAACAGCAAAAGCACTCGCTTGCCGTGCTCATCGACCCAGACAAAACGGCAAGTTTGGAGCGGACTATAGAAATTGTATCCCGAAGCAAAGCCGACATGATATTCGTTGGTGGTAGCCTTGTAAGTGCCAATACAGCCGATGTTGTGGCGCGAATCAAACAGCAGACGAAGTTGCCGGTAGTGCTGTTCCCGGGAAACGCTTCGCAGCTCGCACCCAATGCCGACGCACTGCTACTTCTTTCGCTCATCTCGGGACGTAATGCCGAATTTCTAATTGGTCAGCATGTGAACGCGGCGCTACAGATAGCTAAGTCGCAACTCGAAGTGATACCTACGGGCTACATACTTATAGATGGTGGTGTGGCTACGTCGGTGCAATATATGAGCGCTACGCAGCCCATACCAGCTGACAAAACCGACATAGCCGTTGCTACGGCGCTTGCCGGCGAATTGCTTGGGCTGAAGATGGTCTACCTCGAAGCTGGCAGCGGCGCTAAAAATCCTGTCTCTACGGAGATTGTAGGCGCGGTGCGAAGTGCCATACATATACCTATTATTGTAGGCGGAGGTTTGCGCAGCATTGCCGATGTGGAGCGTGCGTGGAGCGCTGGCGCCGATATTGTTGTGGTAGGCACAGCTATAGAAAAAGGCGAATTTCAGATGTAAATAATTATAAATAATAGAATATATAAACAATTATGAATAAGACTATTAAGCCTCTAATTGGCATAGATAAAGTGAAGTTCGGTATGACGCGCGAACAAGTTATTGCGGCGCTCGGTCAGCCCGACGAGATTGATGAAGATCAACAGTATGGCGATACGCCCGACGACACCACAACGGTGTTCTATTACGATAATGGTATTTCGTGCTCGTTCGAAAAATCGGAAAAATATCGCTTGATGGAAATTTCGTTCGAGGATGACGAGGAGTTCAATATAGCTGGCAAGATTAAGTTGGGAATGAGTATGAAAGATGCTCTTGCAACGGCCGTGGAACTCTTTGGCGAAGAGGAGACCGAAGACGATCTTACCGACGACATTGAAGAGGGTAGCTTGCTGCGCTCATTCACCTTCTACAACAACAATGTAAGCCTTTGGTTCGATGGCGAGAAGAAGGGCGAAGAGGTGCTTGAGACTATTCAAATTGGTCCGCAATGGTCCGAAGATGGCAACACGGTTATTTGGCCAAAATAATTACAAGTTACGAGTTTTGAAGAACGCAGATTGAAAAGATTTTCGGGGGCGTATTTCTCTGATAATCAGTTTTATCCGTGTTGTCTGTGTTCATAATTACGAATAACATTACAGAAAACAATAATGAAGACAAGATTATTTACCGTTTTGGGCATAGCTGCCTTGACGTTTACTGCAGCAAGTGCGCAGATAAAAGTCGCAACAGAATCTGGCGATTTGTCGATACGCTTCATGGGTCGTACGAACTTCGATCTTGGTGTGCAACTTGGTGCGCCCGACTCGCTCAGCAATACTAATGGCGTGCAGATGAACGACACTCGTCTCGGCGTTCAGGCTACGTTCGATGAGAAGTACTCGGCTAAGATTGAGATTTGCTACGCGTCATCCAAGATTTCGTTCCGCGACCTTTGGATTGGTTATAAACTCAACGACAACAACTCAATTCAAGTTGGTCACTTCTTCATGCCTTATGGCGCGAAGATTCTTGGCTTGGGATACAAATTCGTAGAGGACGCCTCTATCGACTTTGCACTCTGTCCTTCGCGTAAGATTGGTGCTGCGCTCTTCCACACCTCGGACAATTTCAACTTCACTGCTGGTGTTTTTAGCGATGGCACACTCGACAACGGCGCACAGCTCAAGCAAGGTTGGACGCTCTCGGGTAAAGCTATCGTTCGCCCAATAATCAACGACCGCACGGTGCTCCACTTCGGTGCAGCTCCTATGTTCACTCACTCGCCTAACGACCCTTCATTCACGTTCAAAGTGCCTACGCCTATGATGACAGAAGGCAACGGCATTGGCAAGGTTAGCTCGGGTTATAACTATAATTATGGTCGCTACGAAGTTGAGGCGCTTTTCATCACGGGCCGTTTCTACAGCGAGTTCCACTATATGGGCGTTAACGCAAATACTCCGGGCGATGAAAACTTCAAGATTAACGGTTTCTATGGTCAGGCTTCGTTCCTCGTTATTGGCGACCAAGCTAAGTACAATAAGAAAACCGGTCTTGCAGCAGCTCCAGCACCTAAGAGCCTCGAAGTGCTTGCTCGCGTAAGCCGCTCGAATATCCAAGAGGATCTTCACATGACCGACGTTACCATAGGTGCTAACTATTTCATAAACAAGAATTTGAATTTCAAACTCAACTTCATTCACTCTAAATCGACAGCTGACATCGCTGGCGCAGAGGATCAGAAATACAATTGGCTACAAGGTCGTTTGCAGTTCTCGTTCTAAAAAAATTAGCGTAAAGGGTAACGCCTAAGTAGTATCTAAACTAAAACAAAACGGCTGTCCTTTGGGGCGGCCGTTTTGGCTTTTTATTCTACGTACATAATATGAAAAAGCTTAACTGTAAATATGTTATAAGTACCTATGTATAAGTAATAGGCGAGAGGAGTGATGAATAAAAGGATATAAACGCTAAGATATTCGCGCAAAAACGCTAAATTCACGGCGCTAATTTTGGCTAAAATTATCACACTGAAAATGGGATTATTCAACTTATTTGGTGGACGTTATCCATCGACAAAAAAATATGAAGCGCAGCAGCAGCGACTCGTTAGCGACTATGAGCGTTATAAAGAGTTGGCTGTGTCTGAGCAAGTTAAGCGCTTCGATGAACTGAATAAGATTGTCAATTCGCCGGAATTCAAGAAGCGTGTTGATGAGCTGAAAAATCAGAAGTTTAGCTCTACTGAGGCATATCAGAAAGAGAGCGAATACAAACGTATGGGTGGCTCGCGCGACATAAAGAGCTACAACAAGTTTGTAGGTAAAGGCAACGACAAAAAGATGGCTGCCATATTGGCATCGCAGGAATATGCTCGTTACGAGGAACTAAAAGCGCTAGTCAACTCGGCTGAGTTCAAGCAGAAACAGAAGGTGAAGGCTTTCGAAGATACGCCAGATTACAAGACGTGGCGTAAGTATCAGAAACTTTCGCAAAATAGCACCGTTCAATTCGCATTGCAGAATAAGGATGTGCAATCGGAAGATCCGAAAATGGCTAAGAAGATTGCCGAGGCTCTTCGCTCATCTAAGTATACAACATACGTATCGCTCGTAAAGATTGTAAATACGCCTGAATTCGAGAAAAAACGCGAAGTGAAGGCTTTCAAAGATACTCCCGACTACGCCTTGTTGAAGGAGTACGAGCAATTGCAGAAGTCGAGCGATATTAAGTATGTAGTGAAGACTGCCGACTCTGACGAGTATAAAAATTACAAGCAGCTCAACGGTTCTGAACGTTTGCAGAAATATGAGGCTTTGGCTGCATACGTTGCAAGCCCCGACTTCATCAACTATAAAGCAGAAATAGAAGATCCGAAGCGCTACAAGAAGAGCGACGAATGCAAACTTGTAGAGGAATTTGAGGCTCTCTCGAAAAATGCCGATGTGGTTTGGTATAAGAAGAGTTTGGCTGCAAATGCCTTTGCTGAGGTGAAGAAGTGGAAACTCGTTTTTGAGGATAACTTTGATAGCCTTAACCTCGATACCAACAAGTGGCAGAGCGGTTACTATTGGGGTAATCAGTTGCTCGGCGATAGCTATTCGCCGATTGGCGAGTTGCAAGCATACAAAAAAGAGAATATCCATATTGCCAACTCAGTAGCTACGCTCCAAACCACACTTCAACCTACCAAAGGTAAAGTTTGGGATCCTGCACAAGGCTTCGTAGATGGTGATTTCGATTACACCTCAGCGCTCATCAATACTGGTGCAGCGTTCCGCCAGCAGTATGGTAGATTCGAATTCAAAGTTAAGATGTCGAAATCGGCGCCCGTTACTCATAATATCTGGATGGTAGGCAAGACGAGCGCTCCGCATATCAATGTGGTTAACTTCGGTCTTTGGCGCAAGAAAGTTGCTCTCGGCTTGATTACCAACGAGCACAAGAAAATGGTCGAAGTCGATGGCGCAAACTTCAGCTCAGATTTCTACATATTCTCGCTCCTCTGGACGCCAGAAAAACTCGTTTGGTCAATCAACGGCGTTGAAGTTCAGACAATCACGACCGATGTTCCGCGTCAGGAGATGTATATCGTGCTGAGTAGCAATGTAAATGCTAAGTCGAATGTTCAGAATGCAACGATGGACATCGATTGGGTTCGCTGCTACACTTGGAACAACGATAATGAGGCAAAAGCGTAATTGATAGTAATTTTTTAGTTTCATAAGTCAGAAGGCGTCGAACCGTTGTGTTTGGCGCCTTTGCTATAATATAAATAGTAATGAAGAAGCGGTATTTGATATTGGTAGTGCTCGTTGCATCATTGATGGTGGCGTGCACGTCGATGAACGAATTGGTGGCGTTTTCGAAATGCGATTTCAATTTCAAGAGTGTTACTGATGTGCGTTTGGCAAATCTCGATGTGTCGCGTCTGCGTAACTATTCAGAGATGTCGCCCATAGATGCTATTCAGCTTGTGTCGGCGCTTGGCTCGGGCAAACTCAACCTCGACCTCACGGTTAACGTGAATGCGCGTAATAATAATCCAACTAAGGCGAGTCTCAGCGGATTCGACTACATACTCTGGATTGACGATGTGCAGATGCTCGATGGCTCTATGGAACAGCAATTCGACATTCAGCCGGGTGCTTCAGTGAATATGCCTATGCGTTTTTCGATAGACCTTTGGAAAGTTCTGCGTAGCGAATCGCGCGACAAAATATTGAACTTTGGCTTTGGCCTTGCTACTAAAAATGCCGATGTCTCGCGTGTGAAACTCTCGCTCAAACCATATTTACGCGTTGGCGATACTGTGACTAAATTTCCATCGTACATAACTATTGGCGGCGATAAGATTATGCCTAAGAAGAAGTGAATGCGGTAAGTTATAAGTGATGACGCCAAGGAACTTCTTGCTACATACTTTTCGCATATTACTTACAATGGCGTAATTTCGCGACTCATATTGTATGATAATGACAAACCCTTGCAATAGCGAGCTCAAACAACTCATAGATAGTGTTTTACGGATAAATTTGACGGCGGCGTTTTTCCGCTATCCGCACGAGACAGAAGTGCACGTTGTGGCACAAAAATCGGCTGAAGAAAGCACTTTTCATACTCTTGACGATATTGATACTTACGGCTTTGTGGTAGCGCCGTTCAACTCTTCTGCCGATGGACTGCCCACCGTAGTTATCCGTCCAGATATTACAGATTTCACGGCGCTCAAATGCTTTTTGAACGAGACGAAAACCACGTTTGCGCCTTCTAAAAGCATCCAAACTGTAGATGTAGATAAGCAGGGATACTTACGTATGTTCCAAGATGTTACATCGCAATTTGGAGCGGATGTGCAGAAGGTTGTGCTTGCGCGTAGTATTACTAAAAAGCTGCAATGTTCTGTGCCTGAGTTGTTTATGGAGCTTCTTGGTGATTGTGCCGACCGTATGGTTTGCCTTGTGCATACGCCATCGACTGGAACGTGGCTGTGCGCGACCCCCGAATTGCTGCTTAGTGGCGACAATGGTAATTATGCCACGATGGCGCTTGCTGGTACGCGACGAAACGAGGGCTCTGCCGCATGGGATAATAAGAATATAGCTGAACATGAGGTCGTTTGCCTCCATTTCGACGAGCGTTTGAGCGGTTGTAGCAATGTGCAGCATAGCGCACACTATACCATCGATTTCGGCATTTTGCAGCACCTTCGCACCGATTATACTTTCCACGCCGACAACATTGCTCCACAGCGCTTGGCAGCCAATCTTCATCCGACGCCTGCCGTTTGTGGTCGCCCTGTCGATAAGACAATGAAAGTTATTGATACATACGAACTTACCAATCGTGCATATTACTCCGGCATTATAGGTATGCTCAGCGAAAAATCGTGCCGCTTGTTTATCAATCTGCGTTGTGCGTATGTGCACGACGGACAGATTACTACATTTGCCGGTGGTGGCCTAATGCCTGATTCTGAGGCAGAAAGCGAATGGCGAGAAACAGAAATGAAAATGTTATTTGGTTGATATTCAGACTACTATGATAACGCAATTGCTCACGTTGATGAAGTGCTACGGCATAAAGCACGTTGTGGTGTGCCCAGGTTCGCGTAATGCTCCGCTTGTTCATGCTTTTGCTTCGCGTCCCGATAGCTTCATAGTGCATCCAATTACCGATGAACGCAGTGCTGGCTTTGTGGCTATTGGTATGGCTGATGCGTTGCAAAGTCCTGTTGCAGTGTGCGTTACGTCTGGCTCGGCGGTGCTGAATGTTGCCCCAGCTGTGTCGGAAGCGTACTATCGTCGTGTGCCGTTGCTTGTTGTCTCAGCCGACCGCCCGCCGCAATGGATAGGTCAGATGGATGGGCAGACGCTGCCGCAGAATGGCTGTTTTGGCTCGCTTGCTCGTTCGTATCAACTGCCTAACGATGGTAATGAGGCTAAATGGTGGCGTAATAGACTTATCAATGAGGCTCTGAATGCGCTAAAATGCTGTAGACCAGTGCATATAAACGTGCCGCTCGCCGAACCGCTCTTCAATTTCCCTTCGCCCGATAGTTATATTGATAACGATGAGCGTGTAGTGAATTTTGAGCGCAATAGTAATGTGCAACTTTCTCAAAGTGCTAAAGATGAGTGGATTAATGCTCATCGCAGAATGATTATTGTTGGACAACATTATCCGAGCGACGAGTTGCGCAAACTGATGTATGAAATCAAGCAACGCGGTCTTGCCGTAATTATTGCTGAGACTCTCTCTAATTTGCCAAATAGCTCTATTTCAAATAGCTACAATACATATACAAACGATGATGCGCCAGATTTTGTGCTATATCTTGGCGGTCATATTATCATGAAGCAGCTGAAGAAATATCTGCGAACATCTTCAGTGCAAACTGTTTGGCGCATCGAAAATGCCGACGAAACAACGTTTATAGACACATTCCAACATACTACTCGCGTAATAAGTACCGACGATGAATGCTCTGTGCTTTCGCAATTGCTTGATTTGAAGGCAGAAAAGTCGGATGACTCTTTCGTGGGAAATTGGACTTGCGATAAGTTTGAAGAATCGGTAAATAATGCGCAAACTCTTGATGCTAAGCTTGTTACTGCGTATGCATTGAAACAAATGGCAGCGCGGCGTGAGTCCTCGGCTGTAGCTTTGGCAAATAGTTCCACGGTTCGTTATGCGCAGAGTGTTTGCGGCGATTATGTGACGAATTGCACGGTGCTGTGTAATAGAGGCGTGAATGGTATCGAAGGAACTCTCTCTGCTGCAGTTGGTTATGCTACTATTAAGCGCAACGAGTTGGTGCTATGCATAATTGGCGATTTGAGCTTTTTCTACGACCATAATGCCTTATGGAATAATAATTTACCGCAGAATCTGCGCATCTTATTACTCAACGACGGAGGTGGTAAGATATTCAGCAATCTGCAAGGACTTGAAGCTTCGCCATTCCGCGATACTCTGATCTCTGCAAATCACGATTTTCATACTGAAGGTTGGGCGAGAGATTGTGGTGTAACATATTATAAGTCAGATAATAGTGCTGATAAATGTTATGCTGCTATAGAAAAATTGCTCAACTCCGATGGCATAGCGCTTCTCGAAGTTGAGTTCTGATGTATGTAGCTATATTACTTAGCTCTCACGGCAGAATAATATTGTTTGAAAGATTTCCATGAATAGTATGGAAAACTCTCCGTTTGCAGTGGCAGATGGGCTTCCTTGCCGTTTAGTAATACTTTGAATAGAATTTCTTTATTGCTTTTGCTGCGATATAACACGAAATGCAGATTCGCGCCCATTGGCACGCGGTGCGGCTGACACCAAACTGGAATATCGTCGGGATTAGTCACGTCGTGACCGAAGCCTTCGACGTCGAGCGTCATAAGTAGCGGAAGAAATGTGTAGTCATGGCCAAAACGAAGATCGGCACCAACATCGCCTGAAGCAATATGCGCATCGGCACACGCGATTATGTCGTCGACTATGGGACGATAGCCAAGGTGCGTAGGCCAAGCATTTGCATAGAACTGAAATGCATCGATTTTCCACAGTGCCACGCGCTCTTCGTGCGTAAATATGTCGAAGAACGAAAGTTCGGTGTCGAGGCTATACATACCATTGGCGAAAAAATATAGGTATGATACCAAATCCCATTGTTTCTTGGCTGGTACGGTGCGTTCTACATTGCGGAAAAGGCGTTGCAAAATGGCGCGATAATCCACCGTTCGGCGTATGTAGTGCTCCCACGACTCGTTGAATTTGAGTGGAGTTTTTGTGAATTGCTCTTCGCTAAATGGGTTGCTTTTGTCAAGTGGCAATATGGCTGGCAAGAAACTGACGCCGAATTTCTCGAAAATGTCGAGGTGAGGATTTTGCCCTTTCAGACCAAGACAAAACGCCGACATAGTCATCACACAGCGCGTAGATGTTGACGTGCGAGCCTCAACGTGAGCATCTTTAGTAAAGATTTCGGGGTAATTATCGTACATAAGCGAGGCGAGTTCCTGCTGCTGTTGCCAACCTTTGCGCGAGAGGTCGCCCACGCGATAGCGCACCGAGGGGTAAAGCTTGTCGAAACGCTGCTTGAACGACTTGCCAAGTTCTGTCAGATTGTCTGCTTTGGCAGCCTCGCCGAAGATGGTGTTCAGTCGTTCATACATATCGTGCTGCCAAGCGTAACGCGCTCCGTGGCGTCCGTAGTGGCTGAGGTAGAAGGGCTCGTAGCCTTCGGGCGCAGGCGTAAGTTCTACATGAGTGGTAGGACATAAGTAATCTGTACCAGCAAGAAATTCAGAGTTTTCGTCGAGTTGGGTGTAGATGTCGTGTTGCTGAGCGCTAAGGCTGAGCAACGTCGCGAACAATAGAGTTGCGATGGTGATTAATCGTAGAGTCATTTGGATGATTTTTTATGATTTTTTTCTCGCCATTCGTTTGGTGTGCAGCCGTAAATCTGCTTGAATCGTCTCGAGATGCTTTTTGTGTCGTTCTCGCCAAGCGATAGGGCAATGCTCACAACTTGTTCGTCGGTGTCGAGTAGGAGTTCGGCGAATCGCTTGATTTTTAGGTCGGTAATATATTCATAGAGCGTGCTTCCAGTCACCTCTTTGAAACGTCGTTCGAGCAAGCGCCGCGACAGAGCCACCTCGGCAATAACGTCCTTGACGGCAATCTTTTTCTGGTAGTTTTGGTGGATAAACTGCACTGCCTTCTGTATCTGCACATCGTCGGTGGCAAAGGCCGCTGTAGATATGCGTCCCACAATTTTTATGGGTTTCAGCACAATGTCGGTAATGGGTAAATTGGGGTTTGCTACGCGCCTTTCTATAAGTTCTGCTGTGCGGTAGCCTCCATCTTCAATATTTATATAAATACTTGATAATGAAGGGAAACTCAAGTCGCAAAGCAATTCGTCGTTATCTACACCCATCACCGACACCTCCGACGGAATCTTCACGCCAGCCGAGTGGCACGCTTCGATGAGATTGTTGCCTTGGTTGTCGTCGCATGCCATGATGCCGATGGGCTTGGGTATCTTCTTTATCCACTCCGACAGACGGTTGCGCTCGTAGTACCACATGCGGTCAATTTCTTGCATGTTGTATTCATAGAACGAATCGCCAAAGCCAGCCGCTTCAATCTCCCTACGAAAACCCTCGCAGCGCTCGTTGGACCAGCAGACGTCGCGAAATCCGAAAAAACCGAAGTTGCGAAATCCACGATCGATGTAGAAACGTGCTGCCATGCGCCCTGTGCCTATGTAGTCGGCGGTAATGTTGGGTATGGAGGGAAAACGCTGCTTGAAATCTTGCGCCACTGCTACAATGCCATTTTTAGCAAAAAGGCTGACATCGTCGGTTGGCTCAAACTGCCCAATCACGGCATCGGCGCGCCACTCCTTGGCCATACGTATGACACCTTCGATGCCAATTTGCGCCTTGTAGGCTGTTGGCATACGTCGTATTATCCATTGTTCTTTGAGGCGCGAATAGGTAACTATGCCTTTGAGCAACTTATTGGCAAACGATTCGGTGAAGTCGGTGATTATAAGCAGTCGAAGCATACTAATTACGATGATAGTCGATACCTAAAGCATCATAATATGGATATTCGTGGTCGACAACGATGCTGAAGAAGTGGTCGAAATCTGCCATGAACGCCGAATCGTCGGGTGCGATGGTTCCTGCCCACGATGGTGTAGCATTCCAGCCGCGCTCGAAAAGTCCGAGGCCTTTCGGGAATATGTAATATGTAACATGGTTGAAGTTGCGAATTGTCTCTGCCCAGAGCTGACCTTGCACGCCAATAATACTCTCGCGTGCGTTGGCTTGCAACGCTGGTTTGCCATTGCCTGCATTGGTAAGGTCAATCGGGTTACGATGGTCATCGAAGCGGACAGAGCGGTACATGTCGTATGGTTGAAGGCTGAAAGTGCGGCGCTCATCTACAAGACCTCCCCACGAATGCCCACGCTCCGTTTTGTTATCGTTGTATGCAAAGTCGAGATAACAGTTTGGTGCACTTGATATTACTACAGGTATACCGTCGTTGGCAAATTCGTATGGCAGCGCATCTTGTCCGTGCGAAACGGTCCAAAGATTAGTGAGAAAAAGGCTACGTTTCAGGCGGGCGAGCGTGGCTGGTTCGAGGTGCTGGCAAATGTCCTGCCAGCCAGCTATTTTCACACCACGTGCTTCGGCAATGTCGAGCACTCTATTGAGGTAGTAGTCTTTGAGCCAAGTCACATCGCTATGTTCAGAAGCTTTGAGCAGTGCGAGGCACGCTGGTGAGCCCTCCCAAGCGCCTTCGGGAACTTCGTCGCCGCCAATATGTATGGCATCGAGTGGCACATTAGCCTCTTTATACATATTTATGAGGCCATCGAAAACGGTCTCGATAAATTTATACGTACTCGGCAGTGCCACGTTGAGAGCGTTGTCGGAGTAGTCTTGTACAGACATATATACCGAGGTGTCGCCCGCTTCGGATAGTAGGTATGCAGTGTCGCCTGTGCGAGCCGCGCGAACCTCCATCGACTTGATGGCAGCGCGTGAATGACCAGGTGTGTCGAATTCTGGGATAATGCGTATATGACGCTCGTATGCATAGCGCAGAATATCAACAAAATCGGCGTGCGAGTAGAATCCGTTACCCGACGAAGTGGTGTCGTTGCGGTCGGCTGCAATGCAATATGTAGGTTGAAGAGCATCGGGCTCACTTATAGTGCCATCGGCGTTGAGTGTAGGTATGCAGCGCGCTGCACCGTAGGTGGTTAGCTCGGGTAGGGCGTCGATGGCTATGCGCCAACCTTCGTCGTCGCCAAAGTGCAAATGGAAATAGTTGATTTTGTAGTGTGCGAGAATATCTATAAGACGAAGCAAATCAGCTTTTTTGGTGAAATCGCGACTAACATCGAGCATCAATCCGCGATACGTCAAGTCGGGCCAATCGGTGATTATGGCATTGGGTATGGCATTGCCAACGGCATTTCGGCGCAGATTGTCGAGCGTGACAGACGCGTAGTATGCACCATCTTTATCGGCAGCATCGATACGCACCGAACCATCGAGCGTAATCTTGTACCAGCCAGCTCTTTGCCCCGAAACGATGTATGTTTTTGCCTCCTGATTCAAGTCGGTTGTTCCTTCAGTTGCTTCTACTTGTTTTAGGCGCGGAATCATGTCGAAGACGTTTGTATTTACATGATTATAAGCAAACGACGGAATCTCTTGGCTTGGTTGGTATACATATTTACACTCCACAGCCACAGGAATCTGACCTCTCTTCTGTAGATAGAAACCTTCGGGTGCACGGCACTGATTTTCAAGGGCGCGGGCTTTGTAGCGAAGTGTCAAGACGTTGCCTTGAGCCTCAGCAGACGGAACAGCGCGGTAGAGCGTGCCACCAACGAAGATAATTTCGCCAGGTGCGTTGGCTTCCATTGCCACGGGTGTGCGAAATTGGCTGAACCACAGTGTCCAATCCGTTCCAGCGGGCGGGTTCTGTATCTCGAGCGTATGTATGGCCATGCCATCGTCGTCGGTAGTGCCTTCAGTCCAAACTACTTGGCAAAGATTTTCATTGCTACATGCCGAGCATAATATGTATGCCGCAAGCATCATAAGGAGGTGTTTCGCGTTCACTGTCAATAAGTTTTAGAGTTAACCAATACAAATATTGGAAAAATAACTCACGTCTAAAACGCGCATTCGCAAATTGTGTATTGAAATGCGCAATATTGGTTGTGTATGGTGGCACATTTCACATAATTATAGAAACGCTAAAAACATCTACTTTTGAACATCAATATTTACGTACTTATGATTACAGGCGAGATTAAGAATCAAATCGACTCGATTTGGGATGCCTTCTGGACGGGCGGCATTACCAATTCCATTACCATATTGGAGCAGATGACATATCTCTTCTTCATGAAGATGCTCGACGATGCGCAAACCACCAAGGAGGCCAACGCAAGCATTATGGGCGTGGCGGTGAAAGAGCCCACTTTCAAAGATGGCGCGTGGCACAACCCCGACACCGACCGCGACGTGCCTTACAGCAGCCTTCGGTGGAATACTTTCAAGAATATGGAAGCCGAACAGATGTTCCGCACAATCAGCAAAGATGTGTTTGTCTTCATAAAGAACCTTAACAGTGGACGCGAATCGGCATACAGCAAGTTTATGGCCAACGCCACATTCCTTATACAAAGCCCGCGCACGCTGGTGAAGATTGTGGAAGGCATTGACCACCTTGATATGAACAACCGCGACACAATGGGCGACGTCTATGAGTATGTGTTGGGAAAGATGGCCGCTTCGGGCAATAACGGACAGTTCCGCACGCCAAGGCACATTATACGTATGATGGTGGATATTATGCAACCCACACTGAAAGACACCATTTGCGACCCTGCGATGGGTAGCGCGGGTTTCATTGTAGAGTCGGCGAAATATGTGCAGAACCACTACAAGAGCGAACTGCTGAAGAAAGAGAACGCCGAGCACTACAAAAACGGTATGCTGCATGGCTTCGACACCGACGCCACTATGTTGCGCATTGGCGCTATGAACCTGATGCTGCACGGCGTTGACAACCCTGACATTCAGTATCAGGACAGCCTTTCGACCGACAACACCGACGCCGACCGATACACTCTCTGTCTTGCCAATCCGCCCTTCACGGGAAGTCTCGACAACGAAGCGGTGAGCAAGAACCTGCTGGCCATTACCAAGACCAAAAAGACCGAACTGCTCTTTCTGGCCCTGTTTGTGCGTATGCTGCAGATTGGCGGCCGCTGTGCAAGCATTGTGCCCGACGGCGTTTTGTTCGGCAACAGCACGGGGCACAAATCCATTCGCAAGGAGTTGATTGACAACCAACGCCTGCAAGCCGTCATTTCGATGCCTTCGGGCGTGTTCAAGCCATACGCGGGTGTATCGACCGCCATTCTTGTCTTCACCAAGACCAACGCTGGCGGCACCGACAAGGTGTGGTTCTACGATATGAAAGCCGACGGCTTCAGTCTCGACGACAAGCGCTCGCCCGTTGCCGAAAACGACATTCCCGACGTGGTGGCTCGCTTCCATAACCTTGCCGCCGAAGAGAGCCGCACGCGCAAAGAGCAGAGTTTCCTTGTGCCTGTCGATGAAATTCGCGCCAACGACTACGACCTGTCCATAAATAAATACAAGGAAGTGGAGAAGGTGAAGGTGGAATACGAAGCGCCCGAGGTGGTGCTTGGCCGAATTGAGGCGTTGCAGGGCGAGATAACGGCGGCCATAAAAGAGTTCAAAGAGCAATTTCTATAAGCAAAGGCACAAATATGGTTACCGCTTCCTATCGACCGCGAAACCCTGGCCACGACTACTACGGCAAAGGCACCTATCTTATCACACTGGTGGTGAACGGGCGCGAGCCATTGCTTGGCCGTTTAGCAGGCGATGCCGCCCACCCCGACGTGCAACTGTCGCCTTTGGGAAAGGTGGTGAGCGAAAAGTGGGGCCGCATACCGCAGTTGCAAGCCAAACACGGCAACCGTGTGGCAGTGCACGCCTGCGTCTGTATGCCCGACCACTTTCACGGCGTGATAGAAGTGCTGGAGCCTATGCAATGGTGCCTGGGCGATATAATGCAGGCGTTTAAGTCGGCCTGCACAAGTTGGTGGCAGCAGGCGCAGGGGCTGGGTGCGTCTGTAAATCGACCGATATTGGTCGATTGCCACGGCCCGAATGCCCCCGCTTGGCTGCGAGAAAAAGCAAAGCGCTTTCAGGACGAGGGCTCACTTGTTAACAACCTTTCCAAAAAGCAGCGACAAGAATACTACACCCTTGTGGGCCGCGAGCACAGGCCGCTGTTCGACGACAACTACGACGACACCGTGTGCCTTGACGAGCGCCACCGACAGGCGATGATTGCCTACGTGCACGACAACCCGCGCCGCGCCATTCTGCGACGCACGCTGCCCGATGTGATGCGCCGATGCCTGCACGTGCAGATTGGCAACCGCACCTTCGGCACCTTTGGCAACCTTTTCCTGCTGCGATGGGCCAACCGACTGCAGGTGCAGTGCCACCGACGACACCCCGACTCTGGCCTGCCCTTCGAAACCACACCCGACTACGCACGACTGCACGACGCCTGGGTTGCCGCCATTTTGGGCGGCGCCACCGTGATTGTAACACCTGGTGTCTCGCGCGGCGAACTGCTGATGAAAAACGAGTGCCTTGAACGCGGCTTCCCGCTCATTCACCTGCAGAAAGAACCCATTGGACCCTTCTGGAAACCCGAGCAACGCCGCTTCGACGCCTGCGCCGCGGGAAGCCTGCTCATTCTCGCACCCTGGCAACTCGACGATATGCAGCCCGTGAACAACGTGCCCGCCGACACCAACTACAGCCGTTTCCACAACCTGAACGCACTCGCCAATGAAATCTGCAACTTCTGCGGAAACGCCAAAATTTTATCTACTTTGCATTGATGTTTATACTATGAATCATAACTGGACATATAAGAAACTTGGAGAGGTTTGCGATGTTTTGGATAGCAAACGCAAACCCATTACCAAATGCGACCGCCAATCAGGCAACATTCCATATTATGGAGCAACAGGCATACAAGATTATGTGAAAGATTACATTTTTGATGGTCGCTATCTTCTTGTTGGTGAGGATGGTGCAAAATGGGGAAAGAACGACAATACAGCATACATAATTGAAGGGAAATCGTGGGTTAATAACCACGCTCACATTCTAAAAATGCACGATGATGCAATTGATGCCTATGTAAGATATTTTCTAAACGGGAAAGACCTAAACTGTTATATAACAGGAGCAATTGTTCAAAAACTTACGCAAGCAGCATTGGTAAATATCCCCATTCCCCTTCCCCCGCTCGAAACCCAATCCCGCATTGTGGCCGAACTCGACCTGCTGCAAGCCATTATCGACAAGCAGAAAGCACAACTCGCCGAACTCGACAACCTTGCCCAATGTATTTTCTACGATATGTTCGGCGACCCTGTCGAAAATGATAAGGGCTGGGAGGTGAAGAAGTTGTGGGAAATTGTTTCAGAAGACTGCCCAATTTCCTATGGCATTGTTCAACCTGGAGACGGTGTAGATAACGGCATTCCTGTGGTTAGGCCTGTGGATATGACACACACATTTGTATATCGCCAAGGTCTAAAGCAAACCACAAAAGAAATATCCAATTCATACAAAAGAACAATATTGAAAGGAAATGAGATTTTGTTATGCGTGCGAGGTACAACAGGATTGGTGTCATTGGCTACCGATGAACTAAAAGGGTGTAATGTTACTCGTGGTGTGACACCAATAGAATGCAATGTTCAAAATGACCGTTGGTTCGTGTATTTCCAATTCTTGACAAATGCCGTACAACAACATATTGCTGAATACACAAAAGGAATTGCACTCAAACAAATAAATATGAAAGATGTGAGAGAAATACCATTCATAGTTCCCCCACTATCCCTTCAGCAATCGTTCGCCGCGAAAATCGAATCGATAGAAAAACAAAAAGCAGCCATAAGCAAGAGCATAGCGGAAACGGAGAAGTTGTTTGAATATTCGATGGATAAATATATTGGGTAATTTTGGATAGTTATGCGCAACTTCGACTACATAAAAGACCTTGGACTGACCGACCTCTACCGCTACTGTTCGGCGGCCGAGGAGCACCAAGTGGCCGATCCCGAATATTCAGCTGTGAATGCACGGCGCGCGTTGGAATACATAGTGCGTGCATTGTATTATATGAAAAACGTGGCAGTGCCCGAGCGCGCGTCGCTCTTCGAATTGGTGGATGGCGAGCCGTTCAAGAGTTTCATTGCCGACGACCGCGTGATGATGGCCGTGCACTATGTGCGCAAGGTGGGCAACTTAGGCGCGCACACGGGCAGCGTGTCGAAGAAAGAGTCGTTTTTTGCATTGCTAAATATATACAATGTGGTGGGCGCTATATTGCTGAAGCTGAAAGTGGTGCCCGAGGTGCGCCCGTTCGACAGCACGCTCATACCCAGCGCAGGTGCTAAACACACGTCGGTAGTGCCAACGCCCGTTGAGGTTAAGCCTACAGACGTAATAGTAACTACACCCGAACCATCGGCCATAGAGTCGTTAGCTCCCGTAGCCGAACTGCCCATCGACATCAGCGAAGCCGAGACGCGCCGCCTCTTCATCGACCTCATGTTGCGCGAGGCTGGCTGGCAGGTGCTCGAAACCGAAGGATTTGTGCAGCCGCTCAAAGCTTGCATTGAGGTCGAAGTCAGCGGAATGCCCAACGACGAAGGCGTAGGCTACGCCGATTACGTTCTTTTCGGCGGCAACGGAATGCCGCTTGCCGTGGTCGAGGCCAAGCGCACAAGCGTGTCGCCCATCAAAGGCAAACATCAGGCGGAACTCTACGCCGACTGTTTTGAGCATAAGTATGGCGTGCGCCCCGTGATATACTACACCAACGGATTTGAAACCTATATTATCGACGGCCTTGGCTATCCGCCACGTCGCCTCTATGGATTTCATACGGCAAGCGACCTCGAACTCATCATTCAGCAGCGCAGCCGCCACGACATCACCGACTTTGCGGTGAAAGAGAGCATTACCGACCGCCACTATCAGAAGATGGCCATAAAAGCCGTGTGCGAGCACTACAACGCTAAGCATCGTCGTGGACTCCTGGTCATGGCCACTGGCACTGGCAAAACGCGCGTATCCATATCGTTTGTTGACGTACTTATGCGCAACGGATGGGTGAAGAACGTGCTCTTCCTTGCCGATCGTACCAGCCTCGTGACGCAAGCGCATAAGAACTTTGTGAAACTTATGCCCAGCACCACCACCTGCGTGCTCAACGATAGCAACGCCGACCACGACATCAATGCCCGCATCATCTTCTCTACATATCAGACGATGATAAACTACATCGACACCGACGAGAAACGCTTCTCCGTTGGTCGGTTCGACTTGATAATCATCGACGAAGCGCACCGCAGCATCTTTGGTAAGTATGGCGCCATATTCAACTACTTCGACTCGCTTATGCTTGGCCTCACCGCTACGCCGCGCAACGAGGTGGATAAGAGTACGTACGACATATTCGAGATGGAACAAGGCGCGCCTAACTATGCCTACGAACTCGAAGACGCTGTGGCCGATGGCTTCTTGGTGAACTATCGAGGCTTCAAATGCGGTTCGCTCATACTGAAGGAGGGCATAAAATACAGCGCCCTTAGCCCAGAAGAGAGGGAACAGATGGAGGCCGTTTGGGAATATGAAAAGACCCGCAAAGCCCTCGATTCGGCCGACGACTACCATCGCGACATAGAGAGCAGCGAAATCTTCAAGTACATATTCAACATAAGTACTATCGACAATGTGCTGCAAGATCTTATGGCGCGAGGTCTAAAGGTGCAGAGCGGCGAACGCATAGGCAAAAGCATCGTCTTCGCCTACAACCACCGTCACGCCGAGCTTATAGTGGAGCGCTTCAATACGCTGTTTCCCGAATATGGCGCGGGATTCTGTGTGCTTATAGATAATTATGTTACGTATGCGCAAGACCTTATCGACAAATTTGAGGTCCGCGACGCCGAACCGCAGATAGCCGTTTCGGTAGATATGCTCGACACGGGCATTGACGTGCCCGATGTGCTGAATTTGGTGTTCTTCAAGATAGTGAAGAGCAAAATAAAGTTCATGCAGATGATAGGTCGCGGCACACGCTTGAGCCCGAATATCTATGGTGCAGGTGGCGACAAGAAAGAGTTCTACATATTCGATTGGTGCCGCAATTTTGAATATTTCGAGAAGAATGCCGATGGCAAGGCTGTGCCACAAGCGCCATCGCTCACCGAGCGCATCTTTGGTCTACGCACCGATATTGCTTTCCATCTGCAACATCAGCAATATCAAGAAGATGCCTATTGCAAAGCGTTGCACGATGAACTAAAATCGCTCTTGCACGACCAAGTGTGCGCACTTTCCGATAGCCACATCTCCGTGCGTGCCATGTGGGAGCAGGTGAGCCATTTCAAAGCCGCCGAAGCGTGGACATACATATCGGATGTTGACGTCTTGTCGCTCAAGACCGACATTGCGCCGCTGCTGCCCAAAAGCACCTACGACGAGAATGCCAAGAAATTCGATGTACTTATGCTATGCATAGAGCTCAGCCTCGTTGCCGACGATGTGAACGCATCGCGTAGCGAAAAAAGTGTGCGCCTCCTTGCAGAGAAGCTGCAAGAGAAAGCCTCCATTCCGCAAGTGCAAGCAAAGATGGAGACCATAGTGGAAGTGCTCAATCCTGCGTCGTGGGAGAATGTCACATTGTCATGGCTCGAGAAGGTCCGCCTCGACTTGCGCGACCTAATAAAATTCCTTGTCGGTTCAGATAAATGGTTCAAAGTAGATATTGAGGATACCATCTCGTACGATGGCGAGAGCGAAGGCGTGCAGATGCGCGTGAGCTACAAGCAGCGCATTATGGATTTCTTGGCTGCCCACCGCCATCTGCCCGTGTTGGATAAAATATATAATATCGAACAACTCACCTCGGCCGATGTGTGCGAATTGGAGCGCATCTTATGGCAAGAGTTGGGCAATAGAGAAGAGTACGACAAATACACAAGTGGAAAGATGTGCGGCTCCAACGTGGCAATGTTCATCCGTTCGATGATAGGCGTCGACCGCAAGAAAGCCATGCAGCGCTTCAGCGAATTTCTGTCGGACACAAAACTTAACGCCGAACAAGAAGAGTTCTTGAGCACCATAATTACTTACGTCTGCGAAAATGGTGACATCACCAAAGAGATTATTGTCAACGAGTCGCCCTTCGACGAGCAGTTAGACATTTTTCAAGCCTATATGATGCCTTTGGCTAAATATGTAGAAAACATACACGGCGTGGTGTCGGTGGGGTAGTGTAGAGAGTAGAG
>JAFYCM010000063.1 GCA_017539645.1 Bacteroidales bacterium
GAGCGATTTTGGGAAGAGACGCAAACCGGGCTGTAATTATTAATATATTATGATACAATACATTGCAACTGGCGATTAAATGTCGATTGCGGGCGGTTGCAAGCAAAAATAACACTATATTAGTTTAGGCGGATTTGAAATACGCCGTTCATGAATCGGGGATTTGAAATCCCCCTCACACAGATAAAAATCTGAGTGAATCTGTTCAATCTGCGTAATCTGCGTTCAGAAATATCTTGATAGTGTTACCTTTGCGGCGGTGAAGAGAGACAGACCATCTTCCCCCAGTCATAAAAAAGGCGAAAAAAAACTTGGAACACTTTTGTAAAATATTAGCAAGCAAGCAAGATAATACTATACATATTAGCATATCCGAAGGGTATGCCTTGCCAAACAACGACGCGGCAAGGTGTGCCCTTCGCTCATTTTTTGTAGACAGATAATCACTATAATTAATAGATATGAAAAGAAACCTATTTACGCTTTTAGCTCTGTGCGCTGTACTGAGTTTTAGCGGTTGCAAGGAAGACGAACCAAGTAAGATTCCAACAGTGCCAACAACATTCAATATTAAAGATGGCGCAGAAGTAAATGAGTTATCTGTGACGCTTAGTGCCAATGGAAGCACAGTAGAAGATGAGAACTATGGTGTTGATTATGTGTACTACATTGGAAAGTCTGTAGATGCTTTGGAAGAGACTTCTGCAGATGTAAAACTAGAGCCGTACACGCAGTACTTCTGGTGTGCGCAAGCAAAGACTGAGGCTGGCGAGAGTAATATGACCGACGTGCGCACGTTCTATTGTGTACCACGAGCAAGAATTGAATTGGCTCGAAGTTTTGGAGAAGATGAAAATGCAACCACTATAAAATGGGCATTCTACAAAAGAGGCAAACTCTTAGATAAGAGTTATATTACTAAAGATGAGTATGAAAAAGATCCTTTACGATATTGGATTGAATCACTCCAATTGATAAATGAAAATGATGGAGGATATCAGTATTACGAAGGTTCTTTTTATGAAAAAGAAAAACTAAACATTCCCGAATCTAAACGTAAGCAAATGAGCATTACGGTTGATATATCTTCTGATGATATACATGACAATATAAAGTCATTAGAATTGGCAGGAGTAGCAGATTCAGTGTATATAACCTCCAAAGATGTAAACAATAATGTGCTCTATAATGTGACAAGCGAGCAAAACGAGTTGCTTTATGTAGCTGCGTATAAGTATAATTTCAAAGTGAATGTAGATATTCCTGTTGGCGATAAAGTTGTACGAAAGACAACATCTATTGAGTCTGTACTTGTGAATAATAATGCATACGCTGTTGATAAAGAGTTCAATATTTACCGAGCAATACCAATAGGAGATGACACATGGACTATTGACAATCTAAGACTATCAAAAAGTCCTCACCAATCTATTTTTATACACAACATTGAAGGGAAAGGTGTTTGGTTTAGTTATTTCACAAGTGATAGATATATTAATTATCTGAATGAATGCATTCTTAATGGCTATCATGTTTCAACTGGTAGCGATTGGAAACAACTTGAAAAGCATTTCGGTATCGAATATGGCGAAGATGTATTTGAATATACTTATGATGCCCAACTAGAATTTGAAAAAGAGGATGAAACAACATATTCGCTTTCAAAATACTTCGCTACTAATGTACCATGGGAGGTGTTTTCCGATGAAAAAATTTCTGAAGGAAATTATTTGAACTCATTCAATGTTCACTGCTATGGAATAATAGATAAATCTCTTAGTGATGCTGTCATTTTTTATGTACATGATGGTCGCGAGCGTATTATCTCTAAAAAATATAAAAGCTTGGCTTTAGCAGCTGATTTAGCTGTCACGAATTCTGCTGCAATCCGCTTGGTAAAAGACAAAGAGTGATAGCTTCAGCCTTGCAATCACGTAAACACAAAGCAGAAAGCGCCACCATACGTTTTCTGCTTTTTTTTGTTTTACTACTCTTCATTGCTATTTATGCACTAAGCCTATCTTTGGCGCTATAACTTTTATACATCAACATCATGTTAGCAATAGGTACACCAGCACCCGAGTTTACTTTGCCCGACCAGAATGGCACGCCGCATTCGCTTGCCGCATATAGAGGTCAAAAGGTCGTTCTATATTTCTATCCGCGCGACAATACGTCGGGCTGCACCAAGCAGGCATGCTCTTTTGCCGAGCGTCTGCCGCAATTCCGCGAGAAAGGGGCGGTGGTTATTGGTGTTAGTAAAGATTCGGTGGCGTCGCACAAGAAGTTTGAGCAGAAATATGGTTTACCCTTCCCGCTGCTTTCCGATACCGAGCTCTCGGTCATCAAAGCCTACGACGTGTGGAAAGAGAAGACGCTCTATGGCAAAAAGTCGATGGGCGTTGTGCGCTCTACATATCTGATAGATGAAAATGGGATAATTGTGCGAGCCGAAGGCAATGTGAAAGCCGCCGAAAATCCGCAGCAGATGTTAGAAATGCTATAATATCAGAATACAAACGCAACGCGTAAGAGGTCGTCATTGAGGCGACCTTTTTTATAACTTGATACCAATGAATAGCACGTCGTCCACTTGCGGATAGTCGGCTTTCCATTGCGTGAAGAGCTCTTGAATGGTGAGGCCTTGCTCGTCCATATCGTCATCGTGGATGGCACGAATGAAGTGCTTGATTTTGGCGTGGTTTAGTTTCACACCATCTTTACCGCCAATCTGGTCGTTGTAACCATCGGAGTACATATAGATACAATCGTCCGCGTGCATCTTGAACTCTTCGGTGACGAATTTGCGTTCGCAAAGTAGCTCGTCTACATCACCAATACTGCGGCGAGTGCCCGAGAAGGTGACAATGTTTTGGTCGCGAATAATTATTATCGGACGACGAGCTGCCGATACTCGCACGCGTTTCGTCTCTACGTTGATGGCTACGAGAGCTATGTCGAGGCCTTCGCGTGGCGCAGTGCTACCTTCGTCTACGTTGCGATATAGGTGCTCTTTTATCTTGGCATCGAGCATCTCGAGAACCTCGCTTGGGTCGAGGAATTTTTTGCTGAAGTTGAGGATATTGTCGAGCGAAATAGCGGCAATCATCGACATGAATGCGGCTGGCACACCATGACCAGTACAATCGGCGCACGCCACATAGAGCCAATCGCCTTTCTGCGTGAACCAATAGAAGTCGCCACTAACCACATCGAGCGGATTGTAGAAAATGAACGAGCCTGCAATTGGGTATTCGTTCAGCTTATTGGGCGGCGGAAGTATCGAATGCTGAATATGCTCGGCATACATAATACTCTCCGTAATGCGCTTATTGGTATCGAGTTGCAATGCTCGGCTGCGTTCTATTTCGGCAATGTTTATCTTATTCTCGTTGCGCAAGCGTTCCAACTCCTCCTTTATTTTCTTGTTGTTGGTTGCGCTATTTATGCGTTTTTGCGATAGAAACAGCGCTACACATATCACCAAAATAGCTATGAATATTACGCGCTCAACCACAATCTGCTTATTGACAGCCTCATACTCATCGCGTAGCGAATGGAGTGAAGTGCTTAAGGCATAATATCTATACTTATCGTTTTCTACTCTGACGGAAGCTTTAGGAAAGATTACCGACGACTTGATGGAGTCGGAGTATTGTTTTTGGCTCTGCTGCAGATTATAAACCGATTTGTAGTCGTTCTGAACTATGTAGTATGTTTTGCGGCTCTCGAGCATATTGAAGTAGTCGAAGCGGAAACTGCGATTTTCAAGCGAGTCGAATAGCAGTTTGTAAGCCTCTTTCATGCGGTGTTGTAGTGCTGCAATTTCGCCATCGAGAGCAATACCTTCGTTCGATATATATATATTGTTTCTATGAGCAGCAATAAGTTTCTTGTTCATGGAATATATCTCTTCGGCCTTAGTGTACTGATGTAAGCGCAAATGAGCAACGCCTTCGAGTGCATAGGCAAAGTGGAGCATATCGTAGTTGATAGTCTCCGAAGCCAAACGCTCCATACGTTCGCTATAGTATAGCGAGTTGTTATATTCGCCGTTATAGAGACACATGCGAGCGCGTGCCGAAAGATATATGAGTTGAGAGAATTCGTTCGATTGGTCGAAATAGTTGGCTGCTAAACCGAGGTTGTTGCCGCTCGTCTGATAGTCAGTGACGTCGGTAGCCATGTCGGCAACAGATGAGAGCGTTTGCAATGCCCATGAATAATCATTTGTAGAGAAAACGGCCGTGTCGGTTATAGCCTGAATATGGTATAGAATCTCCAAACACTCTTTGAAATCGTATTTACGGCGCAGAATATCAGCCTTATATAGCCACGACGTAATTAGTCGACGCGTATCGCCATAAGTCGCAAAATCGTGTACGCACTCGTTGAGGAGTACATATGCCGAATCGCGCAAGTCGCTATGTCTTGTATACATCCAATAGGCTTTGAGCAACTTAAGCTCTGCCATTTGATGTCCAACTTTTGCGTCGGTCTTGTCATACGTTTTATAGTCTTCTATAGCCAGTGTGCTATATTTCAATGCAGAATCGAGCGGAGCTTGCCTGCTGTTGTAGTACCAAGCCAGTCGCCAATCGACATCGAAAGCATACGCTGGACTATCGCACTTCAACTGAAGTAGCTTCGGTATGTACTGATGCAAACTATCTATATTGGAAGCCTTATAATTATCGTAGCTAAGCAAAACTTCCGGCAATTCTCTTACCTCTGATTTCCCCTCCCTGCTACTACAACTACAGCAAATATGGAATAGTAAGACTATATATATTATGAATATTCCCCTGCCCATAGGAACAGTGTGCATTGCTCTTTGGTTTGATAAGTGTAATTATGACAAAATTAAGTATTCGCAGTTCAAAAAAGAAATAATTGTTCAGCGAATTTTACGATTGTAATTTCTTATAACTAAATTAGCACATCAAAATACATGTGAAAAATAACTACACTATTGAATATGAACATATACACAAAACTATCAAAACTTAGAAACAAGATTCGGCAGAGCGTTTTATTGAAAATTTCGGTCGCAATGGCTGTTTTCTCATTGGGTATAACGTTGTCGAACGTTGCTGGACTCTCATTGATGAGCAAGGAAATTTTAGGAGAACACTTCGGTGGTCAACTCTCAGATAAGGTGAAGTCGCAGCATACTATTGGCGAACAGAATCTTTTGTTGCTTAGTAATTACATAGAAACTGTGCCCACGGTTTTCCCTACCGTCAAGGAAGGGTTGAGCAATGATGACTTCAGCGCTCTAATTCAGTCGATAGAAACTACTGCACAATTGATGAAGATTGAAGGCTACGTCGTAGTTGATGCCGATGGTGAACTTCTGCACTCTACCTACGAAGGATATAGCGAGTCGCAATGGGAGGCGTTTTCTGCTTTCATAAATTATCTAAAAGAAGATGAGGCGCATATTTATGATGGCTATATGGATTTCCTCAATAAGGGAATTTGTGTAGTAACTGCCCATGCCGTCCGTGATGCCGAAGACGAAATAAAAGCCTACGTAGTTATTTGTCAGCATTACCTTGCTACAAATAGTTACTTGAAGAGAATAGGCAAAATGCTACAAATAGAAAATGGCGTTTATCAAGGCAAAAAATGTGTGGCATCATCGCACTTCGAGCCTGGCGAAGAGGCAAAAATCGATATCCAGTTGACTCAAGATTGGATTGCCGACACGGTCTATGTAAATCATCATTATGCTATAAATATTGATACCTACGATGGTGCTAAAATGTTGTCTGTATATGCTGGCATACCTAACTACAACGGGGAAATTTTAGGTATTTATCGTGCTGGTATAGACGTAACTATAATCGTAAGCATCATACGCTACATAATCATTACAGCGATAGCAATAGGGGTGATTGTCGGTGGATTGTTGTTGTGGCTGATAATAGCATATTTCAAAAAACGCCTTACCCAACCGCTCGAAAATTTGACCGAATCGGTAGAGCGCATTGCTAGTGGCGATATGACGGAGAAACTTGCTACATACAAGACAAACGATGAGGTGGAACGTCTGTCGAAAGGCTTGAAGTTTATGCACAAGTCGCTCACTACCACCATAGGTACTATGATACAAACCGCTAAGGTGCTGCATTCTAGCAGTGTAGAACTTAGCCGTGCCTCCATTCAACTCTCCGATGGCGCTACCAAACAAGCTGCTTCGCTCGAAGAGGTATCGTCGTCGCTTGAGGAGATGACAAGTAATATTCACCAAAACACCGAAAATGCTGTAAATACTGATAAAATGATGGGCGTTGCCGACCAATCTGTACAGTCTATTGGCGATTCGGCAACTGAAAATATGCACGATGCCCAGAAGATTTCCGAATCTATTCGAGCTATACACGGATTGGTGAATCAGACGAATATCCTCAGTTTGAACGCATCGGTGGAGGCTGCACGCGCAGGCAGTATGGGTAAAGGCTTTGCTGTGGTTGCCAAGGAGGTCGGTCGATTGGCAGAGCAAACGCGTGTTACGGCGCAAGATGTTTCAAATTCGGCTACGAAGGCCATTTCGGGCGTGGAGAATATCAACCAACTCCTCGACGACGTAATGCCGCAACTTCATAAGGTTTCGGAGATGCTGAAGGAGATTGCTGCAAGTAGTCAGGAGCAAGGTATCGGCGCCGACCAAATAAATATTGCAGTGAGCTCGCTCAACAAGGTGACGCAAGAGACCGCTGCCAATGCCGAAGAGATTGCCGCAAAAGCGCAAGAACTTTCGCAAACCGCCGACAAGATGAATAGCGCTGTAGATATTTTCAAACTATAGATACGAAGTACACATTCCCTTCTCTCAACGGAGCACAGATGCCATGTCTGTGCTCTTATTTTTTCTTGGTTATGCGTGCCAAATAGTCGTAGTGTTCGCCTTCGAGAATGATTTCCACATTGTATCCGTTGGCATTTGCCACTTGCGTTAGCGTGTCGGCATCGATATATATCCACGGAAACGAATCGCCTTGCGTCTCTTTATATTGCATTTGGTACGTCAGTTCGCCGTAGTAGCCAACGCTTGGCAACTCTATCACACCATCTTCGTCTTCATATACATAGCAAATATCCGACGAGTCGCAAAGTAGCTGACCGCCGTCGGCTAAGATGTTGTCGAGTTGCTTGAAAAACGATGCCATGCGTTCGAGTCTGCCCACAATGCCAATGCCGTTCATAAGCATATATATGGTGTCGAAGCGTCCATCGAGTGCGAAGAAATCTTGCTCGAAGACGCATTTCACGCCGCGTTCGCGCATCGTAGCCACAGAAAGAGGCGAAATGTCGATGGCCGTCACGTCGAGACCTTTCTCTTGCAAAGCCAGTGTGTGGCAACCCGAACCTGCACCAACATCGAGAACTTTGCCGCGTGCCATATCCAAGGCGCGGCGCTCGAGTTTGGGCATCTCTTTGTACGTACGAAAAAGTGTCTTCACAGGAATCTCGTCTTCGTCAAATTCTGGCGAGAATACGCGTAGTCGGGCGGCTTTGCCATTTTTATGATATTCTGCAATGGCTCTGCCCATTGGATCTTTGTCGGGAGTCATCTTATTTGTAAATCTGGTTTTACTGGGTCTGTTAGCCGATAAATATAGTCGTATTCCACAGAAACCACACCTTCCACCGCGCGGAAATACTCCATTGCCTCCTCGAGTGTACGTTTTGCGGGTTTCTTGAGTGCCATGCCAGTAATTATGTTGTAGTCATAAATAATCTCTGCGCCATAAGCCTCTATAGCTTTCGTAAGTGGCTCTTTACCAACCTCTTTGTCGTATGTAACTATAAATACGGAAGGCGAATGCTCTTGTACTTTTCGGCTTGGCGTTGCTATAGCTACTTGTTGTTCTGCTTTGCACGACGTAAATAATAGCGCAACTATCTGAATTATAAGTATTAGAGGTATGCCGAACTTGAATTTTGCGTGCTGCGTTTTGTGCCGCCAAACAACCATTCCAGCCAATGCACCGATGCTGCCGCCCAATATAGCTACGAATATCAGTGCTGCTTCGGACGTGCGCCATTTTGCATGTTTGGCTTTCCATTTGTCCACGCCATACATAACAAAAGCCACCACGTTGATGATGGCTATATATATGATGAAGATTTCTGTGAGGGTTAATTCTTTCATCTGTAAATAGTTATGTCTATAATGCGCTCATGTGGTAGCCCATGCGTTTCAGTTGCACGGCGTTGCCCATGAGGTAGAGTTGGTGGAGGCACGCTATGTATGCATCGAAAGCCTCTTTGGTGCCGGGTTCAAACTTGGCGCGCGTCAATGCGCTGTAGGCTATCGAAGCACAAGTACCCACGATGTGTTCAATACGTTTGTATTCCTCTAAACCTTTGAGCGACAGCACTTCTTCGCGGATATATTCGTCCATGCAGTCGTAGCCACGCTTGTCGCGGAGGTAGATGTATAGGTTGTCAACCTTGGAGTAGATTTCCCACTCTTCGTCCCAGTATTGGGTCATGGCCATACTTATGTACATAGCCCAACCAAGCGAGGCTGTGGGGTAAGCGCTAAATTCGCGAATGCCATCAGGAATGTAAGCATTGGCTATCTCTTCCCATTTCTCTTCGATGTCGGGGCATTCGGGCCAATGTTCATCAATATTGTTCTCAGAAAGCAGATGCTCGCGCAAAACGTTGTGTAAATATTCCTCAAAATTATCCATCGGCCTATTGTTTATGAGTTGTTTGTAAGGATTGCTCTGTTGTCTATCAATGTCTTATTGAATATGCAAGCGCTATCAAAAATCGTTCTTTATCGAACGCGATTATTGTAAAAAAACGATAAAACTGTTGCTAATTACGAGTTTTTGAATGTGGATAGAATTAGTTCCGAGCTTCAAATTAAGAGTTACGAGTTTTGGGAACGCTGATAAAACTGATTATCTGCGTTTCTTGTGTCCCTCGTAATTCATAACTCGTAACTCATAACTACTTCGTGATTTCTTCGAGTTCGCCAGTTTCGGAATCAATAATAAAACCGCGCACAGTAATGTCTTGAGGCACAAGTGGATGAGTCTTGATGGTCTCCACCGTTCGGCGCACCGATTCGGGCGTATCTTTGAAACCTTCGAGCCACTGGTTGAGGTCGATGCCGCATTTGCGAATGGTGTCGAGCGTTTGGTCGGTCACGCCGCGAGCAATCATTGCGTGGTGAAAATGGTCGTAACTCATGTGGCAAGCTCCGCAGTGCGAATGTGCTACCACCATAATCTCTTCAACGCCAAGTTCATAGATGGCTACAATGAGGCTACGCATGGCAGAGTCGAATGCCGAGATGACCAAGCCGCCAGCGTTTTTTATAATCTTAGCATCGCCGTTTTTCAGTCCGAGAGCAGCAGGCAGAAGTTCCGTGAGGCGGGTGTCCATGCACGAGAGCACAGCCAATTTTTTGTCGGGGTATTTATCGGTGAGATACTTCTCGTAGCCTTTAGCCGCGACGAATGTCTTATTGAATGCAATAATCTGATCGATCATATTTGTTGTCTATTAGTTAGTTGTGTATACCGTATGTATGAAATATTGCTCTGTTGTTGATGTCGTAAATATAAGTAGCATAATTTTGTTTATGGTTATATATCTATAAAGAGATGACCCGAGAAGAAGAAATTTATCGAGTGACGTTTGTGGGCAGTGCTGTAAACGTGGCGTTGCTGACGCTCAAGTTCATTGCAGGCATAGTGGGGCATAGCTCTGCCATGATTGCCGATGCGGTGCATTCGTTGTCGGATTTTATCACCGACATAATAGTGATAGTTTTTGTGCGCATTAGTGCCAAACCGCAAGACGAGTCGCACGACTATGGCCATGGTAAATACGAGACAATAGCGTCGTTTCTTGTGGGATTGGCGCTTGTAGCGGCGGCTACAATAATCATTGTGTCGGGTGCGCTGAAGATAGCGGCATGGGCGAGTGGCGAAGAGCTCGAATCGCCAGGCTGGCTTGCGTTGTGGGCAGCGTTGCTATCCATAGTGAGCAAGGAGGCTATATATCGATATACGGTTATTCGAGGCAAAAAACTTGCGTCGCAGGCGCTCATAGCCAATGCGTGGCATCACCGCAGCGATGCGCTTTCGTCGATAGGCGCAACAATAGGCATTGGCGGTGCAATATTTCTTGGGCATCGCTGGACGGTGCTCGACCCGATAGCTTCGGTTGCCGTTGGCGCTATGCTTGTGAAGGTTGCCGTAGAGTTGCTACGCACCAGCATGAATGAACTCACCGAATGTTCGTTGCCCGAAGATACCGAGCGCGAGATTATTGATATTGTACAGAGTTTCCCTGACGTTAGTGAGCCACACAATCTGCGTACGCGTCGCATTGGCAACCGCATAGCTATAGAATTGCATATACGTATGAATGGCGACCTAACTCTCCGCGAAGCCCACGACCGTGCCACCGAGATAGAACGTGGCATGAAAGAGCGCTTCGGTGCTTCTACGCACGTCAGCCTACACATGGAGCCGGAGAAGAAGAAAAATTGAGATTCCATTATGAATACTAAGAAACAATTTGCTACGCTCTACGCCACTAATTTCTGCGGCGTGATGAACGACAATTTGCTCAAGATGCTCGTCATCTACATCGCTTCGTTGTGGGTCGATGTCGAATGGCGCGCGCTGATTGTGAATGCCACGGCGGGAATTCTCGTCTTTCCATACCTTGTTTTTTCGCCTTTGGCTGGCAAACTTCCGCAGTTTTGCAAGAAGCTGAAGGTTGTGCGCATAGCCAAGATCTGCGAATTGCCCATTATGGCTGTTGCGGTGGTTGGTTTTGCCACGCAAAACGTAGTTGTGGCGCTCGCTGCGGTGCTACTTATGGGCTTTCAGAGTGCGCTCTATTCGCCCTCTAAGTATGGCTTGATAAAAGACATCGGTGGCGTAGAAGGTGTGTCGGAAGGTATGGGCGGCATGGAGGCCATATCGTTCTTAGGTATGCTCATCGGCACGGTAGCGGCGTCGGTATTGGCGGACAAGGCTGGGTTTGCCGTGCATGTGGCAGCGCTCATTTCGCTTGCTGTACTTGGCATTGTATTCTCGTTTGTGCTGCGCGTGAAGGAGGAGAAAGAGGTAGTGGAGACGTCGGCACGAGTGTTCAAATTTCTAAAACAAACCACCCAGCTCGTCAGTAAATACAAGGGCTTACATGCCGTCATACACACGCTCTCGCTCTTCTGGTGGCTTTCGGCATCGCTGCAGACGCTGCTTGTGCTCTACTGCGCCGACGAACTTGGCATGAGCAATATGCAGATTGGTTATCTCTTGGCGCTTATGGCTATTGGCATCAGCGTAGGTTGTGTGCTTGGCGGAAAGATTGATCGCCGGCACTTCTTGCTTGGCTGGGTGCCTATGCTCGGCTGGTTTCTTGGCATACTTATGATAGTGCTCTTTGCCGTACGTATGGGCGCTGTGGCCACAAGCATAACAGTGACACTTGTAGCATTTGTAGGCGGACTCTTCAAAATTCCTCTCGATGCCGAAATTCAGAAACGTGTAGACACATCGGAGCTGGGGGCTGTGCTGGCATATTTCAACCAGATTTCGTTCGTATATATATTTCTCGCTTCGGCCACCAACATTCTCGTGCTGCAATTCCTGCCGTCTCGCTATGTGTTCTTGCTTATAGGCATAGTATTTATAATAGCTCCGACTATTTTCGTCTTCTGCTATCGCACAGTGACGTGCTATTTCGGACGCACAATGATGCATTTGCACTACGACGTACATATTAGCAACAAAGAACTCATCACCAAGTCCGATGGTAATATGCTTATATGGCCTCAGCATCAAGCCGTTATCGATCCTATGATGCTCTACGCCGAGTTCTACAACGTGCCGCTCCGTCCGCTTGTAGACGATGGCTATTTCCACATTCCCGTGGTGGGGCATGTGCTTTCGCTTTTCAACGCCGTAGCAGTGCCAGATCTTGCCTTGTCGCGCACTCGTACAGACGTAGATAAAGTTCGCGCACTCGATGGCATCATCGTCGATGCGCTCAACGAAGGCAGCAACATACTCTTCTATCCGTCGGGGCATATCACACTTGATGGCTCGGAGCAGATTGGCAACAGACATCTTGCATATTCGACCGCGCAATGCCTCCCCGAGCAAACTCACGTAATAGCTATTAGAGCGCGCGGCTTGTGGGGCAGCAGTTGGAGCCGATATGGCAAACGTGCTACTCCGTCGATAGTTAAGTTGTTGCTATTGAGTCTATTACAGATAATAACAGGCTGGGCGCTTATAACAAAAAAACGCCGAGTAGAGTTTGAAGTAGTCGACATCACCGAACAGGTGAAGCAGTGGCGAACGCTTACTAAGCAAGAGTTCAATCGCGAATTGGAAAACTGGTATAATGCATAATACGTAATTATTGGCATCAGCAGATTAACAAAAACTTGAAAAGTGGTTTAATACATAATTATTTCTACATTTGAGAGTCATTATATCAATGAGGGGGTCTATTATGAATCTGCTAAAGTGCTTATCTTCAGTGTCGTTGCTTGCCTATGCCGTAGTGGCTACAGGTCAGGCGAAGCAACTTTGTGATAGCATTGTGGTTGAAAATGCGAATGGGCAACAGATAAAGAAATCTTTCTTTACGTACGACGATGCTGGTCGCGAGTTGTCGTCCAAAAGTTATATATACAACAAGAAAAGCCAGACATGGTTTGGCATTAGCTTCGAACAATGGGAATACGACGCAGCCGGCAATTGCACACGCAGCATCACCGCGCTTTGGGATAATGCCAAAGGCGATTGGCAGCCTACCGTCGACAAACGCAGCACCTACGATGCTCAAGGTCGCCTGCTCGACCTCGACTCTCGCCGGTGGAATGTTCAACGTTCGGTTTGGTTCGGCGAACAACGCTCGACTACGGAATACGATGCCGAAGGTCGCGAGGCTTGTGTGTATAAGTATTTATGGGACGAAGAAAAACAAGATTGGAAATACGCCGAACGTACTCAGTATGAATACGATGCTAACGGCAACCTAATCCAAAAAATAGAAAGCAATTGCGATGGTCACGACTGGGAATACTATCTCAAGGAAGATTATACATACGATGCTGATAATAAGCATATTGTAACTATACTAAAGAGCATCGGTCAAGATGATCAGTGGTATCAATATGAAAAATACGAGTATACATACGCAACCGAAGCTGGCGTCACCACCGAAGAGAAAACCATGATGCTGATTGATTGCAATAGCAAATGGCAAAATGCCGAGCGCGTAACCACACGTCGCAACAGCCATGGAGCCGAAATAGCTACGCGCAATGAGTCGTGGAGAATAAATAAGTGGTTGATTGACAGCCAAGAACGCTCGGATATTACGTATGACGAGTTGGGCAACAAAGTCACGGACGTCCGCTACCGTTGGATTGGCTACGATGCTAAGCACAACGATGTTTGGGAAGACGTAAGCAACATCAGCGAAAAATTCGACGCCAACGGCAACCGCATCAGCAATGTTCGTCTCGATTGGGACTACAACCGCGGCAAGTGGAAAGGCGTTGTGAACGAAGAGTTTGAATACAACAAAGTTGGCAAGGTTGCCAAAGAACTTCGTCGCCGCTGGAGTTTCCACGATTCCGACTGGGAGAACATGACGTGCAATACGTATGAGTATGACAAACTGGGCAACAAAATAGGCGAAAAGACCTCGCAGTGGGACATCT
Source organism: Bacteroidales bacterium (assembly GCA_017539645.1). GTDB lineage: Bacteria > Bacteroidota > Bacteroidia > Bacteroidales > Marinilabiliaceae > W3P20-009. The sequence continues at coordinate 13,727 of JAFYCM010000063.1, forward strand.
TCTCGCGCGACTGGAAACTCTTTTTCCAAGGTAAATATGTATATATCTACGATGCTCAAGGCAACATAAAGAAAATAGAAGAATATATGTGGGAACAAGAGCGTTGGCGCTTAGTGAACACAACATTGTATTATTAATACGCCCCAAGAAAAATGACAATAGAACAAGAACAAGCTCTCGTGAAACTGCGCAACCAACTTGAACGCGAAAAATGGCCGCAGAAATACGCTTTCAAATTCATTATGCCTAACGATGGCTTCACCATAAAGCAAGTAGAGATGGTGCTCCCGACCGATGGACAGCGCAGCGCTCGACTTAGCAAAAATGGTAAATACTTGGCACTTACGCACATCTGCATGGCTCCTGCCGCCGAAATGGTTACGCGCGTCACGGGCATGGCTATGGAAGTGCCGGGCGTGATGACTCTATAAAATACTTACGAATATGCAATTGCAGTCATTATCAGAGCGATACGGCGTAGACAAACGAACGCTGCTGGAATATATTGGCGAGAACCACATAGCCATAGTGAAGATTGTGAAACGCCGTCTGCTCGTGGACGATGCCAAAAATTTTGTGGAGATAGCCAAGAAAATACAAGCCGTCGATCCACAAACGAAGGTGAGCCTAATATGTACGGACAACATCTGCTCGAAATCCGTTGCGCTGCTCGAACAAAACAAGATTGACGTGCTGCTGCAAACTGACGAGATTGAAGAACGTTAGAAATAACAAAATAGTAACATAACCACTAAATATTGACGAAATATAGAGAAATACGGTTAGTATAACATATTATAAACCAAGCGTTTACTTATTATTCGGTATCATCCTAAAACCTGAGAAATTTTAGATAGTTCAAACTCGAATAAGTCAGTGAATGCCTGCGCGTATGCGTGGGCTTGACTTATCTGTTTGAACGGGCAGTCTCAGGGCCTTAGGATTGTGGATATTGTTCAAGTCCACTTTCTTTTTGCCCTAATCGATTGTCCGTCAGCCGAAAGCAGATAAACGAGCGCCTATACGTAGCGCAGATGACACCACAGCAACAACAAACTGCTGCCGCTGAGTTTGCCGCATTTTGGGCAGACAAAGGCGACGAAAAGCAGGAGACGCAACGCTTTTGGATTCAGTTGCTTAGCGAAGTTTTAGGCATTGAGAATCCTACAAAATACATCGAGTTCGAGAAACGCGTAAAACTCTCGCACACATCCTTTATCGATGCATATTTACCCGACACCAAAACGCTGATTGAACAAAAAGGCGCAAAAATCGACCTTCATCGTGCCTACGAACAGAGCGACGGCTCGACGCTGACGCCATATCAGCAGGCAAAACGCTACGCCGACGAGATGCCAAACTCGCTGCGCCCGCGTTGGATTGTGGTCTGCAACTTTCAGGAGTTTCTCGTCTACGACCTCGAAAAACCAGGCGCTGAACCCGAACAAATCTTTCTGAAGAATCTTGAAAAAGAGTACTACCGCCTGCAATTTCTTGCCGACGCTAAGCACGACTATCTGCGCCGCGAGGAGGAACTTTCGTTGCAAGCCGGCGTGCTTGTCGGCAAACTCTACGACGCGCTCATCAAGCAATATATAAATCCCGACGAGAGTAGTCTGCGCTCGCTTAACATCTTGTGTGTCAGATTGGTATTCTGCCTGTATGCCGAAGATGCTGGGTTGTTTTCCACGCGAACGGCCTTTGAAGATTACCTGCGCACGTTTGCCGTGGAGAATCTGCGCGATGGAATAATAAAGCTCTTCAAAGCCCTCGATACGCCTGAGACTCAGCGCGATAAGTACGACGAGAAGTTGAAGCCGTTTCCATACGTCAATGGCGGACTATTTCGCGACGAACAGATTGAAATTCCGCACTTTACGCCCGAGATACTCGACGTCATTTGCAACCACTGCGCACCGTTCAACTGGTCGGATATCTCGCCAACCATCTTCGGCGCAGTGTTCGAGAGCACGCTCAACCAAAAGACGCGCCGCGAAGGTGGTATGCACTACACTTCGGTAGCCAATATTCACAAGGTCATCGACCCGCTATTTATGGACGAATTGAATGCTGAATATCAGACGATTGTAGAGACGCGGCGAGCCTCGACTCTGCGGCAGCAATTGATTGATTTTCAGCAAAAACTCGGCAGCCTAAAAATCCTCGACCCAGCGTGCGGCAGCGGCAACTTCCTGACGGAGACATACTTATCGCTGCGCCGACTTGAAAACAAGGTGATTTCTACGCTCAACAAAGGCGAAAAGGTGATTGGTTTCGAGGATTTTATTCACGTGAAAATCAGTCAGTTCTACGGCATAGAGATAAACGACTTTGCCGTGACGGTGGCAAAAACGGCGCTGTGGATTGCCGAAAGTCAGATGATGGAGGAAACGGAGAAAATTCTCGGCATGAACCTCAATTTTTTGCCGCTCAAAACAAACGCATACATCGTTGAGGGCAACGCCTTGCGCACCGATTGGGCGACGCTGCAACCCATCGACGCCGATAGCGCACCAACCGAAGGCCTTTTCAGCGGCTTCACCACCCAAACAGACGGCGAACGACACGAGTACGATTATATTATTGGCAATCCGCCGTTTGTGGGTGGGAAAATGATGTCTTCTGCACAGAAAGAAGATATGATTTCTGTCTTTGGTAAGAAATGGAAGAACATAGGGAATATGGACTATGTGTGTTGTTGGTATAAAAAAGCAATTGAATTGTTGCAAGGGAATAAAACGCAGGCAGCACTCGTTTCAACCAATTCTGTATGTCAAGGACAAGCTGTTGCAGCATTATGGAAACCTTTGTACGAAAATTATGGTGTACAAATAGATTTTGCGTGGCGCACATTCCGTTGGGACAGCGAATCGAATCAAAAGGCGCATGTGCATTGCGTTATTGTGGGATTTTCATGTGCAAATGAAGAGACGTTGCGCGCAACGTCTCTACAATCACGCCGCATTTTCAATGCCGATGGCACTATCATAAATGCACATAACATAAATCCATATTTGATTGATGCTAAAAATGTATTTATTGATAACAGGACGGAGCCTATTTGCGATGTACCAGAAATGACCTTCGGCAGTATGCCTAATGATGGTGGCAACTTCATTTTATTAGAAAACGAAAAGAATGAAATTCTATCGAAAGAGCCTAACTTAGAGAAATTTATTCGTGTGTTTTTAGGCTCTCAAGAATTTATAAATAAAAAAATAAGATTTTGCCTATGGCTTAAACATGCAACTCCTAATGAAATAAAAAACAGTCCTGAATTATACCGAAGAGTTACAAATGTTCGCAAGTTGCGTTCCGAAAGCACCGCCGCACCAACTCGAGAAAAAGCCGATATTCCTCACCTTTTCTTTTTTGATTCGCAGCCTGAAAATGGAGATTATTTACTTGTTCCTGGTGTTTCTTCAGAAAAAAGAGAATACATTCCAATGGGTTTCCTTCATTGTAATGTGGTTGCAAGTAATCTCGTATATATTGTTCCCAATGCCAATCTATATCATTTTGGTGTATTAACCTCATCTGTTCACATGGCTTGGATGCGAGCAGTATGTGGACGCTTGGAGATGCGTTATAGATATTCTAACGCGGTTGTCTATAACAATTTCCCTTGGTGCAATCCGACAGACGAGCAAAAAGCACGAATAGAAAAGACCGCCCAAGCGATTTTAGATGCGCGTTCGTTGTTTCCAGAGTCGAGCCTTGCCGATTTGTATGATGAGGTGGCAATGCCGCCAGAACTCCGCCGTGCCCATCGCGAAAACGATAAAGCTGTTATGGCGGCATACGGTTTCGAGGCATCATTATCGGAGCAAGAGATTGTGGCGCGGCTGTTCGAGATGTACGAGAAGCTGCGGATAGGAACTAAATAAAATTGCCATTTCTCAATTTTCAAGTAGTAATTTCGCACCCGAAAATTCACTATTGATACAATGGCAAGTCTAAAATCTTTAGCCAAGGATACCGCAATCTACGGTTTGAGTAGCATTGTCGGTCGTTTTCTGAACTATTTACTCGTTCCTCTCTACACAGCCAAACTGTCGGCCGAAAGTGGCGGCTACGGCATCGTTACCAATATATATAGCTACGTGGCATTGGTCATGGTGCTGCTCACGTTCGGCATGGAGACCACCTTTTTCCGCTTCAGCAACAAGGAGGACGAAAAACCGTCCGATGTGCTATCTACTACGCTCATTGCGGTGGGCGGCGTTGCGTTGCTGTTCGTAATATTGGTATTGTCGTTGCTCCAGCCCATTTCAGCAGCGTTGGACTATGCCGAGCATCCGTGGTACGTCGGTCAGATGGCTATATGTGTGGCAGTAGACGCGTTTCAAGCTATTCTATTTGCATACCTACGCTACCAAAAACGCCCGATAAAATTCGCAGCGCTCAAACTGCTATTTATTACACTCAACATCGGGCTCAACCTTCTGTATTTCGTTACGTTGCCATATCTATACACTAAGTATCCCGACTTGGTTGGCACCATCTACGACCCGAATGTTGGCGTTGGATATGTGTTCACGCTAAACGTAGTTTGCACGGTATTTATGACAGTGTTCTTCGTGCCAGAGTTGCGCAGCGTTAAGTGGCATTTCGATGTGCAGCTGATGCGTCGAATGTTGCAGTATAGCTGGCCTATACTTGTGCTTGGCGTTGCTGGCATACTCAACCAAACGGCCGATAAGATTCTCTTTCCCAAAATCAGCACCGATGCCAATCCGCTCGGTCAGTTGGCTGTTTATAGCGCATGCACCAAGGTGGCTATGATTATGGCTATGATTACGCAAGCCTTCCGCTACGCCTACGAGCCCTTCGTCTTCGGCAAAAGCAAAGATTCCGACAGCCGCGATACATATGCCAAGGCAATGCGCTACTTCGTTATATTTACGCTGCTGGCATTCCTCGCCGTGATGGCCGGCATCGACATACTGAAATTCATCATCGGAGAAGACTATTGGAGCGGTTTGCACGTCATACCTATAGTTATGGCAGCCGAGATAATGATGGGTATCTACTTCAACCTATCGTTTTGGTACAAATTGACCGACCGAACCATTTGGGGCGCATATTTCTCTGGCATTGGTTGCGTTGTACTTATAGCTATAAACGTAATTTTCGTGCCTATCTACGGTTTTGTAGCGTGCGCATGGGCGGGTTTCTGTGGCTATGGCATAGCTATGCTGCTGTCGTATTTCATTGGTCAGAAATATTATCCTATAAAATATCCTCTGAAAGCAATTGGCGGCTATGTACTATTAACTGCGGCTATTTATGCTGTATATGAACGAGTTACATTTGAAATCATGTGGGTAAATGTGGCGTTCCGTGCAGCGTTCGTACTTATGTACATAGGTATAATAGTGATGGTAGAGAAGAAAAATTTCATACATAGAAACGTAACTAAAAACGTAATTGCCAATTGACAATGTAAAAGTTAACTTTGCGCGTTTTTTTGAATAAGATATATCTAATTAGAAATGAACATATCATACAACTGGTTGAAGCAGTATATCAACCTGACTATCAGTGCAGATGCAGTTGCTGAGCTACTCACAAAGATTGGTTTGGAGGTAGACAGCGTATCGGAGGTACAAAGTATAAAAGGTGGACTGAAAGGCCTTGTAGTAGGCGAAGTGCTTACTTGCGTGCCACACCCAAATTCAGACCACATGCATGTAACTACGGTTGATGTAGGAGCAGGCGAACCTCTCGACATAGTTTGTGGTGCGCCCAATGTGGCTGCAGGGCAAAAAGTTATAATAGCTACTATAGGTACGGTGCTTTACGATGGCGACCAAGAGTTCAAGATTAAACCAGCTAAACTGCGCGGAGTGCCTTCTAATGGTATGATATGCGCCGAAGACGAAATAGGTATCGGCACAAGCCACGATGGCATTATAGTTTTGCCAGCCGACGTGAAAGTTGGAACTCCAGCGGCCGAATATTACAACATAGAAAACGACACGCTCATCGAAGTCGACATCACGCCAAACCGCGTTGATGCTGCTTCGCACTACGGTGTAGCTCGCGACTTAGCCGCTGCCCTTGGCATAACCGACAAACCCGCGACTCTTTCGCGTCCTTCGGTTGACGATTTCAAAACCGACAATAAATCATACGAGGTAAAAGTTTCGGTAGAAAATCAAAACGCTTGTATGCGCTATTGCGGCGTAACTATTAGCGGTGTCAAGATTGCGCCTTCTCCCGAATGGCTTCAGAAACGCTTGAAAGCTATAGGTTTGAACCCTATCAACAACGTTGTTGACGTTACTAACTACATACTTATGGCAGTTGGTCAGCCACTTCACGCATTCGATGGTGACAAGATAAAAGGCAACGAAATACATGTTCGCACTGGTCTCGGTGGCAAGAAATTCACCACTCTCGACGGTAAAGAACGCGAGCTCCACAACGACGATCTACTCATCTGCAACGCGGAAGAGCCAATGTGCCTTGCAGGCGTATTTGGCGGCTTGGATAGCGGCGTGAGCGACTCGACCACAAAGATTTTCCTCGAAAGCGCATGGTTCAACCCAGTAAATATACGTAAGACAGCACGTCGTCAGCAGTTGTCTACCGATGCTTCGTTCCGCTACGAGCGCGGCACCGACCCTAACATAACTATTTACGCACTCAAGCGCGCGGCAATGCTCATCAAAGAGGTTGCTGGTGGCGAAATTTCGTCGGACATCGTAGATATTTATCCTAATCCAGTTGCACCGTTCGAGGTTGAAGTTAGTCGCAAGAGAATGTTTAGCCTCATAGGTAGAGAGATTGAAGAGACCGTACTCAAGCAAATCTTGAAAGGTCTCGAGATGGAAATCAAGAGTGACGACGGCGACAAGATGACACTCCTCGTACCTCGTTACCGCGTCGATGTAACACGCGAAGCCGATGTCGTAGAAGATGTTCTCCGCATCTTCGGTTACGACAATGTTGAAGTGCCTTCCGACGTTCATTCTACTATAGTATATGCACCGAAACCCGACCCAACGCACGTGCTCAACGTGATTGGCGCTCAACTTAGCAGCGAAGGTTTCAACGAGATTATGTGCAACACCCTAACGCGTGGCGCATACTACAATGGTCTCACGACATATCCGAGCGAGGCAAACATTGAACTTGTGAATCCGCTCAGTTCCGACCTCAACACGCTTCGTCAGACATTACTTTTTGGTGCGCTCGAATCGGTTCGCCTCAATCGTAACCACAGAAATGCTAACCTACGCCTATTTGAAATAGGCAATTGCCACTCGTTCAAAGGCGGCGACAAAACAGTGCTCGATAATTATAAAAGCGAGCAACGCTTAATGCTGCTTATGACGGGCCTTTCTGAAGAGCCAAACTGGAACACTCCGGCGCGTCAGTCAAGTTTCTACGACCTCAAGACGTCGGTTCTGAATATCATTCGTCGTCTTGGAATCCGTTTCGATTCTATTGAGGAGTTGCCATTGCAAAGCGACATCTTCTCCGATGGCATCACGCTCACCATCGACAAGAGCAAATCGCTCGGTGAGTTTGGCGTAGTTAATAGCAACATACTCAAGCAGTTCGATATTGATACTCCTGTATATTATGCCGAATTGCACATGCCAGTAATTATGGATAAGTGCGCTAAGCATAACAAGATACTATTCAGCGAGTTGCCTAAATATCCGGAAGTTCGCCGCGACCTCTCTATGCTTATAGATAAGACGGTGACTTTCGCACAAATACGCAGCCTTGCGCAGCGCACCGAGAAGAAACTGCTCAAAGGCGTTTCGCTCTTCGACGTCTACGAAGGCAAGAATCTACCTGCTGGCAAGAAGTCCTACGCCGTAAGTTTCATACTTCGCGATGCTGAAAAGACTCTCAACGACAAGCAGATAGAGAAAGTGATGGAACAGTTGATAAACGTAATGAAAAAAGAGCTCGGAGCTGAGCTACGATAAAAGAATATGGAAACAAATAAAGAACAAGCAATTGAAACGAGATATGTATTCGTTACTGGCGGTGTAGCATCATCGTTGGGCAAAGGAATCATCTCGGCATCGTTGGCAAAACTGCTGCAATCGCGCGGCTATAACGTAACGATACAAAAACTCGACCCATATCTTAATATAGATCCGGGCACGCTCAACCCTTACGAACACGGCGAATGCTACGTCACCGACGATGGCGCTGAAACCGACCTCGACCTCGGTCACTACGAACGTTTCCTCAATATCGCCACTTCGCAAGACAACAACGTTACCACTGGTCGTATTTATAAGAACGTCATCACCAAAGAGCGCAAAGGCGACTACCTCGGCAAGACGGTGCAAATTGTGCCGCACATCACCGACGAAATCAAGCGCAACATTTTGTTGATGGGCACGCGCCATAAATTCGACGTAGTTATTACCGAAATTGGTGGTACGGTAGGCGACATCGAGAGCCTTCCATTCATCGAAGCTGTGCGCCAGCTCAAATGGGAGCTCGGATACAAGGCTATGTTTATACACCTTACTTTGGTGCCATACTTACAAGCATCTAAAGAGCTGAAAACCAAGCCTACACAGCACTCTGTAAAGGCACTCCAAGAAGAAGGTATTCAGCCAGACGTTTTGGTACTTCGTTCGGAACACGATCTCAGCGAAGAGCTTCGCACCAAAGTGGCTCGTTTCTGCAACGTTGAACCACAAGCAGTAGTGCAATCGGTTGACGTAAGTAGCATCTACGAAGTGCCTATACTTATGCAGAAGCAACACCTCGACGAGATAGCTATTCGTAAACTTCAATTGCCAATGAAGAACGAACCCGACATGACAAGTTGGATTCACTTCCTCGACAAACTAAAGAGCTCTACCAAGAAGGTTAAGATTGGTCTTGTGGGTAAATATGTAGAATTGCCAGATGCCTACAAATCTATCATCGAAGCAGTGAACCATGCTGCTACTTATAATGACAGAAAAGCCGATCTTCAACTTATTCATTCAGAGAGCCTTAATGCCGAAAATATTGCAGAAAAGCTCAACGGTTTGAATGGTATCATCGTAGCACCAGGCTTTGGACAGCGAGGAATAGAAGGCAAAATTTTGGCTGTTCAATATGCACGCGAACACGACATACCATTCCTCGGCATTTGCTTAGGTATGCAGATGGCTGTGGTAGAATTTGCTCGCAACGTGCTCCATTTCGAAGGTGCAAACTCGTCGGAGATGGATCACGCAACGCCATACCCAGTTATCGACCTTATGGAGAGTCAGAAAAACATAACCAACAAAGGCGGAACGATGCGTCTTGGCGGTTATGAATGTAAACTCAAGAAAGGCACCAAAGCTTACGAGATATACGGCAAAGAGATTGTTCGCGAACGCCACCGCCATCGCTATGAATACAATAGCAAATATCTCGAAGACTTCGAGAAAGCAGGCATGATAGCTTCTGGTACGAACCCCGAAACGGGTCTTGTGGAGATTATGGAGATACCTACACTTAAATGGTATGTAGCTTGCCAGTTCCACCCAGAATATAGCAGCACCGTGCTCAAGCCACATCCGCTTTTCTTGTCGTTCATCAAAGCTGCGATAAAAGGCTAACGAACTGAAGTGTAAATATTTATATATACAATACCCACCCATAAACAGATGGATAAAAGAACATTTATTGGTTTGCTGCTGATAGTAGCCGTACTTATTGGTTTCCAATATCTTAACCGTCCAAGCGAGGCAGATCGCGCACGTTGGCAAGCATACCACGACTCGATAGCTCAAGTGCAGAAGCTAAAAGCCGATAGTCTTCGCGCATTGCAAACGGCACAAAGCGAAACTGCCGTTGTTGATGCTGCCGATAGTGCTGCTGTAGCTGCTGCCAAAGTTGCTAAATATGGCCAACTTGCCGACTTCGTAGAGGGCTCGGAGCAGTTCTACACCTTACAAAACGACCTTATCAGCATAGTAGTTAGCAACAAAGGCGCGCGTATCTACTCGGCCGAGTTGAAAGACTACACTGCATACGGCGACAAGGCTCTGAAACTCTTCGATGGTAGCACCAACGAATTTGGTTTTCAGTTTACGCATAAAAATCGCTCGTTCTACACCAACGACCTCTACTTCACCACTGAAGGCATCAAGAGCGTTGGCGACACTGCAACCGCTATCGACCTCAGCGTAGCTATTGGCGATGGTGCTCTTACGTATCACTATGTGTTGAATCCTAATACCAACGCCGTAGATTTCTCTATCGAGAGCAAAAATCTTGGTAATGAGCTCTATATAAGCAGCGCTGCCATCGACCTCACGTGGAAGATTGATATGCCAGCTTTGGAGCGCAGCCACAAGTCGGAAGGCATGTGGTCGGGCATCTATTACCGCTATAGCGATGGCGATGTAGAAGAACTCGGCACCACTGGCAATCAAGATGACAACGTAAATATGAATATCGACTGGGTGGCTTACAAAGACCAGTATTTCAGCTCGGTATTTATTGCTGAAGACAAGTTCGCGGGCGCTCAACTCTCGTCTGTAGCATGCGAGCCAACCGATACTATAATAAAGAAAGTTAGCTCGAACCTCGGCGTGAAGTTCAACTTCGACAATGACAAGGCAGCCTTCAAGTTTCTCTTCTTGCCAAACTACTTCTATACGCTCGAGAGCTACGAAGACCTCGACCTTACGGAGCTTCTGCCACTTGGATGGGGCATCTTCGGTTGGATAAACGAATACTTCATCATTCCGGTATTCAAATTCCTCGAATCGGCATTTGTGAATTATGGTCTTATCATATTGATACTCACCATAATAATAAAGGTGATAATCTTCCCATTCACATTCTCATCTTACAAGTCGCAAGCCAAGATGCGAGTGCTGAAGCCTCAAGTTGACGCCATCAACGAGCGCATTCCTGCCGAAAAAGCTATGGAGCGCCAGCAAGAGACGATGAAACTCTACAAACGCGCCGGCGTCAACCCGATGGGCGGCTGCTTGCCAATGTTGCTTCAGATGCCTATACTTATAGCAGCATTCCGTTTCTTCCCTGCCGCTGTTGAGCTACGCGGACAATCGTTCCTTTGGGCCGACGACCTCGCTTCGTATGACTCAATACTCGATTTGCCATTCTCTATTCCATTCTATGGCGACCACGTGAGCCTCTTCTGCTTGCTCATGTGCATCACCAACGTAGTTTATACGCGCTTCAATATGCAGTCGCAAGCCTCGTCGGCACAGATGCCTGGCATGAAGATGATGATGTATATGATGCCTGTGATGTTGCTATTCTTCTTCAACGACTACCCCGCCGGTCTTTGCTACTACTACTTCGTTTCGACACTTATCACCGTAATACAAACTATAGTGATTAAGGCCACTATCGACGAGAAAGCTATCTTGGCTAAGATGGAAGCTAACAAGAAGAAGCCTCAAAAGAAATCGCGCTTCATGGCTCGCTACGAAGAGATGATGAAAGAGCAGCAAAAGAAACTCAACAGAAGATAATCTTCTATAAATTATCACCATAAGTACGACTAAGATACATTCTTAGTCGTACTTTCGTTTTTGTTACAGACAAACAGATGAAGCGAAACAAAGAAGGGCTACTACGTCGCCGATTGCGCAAACTGACATGGCCAATATTCGTTGAGACGTCGTTGATGATTCTGCTCGGCATAGGCGACACATTCATGCTCGGTGGCTACTCCGACTACGCTGTGGGCGCAGTGGGTGCAGTGAACCAGATACTCAACACTGTTTTCTTGCTCTTTGGTGTGGTTACAACGGGTACATCGGTTCTCGTTTCGCGCTACATGGGCGAACGCAACGACCTCTCGGTTCGCGCCATAATAGTGGTATCCATAGCCTTCAACTTGCTCTTTGGGGCTGCCGTGAGCCTTATCCTCTGGCTCAATGCCGAATCCATAATTACGAGCATGGAAATTCGCCCCGAACTCTTCGACGATGCCGTAATATATATGAAGATTATCGGCGCATTTGCATTCCTACAATCGCTTGCGCTGACCATTTCGGCAATATTGCGCAGCTTGCAACGCCCTAAATTCCCGATGTTCTCCATAGCCGTAGTCAACGTGGTGAACATCATTGGCGACTACGTATTTATTTACGGACATTGGGGCGCACCCGAGATGGGCGTAGCAGGTGCTGCTACTACGACTATCATTGCACGTTCGATATATCTTGGCATACTTATTTTCTCGCTCTTCGGCATAGTTATGAAGCGCCAATTTCACCACTCCGACGTGCTGCCGTTCAAATGGAAGAAGCTTAGCGAGGTGCTCAAAATAGGTCTCCCTTCGGCTGGCGAACAACTCTCCTATGCCACTGCGCAGATTGTTATCTTGTTCTTTATCAATCAGATAAGCAACGAAGCTCTCATTGCGCGTACCTACGTAGCTAATATAGTGATGATTACTTATCTCTATACGTTTGCTGTGTCGCAAAGCTGCAGTATATCAGTTAGTTACTTAATAGGGGAACGCAGATTGAAGGCCGCCAACGTCATAACACTTATATGTACGAAAGAGACCATCATAGTATCTATTATAGTTGGTGCACTCATTGCCGCCTTTGCCCGCCCGATAATTTCGCTATTTACTGATAATCAGGAGATACTTATGCTCACTGCCATCGTTGTGTGGATCGACGTGGTGCTCGAAGTGGGCCGTGCGCTGAATATGGTTGTCATACAAGCCCTTCGCGCAGCAGGCGATTATATTTTCCCTGTTGCTTTTGGCGCATTATCAGTATGGGGTATCTCGGTGGGCGTATCGTACGTATTGGGAATAACCTTCGGTCTTGGTCTCTGCGGCATCTGGCTCGGCATGGCTCTCGACGAGAATTTCCGCGGAATATGTATGCTTCATCGCTGGAACAAACAAGGATGGGCTAAGAAATTCAGAATTGAAAAATAAAAATTGAAAATTCACAATTAACAATTCAAAATTGACTAAGCATATATAATGACTATAAAGACTTCTAACGCAACCCTTTCTATCCTTGTGGCTCTTGGTCTTTCGCATTTGCTAAACGATCTGCTACAATCGGTGCTTACGGCCTCGTACCCAATAATTAAATCGGATCTCGACATATCGTTTGCCCAAATCGGACTTGTAACGCTTGTATATCAGTTGGCAGCATCGGTTTTTCAACCTATAGTAGGACTATTTTTCGACAAGCACCCCATATCGTGGTGTCCGATGTTGGCTATGAGTCTCACTTCTGTTGGCATAACAATGCTCGCTTGGTCGAATAGTTTAACTGTTCTATTTATAGCCGTATTTATAATAGGTTTAGGTTCGTCTATTATCCACCCAGAGGCGTCACGAATAGCCTCGCTGGCTTCTGGTGGGAAACGTGGTTTGGCTCAATCTATTTTCCAAGTTGGCGGCAACATCGGCGGTTCGGTTGGTCCGTTACTCGTGGCGCTCATCGTAGCTCCATTTGGCCGACAAAACATACTTTGGTTTCTTGTTTTTGCACTTATAGCATTTGTAGTGGCAATGCCCATACAGCGATGGTTTTCACATTATCTGAATACTATGAAAGTGGAGCATCGACCTATGAAGGTGCAAACATCTATGCCACTTAGCCGCCGCACTACCATATTGACTATTGGCATTTTGCTCGTGCTGATATTCTCGAAATACATCTACATGGCCAGTATTTCAAGTTATTACACGTTCTACTTAATAGAAAAATTTGGAATAAGCATACGCAATTCGCAAGTGTGTCTCTTCATCTTCTTAGCCGCCACAGCCATTGGCACGCTCATCGGTGGCCCCGTAGGCGACCGCATTGGGCGTAAATATGTAATATGGATTTCGATTCTTGGCACAGCTCCTTTCAGCCTTGCCATGCCCTATGCTGACCTCTACACCACAATTGCTCTCAGTTTTGGTGCTGGACTAATGCTTTCGTCGGCTTTCCCTGCCATTCTGCTCTATGCACAAGAGCTCCTGCCATACAATCTTGGTCTTGTTTCGGGACTCTTTTTCGGCCTTGCCTTTGGTATAGCGGGCATTGCCAGCGCCGCTATAGGTAATATGGCTGATACGTTTGGACTTGAGACCGTGTACAACGTATGCGCATACATGCCTTTATTGGGTATAGTAGCTGGTCTGCTGCCAAATTTGAAAAGCCCTAAAAAACAATAGAAATTTATTGATGTCTGCTAAAAGTTAGAAATCGATAATTTCACTGTTTAGGCAATAAAACGTTTTAGATGGGGGGAGTTCAGGCGGATTTGCAATTCGCAATTCATCAGTCGGGAATTACAAATTTTCACGAGATTTGGTTGTCTGTAGAGACGTCACAATGTGGCGTCTCTACAATGTGTCTAAAACAAATCGCGTTCAAGTGTCGGGGATTGTAAATCCCCCATGAACCCATGCACTTTGCATATATGTATGCACGTAGTTGCATCCCAAAATGATTGAAAATCCGCAGTATAGTTGCCGATTTTTGATGTATTAGTGCCTATAAATCAACTATATATAAAAGATTTCTTCGAAAAACTTTGGAAGGTAGAGATAGTTTAGTGGCAATTGTAAAATCCCCAAAGTTGGCTGACTTTCGGGATTTATTTCCTCAAAGTTCGGGTATTTTGAGGATTAGCGTGGCGAATTGGCTATAAGGTAGGAGAGGGCAGTGCGACTGACTAAAGAGATCCTTTGGCCGTTTTTTGTGGCAACATACTGCTTAATTACACACAAAATATATCTTTACGGCCATAAATAATAACTTATAATTTTATAATTATGATAATAATAGGCTCAGGACCAGCAGGATACACGGCCGCAATATATGCAGCGCGTGCAGGCAAGAAACCAATTATTTACGAAGGAATGCAGCCCGGTGGTCAGCTTACTACCACTGTAACTATAGAGAATTTTCCAGGATTTCCGGAAGGTATAGATACATACACTCTTATGGATAATATGCGTAAACAAGCCGAATCGTTTGGCGCTGAAATCCGTACCGGACAAGTGACGTCTATCGATGTTAGCAAACGACCTTTTCGCCTTACTATCGACGATACAGATGTAGTAACCGACGATGTTGTGGTGATAGCTACTGGAGCATCGGCTCGATACTTGGGCATCGAAAGCGAGAAACGTTTTATTGGGCGTGGTGTGTCGGCTTGTGCAACATGCGATGGCTTTTTCTATCGAGGCAAAATTGTTGCTGTGGTTGGTGGTGGCGACACTGCTTGTGCCGAGGTACTCTACCTATCTACGCTTGCACAGAAAGTATATATGATAGTTCGTCGTGACGTGCTTCGCGCTACTAAGATTTTGCAAGAACGTGTCTATAATAACGAGAAAATTACCGTTATACACAATGCTCAAGTGTCTGAACTTCAGGGTGCTGATGCGCTTGAACATGCCGACTTGGTTTTCACTGATGGACATCATGAAACTATAGATATAGACGGCATATTTATGGCAATTGGTCATACGCCAAACACTGCGTTCCTCAATGGAGCCCTCGAAACCGACGAAAAAGGTTACATAGTTACGCGTCCAGGTTCGCAACAAACCTCAGTCGATGGCGTCTATGCATGTGGTGATGTGTGCGATCCGCATTTCCGTCAGGCTATCACAGCTGCTGCAGCTGGATGTCGTGCTGCAATGGAAATTATTGGAAGTTAAGTGTTCCGAACTCTTGATTTCTAATTACTAGATTTAGAACGCAGATTACACAGATAAAATGGATTCGCGCGGATAAAATAAATCTGTGCATATCTATTGAATCTATGTTTATCTCTGTTTCCCATGTTATTTGTGCGAGATGTTCGCAAAAAAAGAGAGCTGCTCCAATCTGGAACAGCTCTTTTTTTATAGCGTAAAGAGGAGAGCGTATAGTGCATATACATTAAGCTTTACGCACTACTCTCTACTCTCCTTTACTTCACAATGGCTTTTCTTCCATTGTTGATGTAAAGTCCTGGCGTTGTTGGTTTGCCTTGTAGTCGACGACCGCTGAGGTCGAACCAAACATCGCTTTCGGACGCATCAGTGTTCACCTTATCTACGTTGGTAACAGTGCCTGACATGTCTTCGTTGAATTTGTCGTATGCAGTCTGCAAATTGGTCTTCGCTGTTTGCAATTCTGAAAGTGTCGCTTCGCTATTTTCTGCAATGCCTTTGGCAGTGTTTATGGCATCGAGCAATTGTTCTGCAATGCTTGCATACTTAGGCAGAGTCGCTACGGATTCGTAATCTTCTTGAGCCGATTCAATAAGCGTATTGAGGTCATAAGCGGCAGCTGTTAAGTCGGCAGCAGCTTTCAGACTTGTGTAAGTATTTTCAGCAGTCGTCAACGTAGCAATATTGGTTACGAGTGCTTTGTCATCGGTGCTCAAGGCGTCGTATGCCGTACGAGCAGCATCGATCTTCGCCTTGCACTCTGCGGTGAGTTCTACCGTACCGATGGCCTCAATCAGATTCATTACAGTCTCATAAGCCGGAGCAGCGGGTTCGATGGTGCACATGATAGTGATTCCGTGATCCGAACCCGAAATATCGCCACTGAACGATACGCTGGAAGCATTGCCCGTCCAAGTCTGGCGTTCAAAATTGCCCGACCAACCTGTTCCTAATGATACAATATCTCCTGCATTTACTTCAATCTTGGTGAAGTTGCCAAGCGTGGTGCTAAAGGAACCAGGAGCTACTAAGAGGCCGCTATACATATTGTCAATCCAATCAGCCGAAACGGTTACGCCGTCTTTAGTGAAAGACTTGCCGTCCTCGGGGAAGTCGTTTTGGGTGATGGTCACCACGGTGGCTGCCGGTTCGTCGCTGCCGATAGCCACGATTTTGTCGGCATAATCAGTCCAAGCACCCTTGTAGGTATCTACAGAACCTGTCGGTACATAGATATGCTCTAAATTCGGGCAAGACCCAAAAACCATCGCACCTATAGAAGGAGGAGTCGTTGCCGAGCAGGTCACAGTGGTCAATTCGGCATTTCCATAGAATGCTCCGTTTACAATGCTTGTGATACCGGTACCTATCGTCACCGTCTCCAAATGTTCAACACTTACGAAAGCACTTTCTCCAATGGTTGTGACGCTATTAGGAATCGTCACAGTTGTCAGATTTACGCAATCACGGAAAGCATCTTTTCCAATGGTCTTTATGCCTTCGGGTAACGAAACAGAAGTAATGTCCTCGCGGTTGGCATACCACGGAGCGGGATTATCATTAGGTATGTCGTAATCATTCATCACACCGGTGCCTTCACCGTCATAAGAGATGACCAGTTCACCGTTGTTCAGTTCCCATGTCAGACCGCCACCGCATGAGTTGGCGGGAGCAGCGGGCGCAAGCGTGAAGACTATACTATTGAGGTGGTCAAAATTAGTAATTCCGGTTCCGCCCAAGGTTACAGCGTTTGCAGGCGTACCGTTCCATACCACTTTCTTGTCCTCAGGTTTCGTCCAATCACCATAAGGGGTAAAGAACGTTTCTCCGTTATCTATGATTTCAATTTTGGAGAACTTCTTGCCTTCGGGAGCAGTAAACGTAAACGAATCACCTTCGTTTCCATAAATTGTGAATCTGGGTTTAAGATCGTTTTCTCCCGCATCGAAACACATAAATTTACTTGATGACTCGGTAGTTCCATCAAATGAAATAGTCACCCCTTCAAAGGTTGCCTTAGTCTTAGTTTTCCAACCATCTGCTGCGCCGACTATCTCATTCTGATTAGCCTCCGTGAAGACATTGGTGTTGTCCCACGTTACAGTTGTTGCCGGTTCGTCGCCGCCGGCAGCCGGAGCATCCGGAGCGGAATCACCCACCTCAAACTCTATCAGCGATATGCCACAGATATTTCCTACGAAACCAACGGTGTTGGCAGAACCCGACCACTTTTTGTAGTTGCTGTCGTACGACCAGTTAGGATCCGAGAATGTGCCGTATTCATTCAAAATAACAATGCGCTTAAATACTTTTCCTTCAGGAGCCACGAACTGTACTCCGTCTTCATCGGAACTCTCAAAGTGTAAGCCAAAACCGGAATCCGTATTATAAACGCCGTTGTTGACCTTGACCGTAACATCTTTGCAAACCTTCTGGTTACCGGAAGACATATCTGGGAATTCTTTGAGATCACTTTTCCGCCAGAGCACCCATTCAGAATTGCTTGCCTCTGTCGGAGCTTGGAAAGAAACCGCTGCTTGTCCGAAAATCTGACTTGCGTTCTCTGCGGTAATCACGAAGGTGGATTCTTCGCAGAGGGTATAATCTTCACCTTCTACAAGCCTATCCCCATATCTGTCCCAGAACAAGTCTTCGTGGCCATGTGCCACCATATCATCATAGTCTTTTTGATCATATGGGTCCGTAAATGAATAGCCAGCAGGGATATGACCTGTAGCACCGGTCGGGATAGTGACCGCAAAATTATTTTCAAGGCCGCTAAACCACTTTTTCTCAAACACCGTTGTAGCCGGCATATTGAAGATCATATTCACCGGACTTCCATAATTATCTATAATC
>JAFYCM010000064.1 GCA_017539645.1 Bacteroidales bacterium
ACCAAATAAGCTTTCCGTTAGTAGGGATTTATAACTTTGATAGAGTGGATTTGCAATCCACGACATTCTCCTTTCCCATATTTTACAAAAAATTAATTAGTTATTCGTATAATTACAACATGCTTCAGCAATGAAGACAGGGACGGAGTTACGTTCCGACCGTGACCCGTACCGTTCCCCCTCACAATACGCAAGTGTTGTGGGGGGTGACTTTTTAGAATGGGTGCTCAATGTTAGACGCCGTTGGAGTGGATTTGTAATACCCGACAATCTCCTTTCCCTATTTTGCAACTAATTAATTATTTATTCGGAGAATTGCAGCGTAGTCAAGTGCTGATGGTGGCGGCAAGCGAGTTGACAGCATCGTCGATGGTGAGACCTGCCGCCTGTGCGAGGGTTGCCGACTTGTCGAGAATAAACCCGATGTCGTCTACTGGAGCGTCCAGCTGACCAGCAAGCACCGAAAAAGCACGAGCCGCTTCGGCAGCACCAAGTCCGCTCTCTTTGCCTATCTGACGTGCCATCTCGCCTACGCGTTCAAGATCTTCGCCTGTCACGCCTGTTATGGCTGATAGGTCTGCCATACGCTGCTGGAATTCCACGGCTGGTGCAGCCAACTGTCCCAAACTCTCACCAATGTGCGTGATGGAGTTGGTGAACGTCTGTATCTTGAAAAGCGAGTCGGTCAGCTGTCCGAAAACGCACATAGATTTACGAACCTCTTCGTTCCCCTTCTTGAGGGCTGCAGTCATGCCGTCGATGATGGTCGCGAACTGCGCCCGTTGCGCTGTCTATTAACTTTATTTTTAGTGTTATGGAATCCATTTTCGGGTTTTATTTATAGATCTGAGCATCATTCAAAAAACAATTGTTGTTATGGGTCTCTTAATTCTCATATTATCATTCATAATAGGTATAGGTGGCTGTTATGCCGCAGATAAAAATCTGTAGAATAATGATTAAACTTATATTGAAAACCCATACAAGAGCAAATCGCCAAAGTTGATACGTAATGCGAAAGTAGCGTTCGTATTCTATTTCGTTGTCGCTTTGTGCCTTTTTGAATACATGGCATATTTATGGGTCAGCACAGGAGAGCAGCTACATGTCATGTAAATATCATCTCAAGATTTACTCTTTCGGCCATTGCCAAATTTACTTATACTCGCTTGGGGCAATGCCGAATTGCTTTTTGAAGCTGGTGGAGAAGTGCGAGAGTGAACTAAAACCAGTCAGGTCGGCTATTTCTGACATGTTGTAGCGGCCCTCTTTTATTAGTTCGGCGGCACGATTGAGTTTGTAGCGGCGGAAGAATGCGCTCGGGTTCTCGCCTGTCAAGCCTTTCACTTTGTAGTAGAGCTTGGTGCGCGAGATGCGTAACATGTCGGTCATGTGCGACACGTCGAGGTCCGAATTGCTCAGTTCGGCTTCCATAATCTTGTATAGCTCGGTCATGAAGGCGTTGTCTTGCGGCGAGAGCGTGTCGGTCTCTAGGGTGTCGGTCTGCGTGCTGCTACCGAGAATGTGGCGCACCTTGTCGCGGTTCTGCATAATGCTGTTTATGAGCGCTTGTAGGTATGCAGGGTCGAAGGGCTTAGTTACGTATGCATCGGCGCCCGAGCCCAGACCTTTTATTTGGTCGGTAGTGGTGGTGCGAGCCGTAACGAGAATCACGGGAATGTGGCAGAGCTGCAGGTCGTTCTTTACCTCTTGGCATAGCTCGAAACCATCTTTGCCTTGCATCATTACGTCGCACAAGATGAGGTCGGGGGCCTTCTCGCGTATGCTCTCGAGTGCGCTATCTACATTGAATCGGCCAAGCACGTTGTAGGTAGGCGAAAGCATCGTCTTCACGTAGTGCACTATCTCCACATCATCATCTATAACCATAATAGTACGTTTATTGTCGGCTTGCTGCGGTGTGGCTGGCGTCTCTTCTATAGTATCGATGAGCGGATAGAGCGAGCTTTGCGAAGGTGTGCCCACTTGAGCCTTTTCGGCGTCAGAATATACATTGTCGGCAGCAGGCAGCACGAAACTGAACATCACACCGTCGGCTGTGTTTTGCACGTTGATGCGTCCGTGATGCAGCGTCACGAGGCGTTGTGCATAATATAGACCTATGCCTGTGCCCCAGTTGAATTGTCCTTGCGATTGTTTATTTATCTGATAATAACGCTCGAAAATGCGTGTTAGTTCGCCTTGCGGAATGCCTACACCTGTATTGGCAACAGCTATTTTTACATATCGCGAACAATCGTCGTTGGGCAGGTTGGGAAACTCGTCGAGAGCAGCTTGGCGCGTAACCACATCGAAACTGAAATCTATTCGGCCACCTTGCGGCGTATACTTAACGGCGTTGCCAAGCAGGTTGCATACAATCTTGTCGAGTTTGTCGGCATCGAGCCAAATCAGGCAGTTGTCTTCGAGTCCTTGCGTAGTTATGGTTAGCTCCTTCTCCTTGGCTTGCACGCTGAACATAGCCACCGATTGACGTAGTAGACTAATTATGTCGTGGCGCACCACTTCGAGGCGTAGCGCATCGTCTTCGAGTTTATGAAAGTCCATCATCTGGTTCACAAGGCGCAGCATACGGTTCACGCTGCTCTGCACAATCTTGAGCAGCGAGCGTTGCTCTGAACTTAGCGATGCATCGTTGGCGAGTTGCGACACAGGACCTGCAATGATGGTGAGAGGCGTGCGGAATTCGTGCGACACGTTGGCGAAGAAACTCATGTTCATCTTGTTGATGCGTTTCTCGTGTTCGCGGTCGCGTTCGGCTTGGAGCAGCGTCCAATGTTCGAGCTTGAGACGGATAAAGAGCCGCGCAACAAACACTATGAGCGACACCAAAATGGCGGCGTAGATTAGCTTAGCCCACCACGTGTTCCATGGCGCAGGAATTACGTTGACCACCACCGAACGTTGCGCAATGACGTGCGTGCGGTCCTTATTTGTTACGCGCACGTTGAATGTATATTTACATGGGTGCAGATTGGCGTAGAATGCCTCGCGTGCGCTGTGAGCGTCAATCCAATCGGTATTGAAGCCATCGAGTTTATATTGATAGCAAAAACGCTCGTCGCCACCAAAGTCGAGTGCCGAAAACGAGATGCTAAAACTGTTTTGCGTATAGTCGATATTTATCTCCTTAGCATTAGTGAGCGACGTAGTTATGCAGCCGTCGTCGCTTGGGCGCACGAGTTTGTTGTGCACTTTGAGGTCTTCGAGGTGTAGGCGCGTCTCGGGATAGTCGGTGAGCGATTGCGGGTTGAACACCGTGAGTCCATGAGCACCGCCAAAGATGAGCGTTCCGTCGGGCAATTGGCACGATGCGCGGTCGTAGAACTCGTTGCCGCCAATACCGTCGCTCATATAGTAGTTCACCGTAGAGTTGGTCGAGGGTACATATTTAGCCAAACCATATTGCGTACTTACCCACAAATTGCCTTGCTGGTCCTCCTCGATGCTGCAAATATCGTCGCACGGCATACCACCAATGGCGTCGAGTGTGCCGCTATTCATATTATAGCGCAGCAAACCATTGGTTACGGTGCCAATCCACAGATTGCCGTTCTTGTCTTCGTGAATAGCCGACGGCAAAAACATACTGCGTTTTATGCACGTTGCCAGTGTACTGTCGGGTATGGCAGGCACATCGAGCTGTTGAGTGCTATCATTTATATAGCGCAAACCATAATTCTTTACCAACGTAGCAAACCTTCCGTTGCTCAGCGGCGCCATGCACGACATGTAGTAGAACGTGTTACCAAAAATGCGGTGTGCCTCGAACTGATTGCTCGTCGTTCGCTTAGAGTAGTATGTATTGCCGTAGCAACCAACCCAAATAGTGTTGTGCGCATCTTCGTTTATAACTATAGCATAATCAATAGGATAGCTACCAGCATAGCTGAGCTTACCATTGCTGTGATGCAGATGTATAATTCCACCTGGCAGACTCGAGAGCCACAGGTCGCCTTTGCTGTCGGAGAATATGTATATGATGCGGTACGAATTCAAGTTGGGCACAATCGTCGAAAGGTCGTATTGCGTGATGGTGCGCGTACTTATGTTGTAGCCAAACAAACCATCGTTGCGTGTGGCGAGCCAAAGCATATTATCGCTGCCGTAAGCCACCGATGCCATAGGTTTTTCGCTAAATGTGGAGCGCAGATAACTATCGGCATTGAAGAGTTTGCGGTCGTGTGTACTTACCATATATCCTTGCGTCGACGAGCAGAACCAAAGGTTGCCATAGGTGTCGGGATAGGTAAGTGAGACGTTGAACGATGGTGCTTCGAATGGGAAGTCAGGTTCGCTTTGGTGGATAAGTTTGTCCGTTTCGGGCGAGTAGGCAAAGAGTCCCGACGCAGTGCCAATAATGATGTTGCCATGTGGCACAACACTTATGCATGAGATACTTGCGTTGTGCAGTCGGTGTTCGTTAGCAATGCATTGCGGCGTAGGCTGCCATTGGTGACTGATGACGTTGTAGAGACAAATCTTGCCATTGCGCACCATCCAAATGTTATTATCGATGAGCGTGGCTACGCCAATCTCGTTTGCACTAAAATTCAGTGTCTCAATATGTTTGAGCGTAATGGTGCTATAACAAGAGATTTGGCTATGTCCGACGATCCAAAACTTATCTTCAATATCGACAAAAGCGTTGCGCACGAGGTCGGTAGACGGAATAGCTCCCGAAACAATGTTCTGCAACGAGTTCTGTAGCGAGTCGTAGTGCATTATGTCGCCCCCCTGAAGCGCATAAATATCGCCACGACTATTCTCTATGATATGCGACACAAACGCCCCATTGAGCGACATGTTTACGTGCATAAAATCGTCTCTATCGGTATAGATAGCCACGCCACTTTTGGTTGCCACCCACAAATGACCTTTGCTGTCGGAAAACAGAGAGCGAATCTGGTTGTCGGGCAAACCATTGGGGCTGTCGTCGCAGAAGTATTGGCGCATCTCGTGACCATTGTATCGGTCCAATCCGCGATATGTACCAAACCAAATATAGCCATCGCTATCCTGCGCCATGCACATAATCTGCTGATTGGACAGCGAAGAGGCTACCACAACGTCGGAGTAAGTAGTGTAAGAGGCATTGTTGGTTTGCGGCACATTGTTGCAACCAACGAGCCCACAAATACAAGAGAGCGCGAAGAGAATATGCAGTTTCATCGTCTGTTTCATCATAGAGCCGAAAATTTATGAATAATAAGCGTCATTGCACTTATCGCCACTTGATTTTTGAACATAGATGAAAAAAAATGAACGTGGGCTAACATATCGCCACAATAATGGTATTAGGCGTTTCTCTGCATATTTACTTTGATAGAAATGAAAACGATATGAAAAATCGTTTATACTTGTGTAAGTATAAATTGAAGAGATGAACAACACACAAAAATGAGAGAGTAAAAAACACTATTTATACAATTAACATAATCGGACATAGCAGAACACATAACATATTATTAACCTAAAAAATCAACATTATGAATACGAAACCATTTATCACATATCAAACCTTCGGGTGATTTCGCTCGCGAGGAAAGTCTCCTTGCGGGCATGAAAATTTATAACGCTTTCCGTCTGAATCGGAATTTATGAAGAGACTCTTATTGCCACATAAATATTGAAGAAAAAAGAGACAACAACTTTGAGCAACATCACAATTTATCAATGTAACATTTTACATAAACTACTGATAATGTGCGATTTTGCTGTATGTAACAATTCCGAGGTAAGATGTATTTGAACATATACTGAAAAGTTTGAACAAATGTAAAAATATGTTTGAACGTGTGTAAAAGTGTGTGAAATAACAAAGCTCTATACTTGCATTTGTGAAATTTCACCAATCAATCTATCAAAATCAAATATGATGAAACCAAACCTATCTGAATGGCGCAGACGATTAATCGCACTTGGGGCGATGATGTTCTGCATGGTGTCGGTTATCACGGCGCAGAAGATTGCCTCTGGCCGAGTAATTGACGAAAACAACGGTGAACCAATTATAGGTGTTGCCGTAATGGAATATGGTACTACTAATGGTACTACAACTGATTTCGATGGCCGTTTCTCGCTGAAAGTGGCCGAGGGTGCAATACTCTCGTTTAGTTTCATAGGTTATACCAACGTAGAAATGGCGGCAGCAGAAAACATGTCGGTGACTATGGCCGACGAATCGGAAGAACTTGAAGACGTTGTGGTTGTGGGCTACGGCGTGCAGAAGAAGAGCTCGCTCACTGGTGCTGTCAGCCAAGTGAAGAGCGAAGATATGCAGTCGCGTACCATTACTAATGCAAGCCAAGCTTTGCAAGGTAAGACGGCCGGTGTACAAGTATTGAGCTCTTCTGCAAAGCCAGGCGCAAGTCCAAGCATACGCATTCGCGGTGTGAGTTCCAACGGTAGCTCTTCGCCTTTGTTCGTTGTAGATGGACGTATCACTGGTGATATTAGTGGCATCGACCCTAACGACATTGA
This sequence comes from Bacteroidales bacterium, assembly GCA_017539645.1. Taxonomy (GTDB): domain Bacteria; phylum Bacteroidota; class Bacteroidia; order Bacteroidales; family Marinilabiliaceae; genus W3P20-009. Next base: position 6,505 of record JAFYCM010000064.1, read on the forward strand.
ATCGATGGAGGTGCTCAAAGAGGGTGCTTCGTCAGCTAGCTAGGGTGCTTCGGTTGGTAACGGCGTAGTGCTCGTAACTACACGCAAAGGTAAAGGCGAAGGCAAGATTACTTACGACTTCCAACTTACCAAACAGAGCATTGCCAAGGTTCCTGAGGTTATGAACGCAGAAGAGTTCATGAACTACTACCTCGATGCAGGCCTCATAAGCAAAGAGACATTCTATAACAACTGGGATTTCAAGACCAACACCAACTGGGTTGACGTCGCATTCGAGACCAGTACTATGCAACACCATACGCTCACATTCCAAGCTGGTTCCGACAAGGGCTCTTTATATATGTCGGCATCAATCTTGAAGAATAATGGTATTGTTACTGGCAACGCCGATATTTACAACCGTTTGACTGGTATGCTTAATGGTTCTTGGAAAATCAAAGAGTGGCTCAACGTAGAGAGCAACAACCAAGTGAACTATAGCAAGAGCAAATCGGTTGCTGAAGGTTCGGAATATAGTTCAATGCTTCTCACCGTGCTTCAGCTCGACCCTCTTACCAAAGCTACTTACACACTCGAGGATATGCCCGACAATATGCGTCGCATACTAAACACTACTGAGTATGGCGAACTCCTCAGCGATGGCAATGGTAACTATTATGGCGTATCTCCATTCGTAACTATGGAGAACCTCAACCCTCTCATCATGCGCGACAATGCTTTGTCTGAAAATCGCGGATTCAACCTCAGCGGTAGTACAGCTTTGAATTTCACACCAATCAAAGACCTCGTATTTACTTCGCGTATTGGTTATAGCCTCTCAAGTTCAGAAGGCTACGGCGTAAACCACGACTACTATGCCAACGACTCGCAGCATCGTAATTATGTAGGCCTCAGCGCAAGCGAGAATAGCTCTACATATTATCAATGGGAAAACTTTGCCAACTGGAGCCACACCTTTGGCGATATGCATCATGCATCGGCAATGATTGGTAGTTCGTTCAGCGAGAGCCGAGGCTATGGCGTCTCTGGCAGCTACACTGGTAGCGACGACGACTTCGGCGTAAAGAAAGACGACCCTCTATTCTGGTATTTTGCATACGCAACATCCACGGCAACCAAGAGCCTTAGCGGTGGCGAACCAAGCTACAGCCGCAAACTGGCATACTTCGGTCGTTTGAGCTACGATTATGGAGGCCGCTACTTAGCACAATTCAGCCTCCGTGCCGATGCTGCCGATAGCAGCGTGCTGCCTATCGACAACCGTTGGGGCTACTTCCCTGCAGCATCTTTGGGTTGGGCTATCACCGAAGAAGATTTCATGCAGCCAACACGCGAAGTGCTCGACCAATTGAAACTTCGTGCAAGTTGGGGTCAGAACGGTAGCATCGCTTCGCTTGGCGGCTATTCATACGCCAACGTGATAGCTTCTACGGGTAATTATCCTACCACTCAAGATGGCGACTATGGCTACATCACCGGTTACGCTCCTACCAGCACTGGCAACGACGAACTCAAATGGGAAACCTCAGAGCAGTTCAATATCGGTCTCGATGCTCGCTTCCTCAGCAACAGCCTCTCTCTTACCATCGACTACTATAAGAAGAAAACAAAAGACCTTATCGTAACGGGCATCACACCTTCTACGGTTGTAGGTAACGCTTCTTCTCCTGTAAACGCCGGTGATATAGAGAATAGCGGTGTAGAAATAGAGATTGGCTACCAGAAGATGATTGGCGAACTTATGCTTGGTGCTCGCGCCAACATGGCAACCCTAAAGAACAAAGTAACCTACATTCACCCATCGCTGAAAGAAGGTATTGGTGGTACGTCGTTTCATACGTATGGCACCATCACTCGCTTCGAGGTTGGTCATCCTGCTTGGTATTTCTATGGATATAAATTCAAAGGAGTCAACAAAGAGACTGGTAACCCAGAATTCTACGACCTCAACAATGACGGCACTATAGGTACAGAAGACAAGACCGAAATTGGTAAAGGTATGGCCGACGTTACTTACGGTTTGACCCTTACTGCAGCATGGAAAGGCATCGACCTCATCGTGTTCGGCACTGGTTCGGCAGGCAACGACATATTCAGCTGCCTCAACCGTAGCGACTACAACGTAAATAAACTTACCGAATTCGTTGAAAACCGTTGGACACCTACCAACACCAATGGCACTACCCCACGCGCAGGCGCCAACGATATGGATAAATACATGATTTCGGACGCATGCGTATTTAGCGGCAACTACTTCAAGATTAAGCAAATACAACTCGGCTACACTTTGCCTCACGACATCTCGCTCAAGGCTAAAATGGAGAACGTACGTATCTACTGCTCTCTCGACGACTTCTTCACATTCACTAAATATCCAGGCTTCGACCCTGAAGTTACTGGTGTTGGCAATAGTCTCGGTGTAGATAAGGGTAGCTATCCTAACTCTAAAAAAGTTGTTTTCGGTCTGAATGTTACATTCTAAAATTAGGCTTATCATGAAACGTACATTAATATATTCACTTATGGCTGGAGCTATGGCTATGGGCTTCTCTGGCTGTACCGACGAGCTTGAAATATCGCAGCATGGCGTGCTCAACTACGAGACTTACTATCAAACCGACGAAGACGCTCAAGCTGCAGCAGCTGCCATCTATCTTCAGATGCGTGGACTTGCATATAACTACCTCATAGCTAAAAACTGCCTCACCGACGACTTCTATGCTGCTGGTGGCGGACGTAACGACAACGCTGATTTCGAGCAACTCAATGAATTCACGTTCACGCCTAACCAAAATCTTTTGCAAGGCATGTTCGAGTCGTATTATCAGATTATCTACAAAGCCAACGTTGTGCTTGGCCACGTAGGCGAGGATAGCGAAACGAAACTTCGTTGCCGTGCTGAAGCTCGTGTATTCCGCGCATTTGCAAACTTCGAGCTTACCACTCTTTGGGGCAATCCTCCTGTAGTCGACCATGAGCTTAACTCTTCGGAATATAGCCGTCCGAACGGTTCTACCGAAGAACTTTGGGCGCTCATCGAAAGCGACCTCAAAGAGGCTATCGAATCGGGCGCGCTCAAAAGCAAAACCAGCGTAAACGATAAAGATACTTGGCAGGTTACCAAAGAATTTGCAGAAGCTCTGCTCGGTAAAGCATACTTATGGCAAGGCAAGAATGCCGAAGCCGCTGCCGAATTTGAGAAAGTTATCGGTAGCGGTCTCTACGACCTCTATAGCGATTATGAAAACGTAATACAAGTAAGCGCTAAAAACAACTGCGAAAGCCTCTTCGAAACCGTCCGCGTCTACGACAAAGAGAACGTGTTCGACAACTGGGATTTCTGTGGTGCTATGCTGCGTTGGCGCTTGGACAAAATGGAGATGACCGATGAGTTCAAAGCTGTGTTTGGCACAAGCCAAAACTACGGATTCCTCGCACCTACCAAAGATCTCTACGATGCCTTTGTAGCAGAAGAGGGCAAAAATGGTTACCGCCTCAACGCTACAATGAAAACCTACGACCAAATGAGAAACATTGGCATGTCGCTTATTGTTGGTCAATCTATTATCAACGAAGGTTACTTCATGTGGAAATGGCGTTCGGGCATCGACTCTTGTCCTTCGGAAGGCTACGGATTTTGCTACACCAACAATTTCCGTTGGATGCGCTTGGCAGAAGTTTATCTACTCGCAGCCGAAGCTAACCTCGCTGCTGGCAATCAGACAAAATGCGACGAGTATATGAACAAAGTTCGCACTCGTGCTCAAGTAGCTACCAAGAGCGGCTATACGCTTGCCGATATTCAGAACGAGAAACGTCTTGAACTTTGCGGCGAAAGCGTTCGCTTCCAAGATCTTTTGCGTTGGGGATTGGCTTACGATAAGCTAAAAGACAATGGCGCTCGCTGTCCTCAACTGCAGTCGAATGGTGAGGTTACATACGTAACATACAACAACGATGTCAACCTCTATGGTTTCAAGAAGGGTAAACACGAACATTTGCCTTATCCAGAAACTGAAATTGAACTTAACTCGGCAATAGAACAAAATCCTGGCTGGTAATAAATTGAAAATTAGAAATTGAAAATTAAGAATTGGAATATGAAACATTTTCAGTATGCAATATTAAGCTGCGCTGCATTGGCAAGCATGTTTAGTGCATGTTCCGATGTCGATGATGCTATTAGCGATCTCGATGGCATCTACGCAGCCCCCACCGATCTTGAAATAACATCGGCCACAATAAGCGACAAAACGAAAGAGGGCACTCTTCGCACTTACACCATCGACTTTGCTACTAAGCAAGGCACTACTGTTACTCTTGCTCTTGTTTCTTCGCAATATTTCTTACCTACCAACGGCTACACCTACGCAGCCGCTGGTACGGCTAAGAATGGCAACTTCACCGATGGCTCTACTATTGGCAACTCTGTAATTACAAGCGGTACACTCGCGCTCACGCAAGATGGCGACAACTACACCATCAGCCGTTGTTCGCTCTTTGGCTCTGATGGCGCAGCTTATCGCTTGCAAGGTTCTGCAGTTTTGGAATTCCTTCCCGACGATCCAACAGCACTCACCATTCTCAAGGGTGTTACTAATAATGGCGATGGCACTATCACCGTTGTTGCAAGCACTGGCGGCTACGTAGAGGGCTTCGACATGACTACATATCAACCCACCTACACCGGCGAAGGCAACGATATTCAGATTGTGTTCAACACCGCAGAATTGAAGGCAGGTACTTATGCTCCGGGCACTGGCTACGTGGTTGGCGAGACGTTTATGAACAACGCTTATGAGGCATTTGGTGTTCCTGCATTCGAGGACTATCGCGGTTCGCTTTGGTACACCATTGCCGATGGCAAGAAGACGCCAACGCTCATCACCAAAGGCGACATTGTAGTTACAGAAAACAATGGCATATTCACCATACTTCTCGACCAAGGCAAAGGCGGCATTTACGCCGAATTTGTAGGCCGTATGCAACAGGTTGAACTATCGGTAGTGAAAAGCGTGCAAACCAACGAAGACGGCACTCTCACCATGGTACTTTCTACTGGCACCTACACCGAAGGCTTCGATATGGCTACATATCAGTCTACTTTCGATGGTGATGGTTTCGACATTCAGATTATCTTTAACACCACTGATTTGCAAGCTGGTACATACGCTGCTAACACAGGCTACAAAGTGGGCTATACATTCATGAACAACGCCTACGAAGCCTACGGCGTGCCAGCTTTCGAAGATGTTGCAGGAACTCTTTGGTATACCATTGCCGACGGCAAGAAGACTCCAACACTCGTCACCTCTGGTGACATAATTGTGGCAGTCGAAGGCGATATTTACACAATAACTATCACCAACGCTCTCTGCAACGTTAAATATGTAGGAAAATTATTTACAGAATAAAAACAATATCACAAACGACAAAAAAATGAAAAAACTTCTGACTTTGGCTACAGCAGCCCTTATGGCTGGTTCGGCCTTTTCGCAGCAAGCTTTGTGGGGTGGCACACCCATAGTGTCGCCACAAATCAACCCTGACAATACCGTTACATTCCGATGCAAAGCACCTAAAGCTAAAACCGTAAAAATCACAGGGGACTTTTTGCCAGAAAATGAAATCGACATTCCTAATTATGGCAAATACGCCTTGCCTGGCACAGCTGAGTTAACCGAGGGGAAAGATGGTGTATGGGAGTTTACTACTCCCGCACCTCTTACCAGCGAATACTATTGCTACAACCTCATCATCGACGGGCAACGCACTATCGACCCTGCCAACGTTTACATCAATCGCGACGTGGCCACCATCACCAACTGCTTCATCATAAGCAACGAAAAAGGTGACAAAGGCGACCTCTATCGAGTCAACGATGTTCCGCACGGCACGGTTCGCCACATGTGGTACAATAGTCCTTCGCTTGGTATGCAACGTCGCCTCACCGTATACACGCCTGCTGGCTACGAGACTTCGGGCAAGAAATATCCAGTATTCTACCTTCTCCACGGCTCTGGTGGCGACGAAGAGGCTTGGTACGTACAAGGCCGCATAAGCCAAATTCTCGACAACCTCATTGCTGCTGGTAAGGCACAGCCAATGATTGTAGTTATGACCAATGGCAATGCATACGAACAAGCCGCTCCAGGTCAGTCGCCCGAAGGCTTCAAGCAGCCTCAGATGGTTATGGGTGGCGTGAAGGAAGGCATGAAAGAGGCTGCTTTCGAGCTCTCGTTCCCCGATGTTCGCAAGTTTGTAGAGAAGAACTTCCGCACCATCAACGACAAGAAACATCGCGCTATTGCTGGTTTGTCGATGGGTAGCTTCCACTCTGAGCAGATTTCTAAATATTATGCTGGTGAGTATGGCTATGTAGGCCTATTCAGTGGTGCAGGCGTTGGCGATGGTCGCAAAGGCGATGGCTCATCTTCGCAAAGCCCTGTATATAAAGACTTCGACAAGCAGATGGCGAACCTCTTCTCGCCTAAGAATCGTCCTGAGCTCTACTACATAGCTATCGGCAAAACCGATTTCATCAAGAAGGGTTCCGACGAGATGCGTGCCTATATGGATGAGCATAAATATCCATACGTATATCGCGAGACCGAAGGCGGACACATCTGGCGCAACTGGCGCATATACTTCACTGAGTTTGCTCAAAAAATATTCAAATAACCCAGATTATTACATAATACCATGAAAATCAATATCATCACAACTCTTACCGCTTTGCTTCTGAGTGCTATGGCATTCGGTCAGCAAGCACTATGGGGACGCGCTGCCGTTGTTTCGCCACAGATAAACGACAACAAAACTGTTACATTTCGCATTGTTCTCCTAAGGCCATCAAAGTGCAAGTGACTGGCGACTTTTTGCCAACTCAGCCAATGGATACTCCATTTGGCAAATTCGATGCTCCGGGCGTTGCCGACCTCACCGAGGGCAAAGATGGCGTTTGGGAATATACCACGCCAGACCCTGTAGCGCCTGAGTTCTACAACTACACGTTCATCGTCGATGGGCAAAAGATGGTCGATCCTTCTAACGTGTTCATCAACCGCGATGTGGCTTCGCTCACCAGCATCTTGTATGTAGATGGCGACCCTATTGTCGATCTCTACAAAATCAACGATGTGCCACATGGCACAGTGAGCAAAATCTGGTATCATAGCAATCAGGAGAACATCGACCGCCGCCTCACCGTCTACACGCCAGCTGGCTACGAGACTTCGGGCAAGAAATATCCCGTATTCTACCTTCTCCACGGCATTGGTGGCGACGAGGAGGCTTGGGCTACACAAGGTCGTGCAACGCAGATTCTCGACAACCTCATTGCACAGGGCAAAGCAGAGCCAATGATTGTAGTTATGACCAACGGCAACATCTCGCAACACGCTGCTCCGGGCGAAGGCCCTGAAGGCATGGTTTCGCCAAACCTCGCTTTGCCCAAAACTATGGACGGCTCGTTCGAGAAGGCATTCCCAGAAATAGTAAACTTCATCGACAAGACATTCCGCACCAAAGCTCAGAAGCAGTCGCGCGCCATTGCTGGTCTCTCGATGGGTGGTTTCCACAGCTGCCACATCTCTAAGCAATATCCTGAACTCTTTGGCTACGTTGGTCTCTTCTCGGCTGCCATCTCTAAAGAGCAGGGCGACGCTAACGGCATCTACAACGATTTCGACAAGAAACTTGCTACACAGTTCTCGGCTAAGAATCGTCCGGCACTCTACTACATAGCTATTGGCAAAACCGATTTCCTCTATAAAGACAATCAGGACCTACGTAAGAAGCTCGACAAAAATAAGTTTCCATACGTATACAAAGAGACCGAAGGCGGACACATCTGGCGCAACTGGCGTATTTATCTCGCCGATTTCGCACCTCGTCTCTTCAAATAAATATGAATACAAACCTTTACTAACCTCTGTCATCGAATTGAACTTGCAGAACGAATTGGTTGATAATTAATGTTCTGTTGTTGTAATTAATAGTGTAGCTCTGCTTGTTCATTTCGGTGATTTTTTTCATTTAGTGTCATGTTAAGTGAAGCGAAACATCTCAAATCTCACAAGATTCTTCGCTACGCTCAGAATGACAAAAAGGTGACTATTCATACTTACTACTATAGTACTTACAACTACAAACATTATAGACCAATGAACACAAAACTTTTGATGGTTGCATCGGCAGTAGCACTTAACGCATGTGGCCCCAAAGAACTCAAGCTAAACGAAAAGAACATCGACCAAATTGTTGATGCTATGACGCTTGAAGAGAAAGCGCTTCTCGTTACGGGTGTAGGCATGGACAAAGGCGAAGAGGGGCTTAGCGCCACCGTTGGTTCGCAAGCAGAACTCGTTCCTGGTGCTGCTGGTTCAACCCACGCCATTCCTCGCTTAGGCATTCCAGCCGTTGTCTTGGCTGACGGCCCCGCTGGCTTGCGCATAAACCCAACTCGCGAAGGCGATGAACAAACTTACTATTGCACTCACTTCCCTATTGGTACGCTCTTGGCATGCACTTGGAACCAAGAACTCGTTGAGGAAGTTGGCAAGAGCATAGGCAACGAAGTGCTCGAATATGGTGCTGACGTACTCCTCGCTCCTGCGCTCAACATTCACCGCAATCCGCTCAACGGCCGTAACTTCGAATATTATTCTGAAGACCCAATTGTTTCGGGCAAGACAGCCGCTGCATACGTACGTGGTATTCAGAGCCAAAACGTAGGTACGAGCATCAAGCATTTTATGGCTAACAGCCAAGAGACAAACCGCACTGGCGTCAACTCTATCATCGAGACACGCGCCCTCCGCGAACTCTACCTCAAAGGCTTCGAAATTGCCGTGAAAGAGTCCGACCCTTGGACGGTGATGACATCATATAACTATGTGAATGATGTATATACATCAGAAAACCCTGAGCTCCTTCAAGACGTTCTCCGCACCGACTGGGGCTACAAAGGCATGGTTATGACCGACTGGTTCGGCGGCAAAGATGCCGTAGCTCAGATGCATGCTGGCAACGATATGCTTCAACCTGGTAAGCCTTCGCAGTATCATCAGATTATCGATGGCGTAAACAATGGCTCTCTCAACATCGATGACCTCAACCGCAACGTGAAACGCATCTTGGAGATGGTTGTAAAAACTCCACGTTTCAAAGGTTATAAGTATAGCAACAAGCCAGACCTCGAGGCCCACGCTGCCGTTACTCGCCAAAGTGCAGTAGAGGGTATGGTTTTGCTCGAGAATAAGAACAACGCCCTTCCGCTTGCCGAGAATGTGAAGAATTTGGCTGTTTATGGTCTCACTTCATACCAATTCATCGCTGGCGGTACTGGTTCAGGCAACGTCAATCGTGCATACACCGTTTCGCTTCTTGATGGCCTCACCAACGCAGGCTACACCATCGACCAAGAGGTGAAGACTACTTATACCGATTATCAGCAACACCTTGCCGACGAACTTGCAAAGAAGAGCAAGCAAGAGCAATTCCTCGAAGCCTTCATGCCAAAGGGATTGCCTACCGAAATCATTCCTGCTCCTGCGGCATTGAGCAAAGCAGCTAAAACGAACGATGCAGCTGTAATTACCATCGGTCGCATCTCGGGCGAATTCCTCGACCGCACCGTAGATAACTTCAACCTCACCAAAGAGGAACTTCAACTCATCAACAAGGTTAGTGCAGCATTCCACGCTGTTGGCAAAAAAGTTATCGTAGTGCTCAACATTGGTGGCGTCATCGAGACACAGTCGTGGAAGAACGTTCCCGACGCAGTGCTTCTCGCTTGGCAAGCTGGACAGGAGGGTGGCAACTCAGTTACCGACGTACTTAGCGGCAAACAATCGCCTTCGGGCAAACTTACCATGACTTGGCCTCTCTCTTACGCTGACCACAAATCGAGCGAAAACTTCCCTCGCGCCGAGAATTTCAAACTCGATTTCAGTGTATTTATGGGAGGAAAACAAGAGGAAAAGACCGAACTCGTTGATACTTACGACTACACAAACCACAAAGAGGGCATCTGGCTCGGCTATCGCTGGTTCGACAAGCAAAACCTCAACGTTAGCTATCCTTTTGGCTACGGACTGTCGTACACCACATTCGAGTATAGCAACGCAACGATAAGCAACAACGGCAACGAAATAACCATCAATGTTGACGTTCGCAATGCTGGCGAAGTAGCTGGTAAAGAGGTTGTTGAAGTTTATGCAACAGCACCAGAAGGTACGCTCGAAAAACCAGTTCGCGAGCTCAAGGGCTATGCTAAGACCAAGACCCTTGCACCTGGCGAGACAGCCAAAGTAAGCATCACCTTTGCAGTAGCCGACCTCGCATCGTTCAGCGAAGAGCAAGCTGCGTGGATTGTCGATGGTGGCAAATATACATTCGGCATCGGCGCATCGAGCCGCGATATACGAGCTACAGTAGAGGCAGAACTTAGCGCACAAACTATCAAAGTTTCTAACGTGCTGCACTCGGTAGCTTGGAAATAATAAACGTTAGTTATGTTATGTTGATAGTCTCTTAATTTTTAGAGCAAAGTACGCTTCACCACAGCAGAAGCGGGCAATGGGGCAATATTCGGTAGAATGTTGCCCCTATTTTTATACGTATGCATATATTTCCAAATCCACTAAATCCATTTTATCCGCGCCATGCGTAGGCGTTAGAGAGAGTTCAATAATAATTAACGTATCTTAGCAGAAAAATAATCCGCGATGATAAAAGAAATTTTTCGCCTCATACGGCTTCCGAATGTTGTTTTTGTGGCTGTATTTCAAATACTTCTGCGCTACGGCATAATACTTCCACTGCTTGCCAATGCCGGCATAGAGCCAGCGCTAACCACTGCTCAATTCATATTATTGGTGATAGCCACAACTGCGCTAACGGCATCGGGCAACGTGATAAACGACTACTTCGATGTGAATGTAGACAAGATTAACCGCCCCGAACGCGTCATTGTTGGCAACACTATCGATCGTCGTACGGTGCTGCTTATTCACGTGATACTCACATTCTTAGGTGTGGTTTGCGGCTTCTATATCGCGCTGCGGTTGCACAAAGAGCTATATGCATTCGTATTTATATTAGTGCCAGTGCTGCTATGGTTCTACAGTTCACTCTTCAAAAAGCAATTTCTCATTGGTAACCTTGTGGTAGCCATTCTCACAGCCGCAACGGCATGGATAGTGGCATCAGCCGATTTCGCAGCACTTATACTGCATCACGGCGGCGGCATAACATCGACGCCAGCATGCCAAACGGTGTGGATGTACTGCAATGTATACGCATTCTTCGCATTCCTAATAAACGCCACACGCGAGATAGTGAAAGATATGGAAGATACCGAAGGCGATGCGGCTTGCGGTTGTCGAACATTGCCAATAGAGATGGGATACGGACGCTCGAAATCTATCGTGGTGATGCTCTCAGTACTTATAATTACGTGCGTACTTACTGCCTTCCTCAATTCGGCTCGTCTACAAAACAACCTCGTGTTGGGCTGGGCGTTTGTGGCTGCCATCATCATAACTATAATTATAGCCGACATAATTACTCTGCGCGCCAAAGAGCCTAAGCAATACCACAAAGCTTCTACGCTGCTGAAAGTGGCAATGGCCATTGGCGTAGCTACAATAATACTTGTAAATCCATGTATATGAATACGTTACTCAATCACAAAACAATACGTAAATACTCAAATCGCGAAGTAGATAACGATACGCTCAACGAGATTCTAACGGCCGGTACGCGCGCCTCTAACACTGGTAATATGCAGCTATACAGCATTATAGCCACGCGTAGTGCCGAAGTGAAAGCAAAACTTGCGCCCGCTCATTTCAATCAGCCGATGATTACAAATGCGCCTGTGGTGCTGACCTTCTGTGCCGATGTAAATAGATACAACAAATGGTGCGCCCTACGCAATACCGACCCTGGCACCGACAACTTCGAGAGCCTCACCACTGCTATTGTCGATGCGGTGATTTGCGCGCAAAACGTGTGCGTGGCAGCAGAAGAAAAAGGGCTCGGCATCTGCTATCTCGGCACCACTACTTATAATCCGCATCAGATTATCGAAGCACTCAACCTGCCCAAAGGTGTGCTGCCTGTAACCACCGTCACACTTGGCTATCCTGCCGAAGATCCGGCCATGCAGCTGCGTTTGCCACTCGGCGCGGTGGTGCATAGCGATACTTATAAAGATTACTCCGATGCCGACATAAACGCCTACTACAGTGAGGAAGAGAGCGATGCTACGAACAAAAAATTCGTTGCCGAGAACCAGAAGGAGAATCTTGCGCAAGTGTTTGCCGAAGTACGCTACACACGCGCAGCAAGCGAGGCTTTCGGAAAGATTTTGATGGATACAATACGTAAACAAGGATTCATAAAATAAATACTAACACACAAATAATCAGCAACATGCGAAACAAAGCTTTTCATCTGCTATTTACACTTACGTTGCTACTTGGCGCGTGCAACAACACGGCTGAGCGTACTTTCATGATGCAAATGGCCAATGCTAACGACTCGTTGCGCTTCGACCGCCCTGCCAACATTTGGGAGGAGACTGATCCCGTGGGCAACGGTCGCTTGGGGCTTACACCCTACGGCGGTTTGACCGATGACCACGTAGTGCTCAACGAGATTTCGATGTGGTCGGGCAGTGTAGCCGATTATAGCAATCCGAGCGCTACTGCGAGCTTAGCTAAGATTCGCCAACTGCTGCTCGAGGGCAAGAATGCCGAGGCGCAAGAGCTTATGTATAAGGAATTTGTGCCACGCGGCAAAAGTTTCGATGCATACGGTAGTTACCAGATGCTTGCCGACCTCCATTTGCTGTTCGACATCGATACCACTGGCATAACTAACTACGTGCGCGACCTTAGCATGATGGACGGCATCGCCTCCACCTCGTTCGACCAAAACGGCGTGACCTATCGTCGCGAATATTTTGCTTCGCGCGATGCCGACGTCATCATCGTTCGCCTCACCGCGAGCCAAGGCACGTTCAACGCTAAGTTTGCACTCTCGCGCCCCGAGAATGGCTGCATCACGTTCGAAGGCAACTCTATGATACTCGCCGGCGAGCTAAAAAGTGGTCAGCATGGCGTGAAAGGCATTCAGTATAAGGCTGTTGCTAAAGCCATTGCAGATAATAATGATGCTCACATCGCTTCCAACGACAGCTGCGTAACTATCGAAAACGCTTCGGCTGCTACGATTTTCATTTCGGCTACTACCGATTATTTGTCTGGTAAAAACTTCTCGCAACGTGCCGACGAGCTTCTGCAAAATGCTCAAAAACAAGATTATACATATTTACGTGCGGCCCACGTGAAGGCCCATAGCGACCTCTACAACCGCGTGCGTCTGCATATCGATGGCAATGGCGACGAACGCCTCACCACCGACCGCCGCGTGACGCAATATGCATCGGCTAACGACCCTGCGTTTGCCGTTTTGTATTACAATTTTGGTCGCTATTCGCTCATTTCAAGCACCCGCGAAGATTGTCTGCCGCCCAATCTGCAAGGCTTGTGGGCAAACGAATGCGGCACTCCGTGGAATGGCGACTATCATACCAATATCAATGTCCAGATGAACCACTGGCCGCTCGAGCAAGGCAACCTCAGCGAACTCTACGAACCGCTCATTCGTCTCGTTGAAAGCAGCGTAAAATCGGGCGAAAAATCGGCTAAAGATTTCTACGGACAAGATGCGCAAGGATGGGTTATGCACATGATGACCAACGTGTGGCAGTTTACCGCGCCTGGTGCTCACCCATCGTGGGGCGCAACAAATACGGGCGGTGCGTGGCTTTGCGCTCACCTCTGGGAACACTTTCAGTACACTCTCGACACTGCTTATTTGCAACGTATATATCCGATAATGAAAGGTTCGGCGGAGTTTTTTCACTCAACAATGATTACCGAACCAACTCACGGTTGGCTCGTTACGGCGCCAAGTTCGTCACCCGAAAATTCGTTTCTCGTCGATGGCTCTAAGGAGGCTATCAGCGTATGTATGGGGCCAACGATGGATAATCAGCTTGTTACAGAACTATTTAGCAACGTATGCCAAGCTGCTGCTATTCTCAATACCGATTCGGCATTCGTAAGCGACCTGAAAGCCGACATGGCTAAGATTCCGCCTATGCAGATAGCAAAAGATGGCTATTTGATGGAATGGCTCGAAGATTATAAGGAGAAGAGTCCGCACCACCGCCACGTGTCTCACCTCTACGGATTGCACCCGAGCAACCTTATAACGCCCAAAGGCACGCCCGAACTTGCCGAGGCTTGTCGTGCTACACTCAATCGCCGTGGCGATGGTGGAACTGGTTGGAGCCGTGCATGGAAGGTGAATTTCTGGGCTCGTCTCGGCGATGGCAACCGCGCATTGCTGCTGCTCAATTCGCTTTTCAGTTCAGCCATCGATAGCGCTTCCACCAAACACAAGAGCGGCACATTTCCAAACCTTTGGTGCTCTCACCCGCCTTTCCAACTCGATGGCAACTTCGGCGGTGCTGCGGGCATTGGCGAGATGCTTTTGCAGAGCCACACGGGCTACATTGAACCGCTACCAGCCCTGCCCGATGCATGGGAGAATGGCGAAGTTACAGGTATGAAAGTTCGCGGTGGCGCTGAGGTCAACCTTGCTTGGCGACACGGCAAACTCACCCAAATGACTATCATCGGCGGCAACGCTACGCAATACCAAATTCTTGTCCCCGAAAACGTGAAGATAGCCTCGGTTAGTGGTGTAAAAGCCGACATCGTCGACGATGGCAACAGTAGCATAGTGAAAATCGACACCGGCGGCGGCAAAGCCACAGTGATGTTTGAATAGCTATCAGTTTTTATTAGCGCAATAAATGCGCAACAAAACGATATAGTGAACGTGCAAGGCAGGACCTTGCTTTTAGCTAGGACGTAGGCACAGCCTGCGCCCAACGGGGGGATGGAAGCAATGCAGAGTAAAAATAAGATTATTAATAATTGCATATATATAGCAGGTATTATAGGATCTATAATTGGGTTCTATTCGTCCTTTCCTTCAGGTCTGATGTTATTATGTCTTATATGTTATGTGCTTCTTATGTATAAACTAATAAAAGTCAATACGACTTTTGGCGGTATTTCATTTTTCTGGGCTTTAGGCACGATGACAATCCTTTTGATCATAGAAGCATGTTTAGATAAAAGAAGAAGGACTAACGATTTTATGATATATGGAGGCTGGAGAACCATTGCTATAATTGATAACAAGTCAAGTTATAAAGGTGATTCAAAGAGGTTGGATTTTCATTATATATCAAGAACTAAATCAACGATTACAGGTGTTTGTCATTGTGATACTAGAGAAATGTATGATGCAATAAATATTGGTGATACAATTTTGATAGCGCATTCTAATCGAATTGTAAGTGAATATAGAATAGAAAAGTATTTTCCATCTCACGAAGAAATTCAGAAGTATAAAGATGGAGTTCCTTTTGAACCTAAAAAACAAAAAGAATAAATGAGCCCACTCTACAAAATACTATCAATAAGCATAATTAGTCTTATCTGTGCGAGCAATGTGTGCGTGCAAGGCATGAGCCTTGCTTTTAGCTCGGACGTAGGCACAGCCTATGCCCAACGGGGGGCAAGTGCGGAAAATTTATGATATTGTCCATTCTCCTGAATTTAGTATAGCTATAGAAACGAATGCAGATCTTGTAAAAACATTTATACAAAACGTTTTCAATCAGAATAATACATTTATAAAAACTATCGATGTGAAAGAATATGAATTTCTTTCCAACGAGTACCAAATGCCCAAGGATAATACAAATGTTGTAATACCAATAACTATATATGACTATCAGTAATAAAAATAAGAAGGATACTTCGAAGCTACTTATTTGTACACTAATATTAGTGTGTTTTATTGTTGCCGGCTTTTACGTTAAATGGGATGATAAAAAAGAAAGGGAACTTCTCGCAAAACATGGTATTTCTACTATTGGTAGTATTTATTACACACAGAATTCAACACGAGGAATGTGGGTTAAATATACTTTCAAAGTAAATAATGAATCTTTCAAAGGGGTATTAAGAACTTATAAAAAAGGTGTTGAAGTAGGTCAGAAATATGAGGTCAAATACCTTCCTTCAAATCCAGAAATAAACAGAATTACTATTGACAAAGAGTTCAATCTGAAGCAACATAACTCCAAAGAGAAATTGTTATATAAACCTTTGGGCGGAACTTATTCGTCAATTGTGAAAGGCTCTACGTTACAAGATTCTAATGAAATATCACAACACAATTGCGTTGTTGATAGGCAATCATCAACGAATAAAGCAATCAAAAATGGAGATCAAGGGCAACAAACATATATGACTTTTGCTACGGTTATGTTGAAGTTTCCTAAAGTAGAGTATTTGCGAGAAAAGAATCAAACAAGACGTTTCTACTATGCAAAACTGAAAGTTGGTCAAATGATGACTAATAACATAAAAATCGAATGTGCTAAAGATCGTC
>JAFYCM010000065.1 GCA_017539645.1 Bacteroidales bacterium
CTCTGCTATGCCACCGGCGACAATCCCTACGGACCGTTCACCTATCAGGGCGTAATCCTCACTCCGGTAGTTGGTTGGACCACTCACCACGCCATCGCCGAGTACAACGGCAAATGGTATCTCTTCCACCACGACTGCGTACCGTCAGAAGGCAAGACCTGGCTCCGCTCGTTGAAGGTCTGCGAATTGCAGTACGACAAGGACGGCAAGATTCAGACGATTGAAGGATTGGATAAATAAATTGACAATCCATTTTCGGACAAAGAGCTTAGATAATTATAATCTAGGAAAGCACGAGGTTTACAGAAGACTTCGTGCTTTCGTGTTTTTTGTAGTTTGTAAGAGTAAAAGAACTGCGTAAATCATTTCTAATCAGAGAAATCAGTAAGCAAGTGTTAGTAATTCGTAACTCATAATTATATACATACTTAACAACATATAGTAACAAGTTATTAACTTCGCCCCCGTAGTATATTTACTTACACACGTGATATGAATAGACACACTCATTCATTGACACATGATGAAATGATAAACAATAATCAAATATAAAGTTATGAAACACCTTTACTACAAACGCACACTCACACGGGCAGCCATGTTGTTGCTTGTGAGTATTTTCTTTGCCTCTTCGGCGTGGGCTGGAACTATTTGGGCACCAACATATACATGGAGAGAGACAGCAGACCATGTTGCCTATGTTGATTATTCTACTAATTGTACGTCAAATTCATCGGGATATCCTCATGTGTTAGAGTCACGTAATGATGGCAATGGTTTTGGGTACTATATGTATCAAAGTAACAATACGACATCGAATCCTGGTAATATACATGTTGTATATACGTTGACTGATGCTATTGAAATGTCTAAGGATCAAGAGTACACGCTACAATTCAGTTTGAAAATTGATTGGACATACGAACATGTCCAAAATGCTTCGTTGAAACTTGCTTTGGTTGATGGTACAGATGCCACAACAGCAACGACATTGCAAGAATTCGACGAAATAGACATAAATAGAAAGATTGATGGGGCTCAAACAACAATACCATTCACTGCAACTTCATCGGGAGAACAATATCTGCAAGTGACATGGTCTGGTACTTTAGTTGGTTCGAATTATGGTCCATCTATATATGATTTTTCAATCAAAGAGTCTCTTCCTAAATACTCTGTCATCGCTCCTGCATCGATAAACTTCGGTGAGGTTAGCGTTGATAAAGAGGAAGCTGAAGTAGGCGAAACCGTAACTGTTACAGCGAGGCCTAATGAAGGTTATACGATTTGTAGCTTATCTATTGGTGCCGATGGTGAATCTATAGATTATGAGCCTAAAGAGAATAACCAATATACCTTCACTATGCCGGAGTCGAGTGTCGATGTTTATGCTGACTTCCGAGGCGACATCAACGCACTTGAGTTCTCTGCTATAGACGATCAAGAGTGGACGGGCGAAGCCATAACGCCAGAATTTACCATCACATTCCCAAATGGCGACTCTGCTCCGAGCACTTCTGATGGCCTCTCCTCGACATATACAATTGAATATTCCGACAATACAAACCCGGGTAAAGCTACCATAACCGTTTCTGCTACGTACGAAAATTGGGATTATTGCGGCACAAAGACGCTGAATTTCACCATTTTGCCACCGTCTTATACGGTTAATAACTCTGAAGAAGATTATCTGACTGTAGATAAAACATCGGCAAAAGCGGGCGAAACCATAACGGTGACCTATAAGGGTGGCGTTAGCAGTGAGTATTATTTGTTTGGCGGTATAAATGTTTACACTTATACCGGTACAACGCCTCTCCCCATTACAAAAGATGGCGATAACTACACTTTCGTTATGCCAGAAGAGAAAGTCTACATCTATGGCAAATGGTTGTACAATCTTGCCACAAATGCGCTAAGAGTCGAGATACCTGACCAAACGTGGACAGGCGAAGCGATTGAACCAAGTTTCCAGATAATTAGCTCAAGTGACGATACCGATATTACTACATACGTAGATGTCTCGTTTGCCGATAATATTGAGGTTGGTCAGGCTAAAGTAACCATTACGGCTAAAGAGAATACAAATTGGGCAGGTTCATGCCAAAAGACCTTCGAAATCAAGAAAGCCCCAGCTCCAGAGTTGAAGTTTGACGTAGAGTTCGATACTGCAATAGAGAAAACCTATGGCGATGCGCCGTTTACAGTTACACTGATTACCGATCTTGTCGATAAGAGTATACTAAAATACTCAACCGAAACGCCATCGCTAATATCCGTCGATGCTGAGACGGGCGAGGTTACCATTCTGAATGCAGGCTCAGCATCATTATACGTAGTGGTTGATGATGAACAACACTATGAGTACAATCAGACCATGTGTATGATTAATATTTCGGAGGCCGAAATGAGTGTTGAAGCTGTGGCCGATGAACCTCAATGGTACGATGCTAAAGCGCATGGTGCAACTGTTACGGTTAAGTCGCCTGCCGATGCTGTGGTTAAGTATGGCACGGTGGAGGGCTATTGCAACCTCGACGAATCACCAACATTCACCAATGCTGGCGATTACACGATATTCTTCACAGTTACTTCTAGCAATACGAACTACAAAACATACGAAGGATCTGTGGAGCTTTTCATACCTAAGTCTGAAGGCACGTTAAGCTTATACGACCAAAGCCAAGAAACTAAAAAATTCGGCGACGAGCCATTCTCCAGAGAAGTTTATCACTCAGGTGAAGGTGTAGTAAAATGGGAATCATCCAACCCGAACGTTGCCCAAGTCGATGCAGAAACTGGCGAGGTTACAATAGTAGGCGTTGGCGAAGCTACCATTACTGTTAAGGTCGAAGAACAATCAGGCAACTTTATCTATACAAATGGCGACTGGGACGAATATCCTATTGTGGTTGAGCCTGGTGAGATAAAAGTTGTGGCAGATAATATCACACAAACCTACGATGGCCTTTCGTATGGTGTGGTTGTAACTACTACGCCTACTGATGCTACTATTATGTATGGCATGACGAATGGAGAGTATAACCTCAACGAGACTCCCACTTTTTCGAAAGCAGGCGAATATCTCGTTTTCTACGAAGTAACTAGAGATAACTACGAGACTGTGCAGGGCTCGGTATCGATAGAAATCACCAAAGCCCAAGGCACAATACGCTACACCTCGGCTACTAAGGAGCAAACTTTCGACGTATCTACTTGCGAAAATGAACTCATAAACATTGGCGATGGCAAAGTGACCTTCACTTCGTCGAATACCGATGTGGCTACTGTCGATGGGGAAGGTGTGGTAACTACAGTGGGTGTAGGCACAACAACCATCACGGCTACTGTGGAAGATGGCGCCAATTATACCTACGGAACCAAAACGGCATCTTATACACTCACCATCA
Source organism: Bacteroidales bacterium (assembly GCA_017539645.1). Lineage (GTDB taxonomy): Bacteria > Bacteroidota > Bacteroidia > Bacteroidales > Marinilabiliaceae > W3P20-009. The sequence goes on from JAFYCM010000065.1 coordinate 3,411, forward strand.
AAGAGGCCGAGATGCTTATTTCAGCTCAAGGCTATAGCGGTACGTACGATGCTGAAGCACATAGTATCAGCGTGAGGGCAGTTTCACCATCCGATGCCGTAATTATGTATGGCACCGAAGCAGGTTCATACTTACTCAAAGATGCGCCTACCTTCACTGATGCTGGTACGTACACCGTTTACTACCAAGTCACTAAGACCGGCTACAAGGCCGAAACTGGTAGCGCTCAAGTGAAGATTTACACCGCTTCTGGTTCTATAGAATTCGACAAAACATTCGTAACCAAGATCTTCGGTGATGAGCCATTCATCGTTGAGCCAACTATCGTGGGCGATGGCGCTATTACATACACTTCATCAGACGAAACAGTTGCTACTGTCGATGCAGCCACTGGCAAAGTAACTATCGTTGGCGTAGGCCAAATAACCATCACTGCATACGCAGCCAATGGTACTAACTACTCATACAAACCTAACGATGCTTCGTACACACTCCTCATACAGCAAGCTACAATGGATGTCGTGGCAGACGGATATGAAGGTATCTACGATGGCGATCCTCACACCATCAGTGTTACTGTCAACTCGCCAAAAGATGCGGACATCTATTATGGAACCGATGGATCAAAAATATCTTCTGGAGAAGAATGGCTCGTTGATGCTCCAACATACACTGATGCTGGCGAATACGAGGTTTGGTATAGAGTGGCTAAAGGGAATTATTATACTGTGATAAATAGCGCACTTGTAATTATAGGTAAAGCACAAGCTTCCCTCTCGTTCGAGAAAGAGTCTGTAACAACAGGCTTCGGCGAAGAGGTGCTCGCTAACAAACTTGTGAACACTGGCGATGCCGATGTAAAATACGAATCATCGGATCCGTTGGTTGCTGAAGTCGATGCGCAGACGGGCTTGGTAACAGTGCACGGCGTTGGTTCTACCATAATTACTGCTACCGCACTCGAAGGCAAAAACTATGAATACAAGGCCAGCAACACAGCTCAGTATTCGTTCATTGTAGCTCCTGCAACGCTTACCGCTTCGTTCAACGACACTATAGCTACTTACGATGGAGAACCTCATGGCGCTACATTGACCATAGACAGCCCTGAAGGTGCTACTGTTAAGTATGGTGTCGAGTTGGATAATTACAATCTTGACGAGATGCCTACGTTCACAAATGCAGGCGCTTATAGTGTCTTTGCTCAAATATCTAAAGAGAACTTTGAGACGCTTATAATTCATGCTTCTGTAGTTATCAATAAGGCTCAGGCAAACATCAGCTTCGACAAGGAGAGCATGTCTACCACATACGGCGAAGCAGCAGAGATAAATAAGTTCCAGAATACTGGCGATGCTGAGATCGTTTATTCATCTTCGAACGAAAGCGTTGCTACCGTCGATGCCATGACAGGCGAAGTGACTGTGGTTGGCGTTGGCGAGACCTCCATATCCGCATCAGTCTCTACCAATAGCGAAAACTATTTCTATCAGCCCGAAGTAGTAGAGTACAAATTTGTGGTAGAACCTGCCCAACTCCATATCTCAATGTTCCCATTCAATGGCACTTACGATGGCAAGGCTCACGGCTTCGACTATATAGCCGACGAAGAGGATGTTTCAGTTAAGTTTGGCTTGCAAGAAGGAGTCTACGACCTCGACGAGTCGCCTAAGTACACCACCGCTGGTACGTACAAAGTCTTCTTCCGAATATCGAAAGAGAACTATGCATCCATCGAGGACTTCGACATGATTGTTATCGAACCAGCGAAAGCTTCTCTCCGCTTCGACACTACCAAAGTAAATGTTACTTATGGCGAGCAGCTCGTTGTCAACGAACTTACCAACACCGGTTCTGTCGAGGTAGTATATTCATCGAGCGAACCGAGCGTTGCCGAAGTAGATGCTAAGACTGGTGAAGTAACTATAGTCGGCGTAGGTAAGACGACCATTAGCGCAACTCTCATAGCTGAAAATGAGAACTATATCTACGAGTCGAAATCTGCCCAATACGAACTCACGGTTGGTGCTGCTACTATAGTGGCTCTCGTCGAAGGTTATGAAGGTACATACGACGGCGAGGCTCACGGCATAAGTATTAACGTAGAGTCGCCCGAAGATGTTCTTGTCCTCTACGGCACTGAGAAAGGTGTATACGAACTCAATGAAACGCCTACTTATGTGAACGCAGGTAAGTATGATGTATTCTACCAACTTACTAAGCAGAACTACGAGACCATCGAAGCAAACGTTGCCGTAACGATAAGCAAGGCTCAAGCTACCCTCAGCTTCGCGTCCGATACAATGACTGTGACCTTTGGCGACGAACCATTCACCGTAGGTCTCCTAAACACCGCCGATGGCAAAGTTACCTATGCATCGAGCGACTCCACAGTTGCCAAAGTCGATGACGTCACTGGCGAAGTAACTATAGTTCATGTTGGTTCAGCCGACATCATAGCTAAGGTAAGCGATACAGAAAACTACGAGTATGCAGAACCTATTATTAAGTATGCGCTTGTGGTTGAACCAGTGAAGGTTACCACCAAGAACATCGAAGAACTCGTGGCTGTCTTGGACGACTTCAATGCTAATTACGAGGAGGGTCAGGATAATACCACCCACGTCACCATCGAAGGCACCATCACTACCAACGATAATGTGGCTGAGATGTCTCTGAACGATATTGAGAATACCGATGTCACCACTCTTCCGCGCCTCAACTCCGTTCAAGGTGAGTTTACTGGCGAATTCGTTGCTACAGACGCCGAGATTAACGACGTCAAAGTGCAAGTGAATGGTGCGCTCTTCGAAAATGTAGATAGTAGCGCCGTTGTGAAAGACCTCTATATGGATAATGCGGCAATCTTCGTCACTGAGTTGCCTGACAACTGGCATGTAAGCAACGACACGCTATACATCAACCTCCTTGCCGATGAGGTCGATGGTGTGATAGATGGTTTTGCTATCGCTGCCCATGTAGCTATCTCCGACGAACTAAAAGCGCAGTATCCTAACATCGTAATCTGCGTCATTGGTGAGCTCAAACCTAATGCACAGGTTAATGGCTTCTACTACGACCTCGCTGTGGCAAGTACCAATAAAGCCGTTCGACTTCGCGAAGTTCAGCCTATTAAGATGGATAATAGTGGCTCTGGCGGTAGCTGCAAGATGGCTTCTACCTATTCAGACTTCGGCGTGAAGAGCGCTATACATAAGTATAATTACAGCGAAGAAGAGCTCAACAAAACTTGTCGTCAGTTCACTGCTGAAGAGTTTGCAAGTGGCGTTGTTGCATACTGGCTCAACTATAAAGGTGCTGGCTACACTGGCGAGTATACTGCTAAGTGGGCTCAAGGTTCTAAGTATCCGGTGCTTGCCAAGTCGGCCGAAGATGCTCTCTATGGCATCACCTACAACTGCCCATTGCTCAAGGAAGATCTCATAACCAAAGCTCCACAATTTGCAACGCCAAAGAACCTCGTTACCATCGAGTACGACGAGAAACCTTATGCAATCCTCGTTGATGGCAAGGCAATAGAGCTTGGCGAAACGAGTGCATCGTTCGTGATGACTGCTGGCAACAAGATTGTAGATATTCAGTATCCAGAGTTGACCTCATACACCGTCAGCTACAAGACTTCCGATGGCGATGTGCTCAAAGATGCCGACATCTTGGCTGTATACACTGGCGAAACCTTTGCTGCTACCGACGCGCAACTTGCTAACATCGAGAAAGATGATGTTGTCTATGCATACGTATCGGGCAACGTGCCGGGTGTAGCAGTTGAGTTGGATGCTAATAACAACATTGTACTCCTCTTTGCCGCTGAATCGGCTAAAACCGTGATAAACTTCGTAGACGTCGATGGCGTGACGGTACTCAAAGATGCCGAGAGCTCAATGCAAAAAGTTGGCGAAACATTCACCGCAAGCGAATCTCAACTTGCCGACATCGAGAAGAACGGCGTAGTGTATAAATACAAAGCAGGCAACTTGGAGAAGCAGACCACAGTTTCGGTTGCAGAGAATGTTATTACGCTTGTCTTCGAAGCCGTTTCGTCTGGCATCACCGAAGTCTCCGACATCAAAGCCAACAGCACAAACACCGATATGTATGACCTCCGCGGTATCAAAGTCAACAAACCTGAACGCGGCTTGTACATACAAAACGGCAAAGTGAAGTTGCAGAAATAGAGCGGTTTATATTTAGAATAAAAGAGAACCGTAGGCTGAATAAATAGGCCTACGGTTCTCTTTTTATGTGCACTTATATAATTACGAGTTACGAATTATGAGTTACGGATCATTGCCAGACGTAAGTCCATCCTTTTGTACAAGAGATCCTTCGCTATGCTCAGGATGACAGAGGAAAAGTTCAATTCTGAATTATGAATTTTCAACTTTCAATTTTCAATTTTCAATTTCTTATAAGCCTTGCCAATATTATTTATTATGTCGCGAGCCATCAGTGCCTCTTCACCCATCTCTTCGGCAGCAATGTCGCCAGCCAAAGCATGCAGTGCAACGCCAAGCGTAGCGGCCTCTTCGGTGTGGTAGCCCTGCGCAAGTAGCGACCCGATGATGCCCGTAAGCACATCGCCCGAGCCGGCAGTCGCCATGCCGCTATTGCCTCCAAGGTTGAAAATACGGCGTCCGTTGGGCAAAACTGTGACGGAATATGCACCTTTCAATACTACAATGCAGTTCTGACGTGCCGCCAAATCTGCCGCAGCCACAATCAGTTCGCGGTGTGTGTGGCGTTCGCCAGTCATGCGCATTAGTTCGCCCACGTGCGGTGTAAGTATGCAGTTTTCGGGCAAGTGAAACGATTCGTCCTTCAGAAATGCAGCTAAGTGGAAAAGCCCGTCGGCATCAATTACGATAGGCGTTTTGCCTCCGTAAGCTTCGAGCGTGCGTCGAAGAGTCTCTTGAGCTTCGGGCGTGCGGCCAAGGCCAGGACCTATGGCCAGTGCGTCAATATCTCTATTTGCAAACTCGTCGCACCACGCGCAAGAGTTATCGTCGGTAGAGGTTATCGTCATCGCCTCGCGAATTGTCGATTGCATAATTTCGTAGCCGCAGCGCGCCGTAGCCACAGTGAGCAGCCCCAAACCCGTACGTAGAGCGCTCTCTGCCGATAGCGATGCCGCGCCCATCATTCCGTGCGAACCCGCCACAAGAAGCATCTTGCCAAAAGTTCCCTTGTGCGCGAATCTGTTGCGCTTGTGCACCATGCCGCTGGCTATTTCGGGCGTTATGTAATAAAGGTTCGACTCCGTGGCCTCTATTGCGCTCTGGCTCAGTCCGATGTCGAAAATGTGCCATTCGCCTACATACGATGCCGTCTCTGGCATAAGCATACTTAGTTTCGGAAATTGAAAAGTGAGAGTATATGTAGCTCTTACTATGCACTCGTCCACCTCGGGAATCGACTCGCCGCGCAGCCCCGTAGGCATATCTATCGACACCACCTCGCACCCCGATGCGTTTATCTGTTGCACCACGTTTGCCTGCAGCGGTTCAAGGCGGCGGTTCAGTCCCGTGCCGAAAATCGCGTCAATCACAATTGCGTTTTTAGGAATAATGATGCTCTCGGCATTTCTGTCGATAAATACGTCCATGTTGGCAAGGCGTTCCATGTTAATCTTGTTGTCGGCCGATTGCCCATGGTCTCCATTGTAGAAATGCACATCTACAGGCCAACCCTTATCGCGCAGTATTCGCGCAATGCACAATCCATCGCCACCATTGTTGCCAGGTCCAGCGAAGACAATCATCTTGCGACGCTTGTATTTATTGGCAATCCAGTCAGCTGCGGCTCTCGATGCTATTTCCATCAATTCTACCGACGAAATGCCTCTATTCTCGGCTGTTTGCCTATCTATATCGTGAATCTGCGATGCGTAAAAAAATTTCTTCATGGTTTTTTGCTTTTGCCTTTCGTACGCAAATATATGATTGACGTATCGCTTTTTCGATCGTGGTATATACCACGATATATTTATAGAAATGCAAATGATGATAAAATGCATATACGAATGCAATTAATCATTGTTAACATTTACATTTGTCGGCATATCTTGTTCTATTGCAACTCTAAATACTAATTACAACAAGCGAAACAATTATGTCAATTATGAGAAAAAACATCATTTTCACTGCTTTGTTCCTATTTATATCAGCAGCTACATCTATTGCACAATCGTTTGAAAACATCAACCTCGGTTGGCAGTTTGCACTCAACAACGACACCGCCAACGTGCCTACTTCGTGGCAAAATGTTGACCTCCCGCACGATTGGAGCATCCTGAAACCTCCGTTTCAAAGCGCACCTTCGGGCAACGAAAACGGTTATTTTGAAACCGGCGTTGCTTGGTACAAACAAAACCTCAAAGTGCC
>JAFYCM010000001.1 GCA_017539645.1 Bacteroidales bacterium
ACGACTGATTGGGACTTGCTGAGCGTCAGATATGCGTTTTTACGACTGATTGGGACTTGCTGAGCGTCAGATATGCGTTTTTACGACTGATTGGGACTTGCTGAGCGTCAGATATGCGTTTTTATGACTGATTGGGACTTGCTGAGCGTCAGATATGCATTTTCACGATGAGTTGGGGGTTGCTGAGCGTCAGAAACTCACATTTAATCATAACAATGAATTTTCCGCACTGTGCAAAAATCCGTTTTCACGACTCGTTGAAAATTTCCGACGCTGAAAAAAAGAGACGCAGCACACGCTACGTCTCTCTATACATACATATATATAGTGCTGTGCACTATTCCTCATCATACGGATAGACTACTCCCCATTCGTTGCGCAAATTGTCCATTTGTTGCATTATGCTGATGGTTTCGGCATGAGGCATGAGCGGCGACTCGCTTAGTCCGGCTTCGATGCAGCGCTTGTACTCCATCACCTGATATTCGTAACCCGTAATCATGTCGGCGGGTTTGGCTATGCGCTCCACAAGTTCATAGTTACGATAGACCTCGATGAGTTCTGGGCAGTTCACGTTGTCAACACGTATGTAGCCTTCCGTACCATTTATTATGCCTTGACGGTCGTTCAGACATAGCGCGCCGGCTTGTAGATTGGCCATGCGCCCGTCGGCAAAGCAGAGCGAGATGCACTCTTGCATATCCATGCCTTCAGGCCCGAGCTGCACGTTGCTAACCGTCTTGACAATGTCGGTGCCGAAATACATACGCGCAAAGTTGAGTACGTATACACCCAAATCGAGCAACGCTCCACCGCAAAGGTCGGCACGCACGATGCGTTCTTTGTGCTCCATCATGTAGCAGAGTGTGGCGGTGAGCAGGCGCGGTTCTCCTATGACGCCGCTATTCATCAGCTCCTTCACTTTGAGCGATAGTGGCATATAACGAGTCCAGATGGCTTCGGTGATAAACACCTTCTCGCGCTTAGCTGCCTCGATGAGCATTATGGCCTGACGAGCGTTGGCGGTAAAAGCCTTCTCTACAAGCACATGTTTGTGGTGATTAATGGCCAACATGGCGTGGTCGAAATGATGAGAGTGCGGCGTAGCTATATATACAAGGTCAATATCCTTATCGCTCACCAGCTCCTCGTAGCTTCCATAGGCCTTACCAATGCCATGTTCACGAGCAAATATTGTGGCTTTTTCGAGCGAGCGCGATGCTATAGCGCTCACTTCGTAGCCGTCAAGAGGAGCTAACGAGATAGCCATTTTGTGGGCTATCCAACCGGCTCCTATTATTCCTACACGAAATGGTTTCATAGCTATTTTGCCATTTTGTATATCTGCTCAATATCAGCAGCGTTGAGCACCTTGAAATGACCTTGAGTAGTGGTGTAGTTATTGGTACACTTACGAGCCATCTCTTTTATCTCTTCGTCGGTCACCTTACGACCGATGAGTTCGTGAATATTTATAGGCATACCTATGGCATGATAGAAACGCTCCATAGCTTCGATGCCTTTCAGAGCCGTTGCTTCTGGATTGGTGAAGTCGTTCTCAACATCCATAACATTCACCGCAAAACGCACGAAGCGCGACACGTCCTCCTTCAGTACGTAGCGAGCCCAACTTGGCCACACGGAAGCGAGTCCAGCACCATGAGTGACGTCGAACATACCGCTAAGCTCGTGCTCTATTTCGTGCGTAGCCCAATCTTCTTCACGGCCACAACCAGTCAGACCGTTGTGCGCCAAGCTTCCGCCCCACATTATCTGCGCGCGGTTGCGATAGTCGTTAGGGTCTTTGAGTACGGCAAATACACACTCCTTCATAGTGCGCAATAAGCTTTCTGTCAGATTGTCGGTGACTGTCATATCGCCATCGTGCGAGAAGTAGCGCTCCATCATGTGCATCATAATATCGGTTACGCCAGCAGCCGTCTGATACGGCGGAAGTGTAAATGTGCGCTCTGGATTCATTATGGCGAACTTCGGTCGGCTGATGTTGTTGCTGTATCCACGTTTCATGTCGCCATCTTCGTTAGTAATTACGCTCGATTCGCTCATCTCGCTACCTGCTGCGGGGATTGTAAGCACAGTGCCAAGCGGAACAAACGTTGTAGCTTTAGCTTTGCCAGAATAGAAATCCCACACTTCGCCATCGTAGCCCACGCCGTATGCAATGGCTTTGGCAGAGTCGATAACGCTGCCACCGCCAACGGCAAGAATGAAGTCGACACCCTCGCGGCGGCAAAGGTCGATACCCTCGTGCACCTTGCTCAAACGCGGATTTGGCACTACGCCGCCAAGCGTAACATAGTTAATGCCATTGGCCTTCAGCAAGTCGCATATCTTGTCGAGCAAGCCTGAGCGTTTGGCACTCTGACCGCCATAATGTACCAACACCTTTGAGCCGCCATAGCGTTTCACCAATTGGGCAACTTTTTCTTCCGATTCCTTACCAAAGACTACTTCGGTAGGTGTATAATATTTGAAATCGATCATTTTCTACACTGATTATAACTTATTTCTTTGGGTATCCTATAGGATGATTAAGGATAGCATTTTGCGTATCAGAAAGTTTTAGCTCCGTCTTGAGAACCTCTTTGTCCATAGTGGCACGAGGCACAGTAGCCAAGCCCAATGCTTCACATGCCAAATCGATATTCTGACTTACATATCCAGCATCGATAGCGCCAGAGATGGTAGGACCGTTGGTGCTTCCGCCGCGAAACTTAGCATTATCGGTGACGATGACGAGGCTTATAGGTGCTTCGGCTGCAAACTTCTGTCGGCCTGCTACGGCATCGCGCAGATCTTTGTCAGACACTTTTTGCAACGCGTTATCCTTAGCTACGTAGAGCCATGCGCCATCTTTGCTACATACGTATACCGTGATGTCTTGTGCGTTGATGGCAGATGGTGCTGTGAGATGACCATCAGGACGATTGATACCAACCGCCGCCCAAAGCAATTGGCTAAGTTTCATGTCGTCAATCTCCTTGCCGCTGTACTCGCGTACAGATTTACGTTGTTGTAGAGATTGAAAAAGAGTCATCTTAACATCTTTGTCGGGTTCCGGCAGTTTCTTCACGTCTTGCGCCACCACGCTCATGCTTGCCATAAATAAGCAAGTTGCTAATAATAATGTCTTCATAATTAATATGTTATAGTATTGTTATTTCGTTTTTTCAGTCAATCGCTTGATGTGAGTTTTCAAAATATGGTATGCCGGACGAGCCATAGCGCCATGGTCGTAGCCTTGCATTTCGTAGAGCGACACATCTTTATGCCCAACAAGTTTCAGCATTCGCCAAAAATAGGCTTGTTCTTCGTAGCGGCCGTAAAGCTCAAGTTCTCTGTCGCCCGAAATGATAATGATAGGTGGTGCATCGGGACGGATAAAACTTAGCGGTGCATATTGGTCGAGTGTTGGCTGCAACGGACCAATGCCTTGCTGCTTGCGCACATTGTAATGCGTGATGCACTGACCGCTAAAAGGCACAAGCGCCGCTATCGAATCGGCATCGATGCCATATTTTTCGAGCCACTTTTTCTGTAATCCTATCATATCTATAAGGTATCCACCCGCCGAATGTCCAGCGAGGAATATCTTTCGCTTACTGCCATTGTATTTCTCAATGTTGTTAAACGTCCACGCCACAGCGGCAGCGGCATCATCTAGGATGTCGTCGATATGAGCCTTAGGCAGCAGTCGGTAGTTGACCGCCACAACGGCATAACCAGCGTTGCGCAGTTCAGGGTCGATATGCTTATTGCCAGCCTCAATGCCACCGCCATGAAACCACACCACAACGGGCACATCTTTCTGGTCGGTAGGATAATAAACATCGAGTTTGCAACGTTCCTGAGCATATTTATCGGCATCTTGAGCGCGATAAGGAATGTCGTTTACAGTGTTGTATTGCGCCCTTGCCGCCACAGTGCATACGAAGAGCGCAATAACGATGAGTAGTTTTTTAGTATACATATTGATTGTTGATAAGTGAAACTTTGTAAACCTACATATTCTTGCGTAAAATACAATGGCTGCCAAATCGAGCAGCCCTTTGTATTTTGGTGTGGTTCATACTTATTTATATCGCACTCACTATCTTTGGGCAATTCGTAAATAGTATGGATAACGGAAATATAATAATATATCAGAGCGAAGATGGCTTGACTCACATCGAAGTGCGTCTTGAGCAAGATACAGTTTGGCTTACGCAACAACAACTTTGCGATTTGTATCAAACAAGCAAGTCCAATGTTAGTGAGCATATTAAGCACATTTTTGAAGATGGTGAATTGGAGAGAGATGTGGTAGTTCGGAAATTCCGAACTACCACTCAACATGGAGCGATCGAAGGCAAAACACAAACGCATGATGTAACATATTACAACCTCGATATGATAATATCGCTTGGTTATCGCATTCGTTCGGTGGTAGCTACGCACTTCAGACGTTGGGCGACTGAGCGATTGAAAGAGTATATAATAAAGGGATTCGCGTTAGATGATGAGCGGCTTAAGCAACTTGGTGGAGGCAACTATTGGCATGAGCTACTTGACCGCATTCGTGACATTCGTTCTTCGGAACGTGTTATGTATCGTCAGGTGCTGGATCTTTATGCTACAGCAGTCGACTATGATCCTCGTAGCGAACAATCGGTTTTGTTCTTCAAAATAGTGCAAAACAAACTTCACTACGCAGCGCACGGACATACCGCAGCTGAAATTATCTATGGTCGTGCTGATAATACTAAGCCTTTTATGGGTATGACTTCGTTCAAAGGCGAATGGCCTACATTGCAAGATGCAAAAGTCGCAAAGAACTATTTGTCGAGCGAAGAGCTCAAAATACTTAATAATCTCGTGTCTGGTTATTTTGATTTTGCTGAGATTCAGGCCATTCGTCATAATCCTATGTATATGACGGATTATGTTACGCAACTTGATACCATTCTGTCGTCAACGGGACAAGAACTACTGTCTGATGCTGGCAGCATTAGCCACGAGGAGGCTATTGAGAAGGCCAAAATGGAATACGACCTTTGGCGTGAGCACAATCTTTCGCCTGTTGAGCAAGCTTACTTTGAAACGATAAAGCAGCTTAGTAAAAAGAAAAAAGGTAAATAACACGGGAAAAAACTTAGGGCTGCCCAATCTGAGCAGCCCTAATTCGTATCTAAACTTGTGATTTGTAATTATTTCCACACTGTGTTGCGCATGTCGCCAGTCTCTTCGAAGGCGAGGTGCATAGCCAGAGCATTACGCAGCGACATTGGAGTGTGTGCATGACCTGCAGTCATCTTTAGGTAGTCCCAAAGCATCTCTTTGTAGTCGGGGTGAACGCAGTTTTCGATGATTGTCTGCGCCTTCTGTAGTGGGCTCTTGCCACGGAGGTCGGCAACGCCTTGTTCGGTAGCGATAATCTTCACCGAATTTTCCGATGAATCGATGTGGCTTGCCATAGGTACGATGGCCGATATTACGCCGCCCTTAGCCACCGACGGACATGTAAATATCGACAGATAAGCATTGCGCGAGAAATCGGCCGAACCGCCAATGCCGTTCATCATCTTCGAACCGCACACGTTGGTTGAGTTGACGTTGCCAAAGATGTCGGCTTCGAGAGCGGTGTTGATAGCTATCACGCCAAGTCGACGGCACACTTCTGGGTGGTTCGAAATCTCTTGCGGACGCAGCATCAACTTGTCGCGGAAGAAGTCGTAGTTGGCATAAATATCTTGCAGCACATCGTCGGAAAGTGTTAGCGATGAACCGCTGGCGAATGTGATTCGTCCCTCTTTCATCAAGCCGATAACCGAGTTTTGGATAACCTCGGTGAACATGGTGAAGGCGGGTATATCGGGGCACGAACCTAAGCCGCCGAGCACTGCATTGGCGATGTTGCCCACGCCACTTTGCAACGGTAAAAACTCTTTTGGAATGCGACCTTTGCGAAGTTCGTCGATGAGGAAGTTGGCAACATTCTCGCCAATCTTAGTGGTGACGGGGTCGGGTTTAGTGAACGCGGCGATGCTATCGGGCATGTCGGTGCACACCACGCCGAGCACCTTCTTTGGGTCTACTTTGAGCGTGGCCGAGCCGATGCGGTCGTTAGGTTTATATATAGGTATTTCGCGACGATAAGGAGGGTTGATAGGCTCGTAAATATCGTGCATACCCTTTATGAATGCAGGGTGATGGGCGTTGAGCTCGATGATAATCTTATCGGCAACGGCAGCAAACGTAGGCGACACGCCAACTGAAGTCGTCAGCACCAATTCGCCTTCGGGCGTGATGTCGGCAGCCTCGATGATAGCCACGTCGACGTGTCCCATGAAGCCGTAACGCACGTCTTGAGCAACGTGTGAGAGGTGCATATCGGAGTATTGAACCTCGCCATTATTTATGGCCGTACGCAAATCTTTATTCGACTGAAAACCAGCGCGGAACTTCATTGCTTTGGCGCGCGAGAGTTCGCCGTCTACTTGGTCGCCCGTAGAGCCACCTGTGATGAGGCTAATCTGAAATTCGTTGCCTTTGGCATGTTCGGCTACAGCTTTGGCGGCGATAGCTTTGGTTACTGCCTTGGGAGTTCCGACAGATGAGAATCCGCCAATACCTATGCGAAAATCGTTTTTGATAAATTCGGCAGCCTCTTCGGCTGAGATGAATGGATATATCATCATATGTATATTTATTTATTTTCTGGCGCAAAAGTATATATAATTATGCATATATATTACTGTTTGTGTCGCCTGATTTGCAAAGCGCTTCAAAATTAAGTGTTATACGTATGTATAAAAATACAACTGAGCGGTCGGTTTTATATAGACGTCGCATTATGGTGTTTCTACATAAAAAAGAGACATCTTTTCTGTAAAGATGCCTCTCTATTGTAGATCAAAAAAATCCAGTTGTAAGATATAAACTAAGTCGTTATTCTTTGTAGCGAGCGTTGAGTGCGTCTACAACTTCGTTGGTGATGTTCACACCCGGAGCGCTGTAGAGTACGTTGTCGCCCATATTGTTGCTAAGGATGAGCGAGTAGCGACTTGCTGCATATTCGTTCAAGAAGTTTACGAGCGTGTCGCGGAGTTCTGCGTTAACCTTAGCTTGCTTTTGCATGAGGTCGTTGGTGAGTCGCTCGTTGAGTTCTTGCAAATCCTGCTCAGCTTTCTGAAGACGAGTTTGCTCTTTCTGAGCGCGCTCCATCGAGAGGAAGCCATTGTTCTGAACCTTGCGTTGGAATTCCATAGCGTCCTGTTGGAATACGCGATATTTCTGGTTGAAGTCCGAACGTGAAGATTCGCTTTGGCTCATAAGCTCGTCGCTGAGTTTCTGAGCGTACTTATAGTTAAGTAGGAATGTATCAGTATTGATATACGCTACAGCCGCTTTCGACGAGTCGCATTTCTGGCAAGCAGAGTTGCCAGCATTGTTAGCGTTATTATTCACACAACCCGTTGCTATTGCAGCAAGAGCTAAAGAAATCAGGGTAAACGTTTTTTTCATATTGGTTTCAATTTTGTGGCGCAAATATATAAGAAAGTAATTACAAAAAGCGATTAAGCACTATGCCATTTGTCAACATAAAAGGTATTTATGTCAATAGTTTTGGCCGATTTCCTGTTTTTTTGCTTCAGACCGTGCAATTGCTACCGGATGTGATTTGTAAATTCAATTATTTTTGCGCCAAAAGCTTTCCGAAAGATTATGCGTAACATACTTATATCATCGTTGTTGGCGGCGTCTGTTTTGTGCGCTTGCCATTCCAATGTGTCGAGCGAAAAGACGTTCGATGCGCCAACTGTACAGATAAATTTCGATGCCGATTCTGCATATAAATATGTAGCCGAGCAAGTAGCGTTTGGTCCGCGTGTGCCTAAGTCGCAGAGCCATGCGGCTTGTCTTGCATATCTGACGAGTACGCTCACACGCATGGGCGCTACGGTGGAGGTGCAGACGGGCGAGGGCGAAGCATACGATGGCACTACCGTACCTATAAATAATATCATTGCGCACATTTTGCCACAGAAGGCCAACCGTATTCTGCTTTGCACCCATTGGGATAGCCGTCCGTTTGCCGACCAAGATTCCGATCCTGTTAAGCGCAATTCGCCTATTGATGGTGCATGCGATGGTGCGAGTGGCGTTGGTGTACTTATTGAGATTGCCCGCCAGTTGCAGCTTCAGGCGCCAAACATTGGTGTAGATATAGTGCTCTTCGATACCGAAGATGGCGGCACGCCAAGCCACCTCAACAATGTGGAGTATCGCCACGACTCGTGGTGCGTGGGAAGTCAATATTGGTCGCTTAGCAGCTTGGGTCGAGATTGTCAAGCGCGTTTTGGCATCTTGCTCGACATGGTTGGCGCTACGGGAGCTCAGTTCTGCCGCGAGCAGTATTCTGTTATGTATGCTAAAAATGTAGTCGACAAAGTGTGGCGCGCCGCTGCAGCAACCGACCACAAGTCGAACTTCCCCGATTCGGATGGCGCATACATCACCGACGACCATTATTATGTGAATACCAATGCTAATGTGCCTTGCGTAGATATTATTCAGTACGACGGCTCTACGGGTAGCAGCTTTGGCTCGTTCTGGCATACGCATAATGACAATATGAGCGTCATTGACCGTCAGACGCTTAGAGCTGTGGGCGAGACGGTTCTGTATGTTGTATACAACGAACGGTAAAATTCAAAATTGAGAATTGAAAATTGAAAATCGTCAAATGAGTAAGTTGCTCCCATATCTAAACGCCGATCTCATTGAAGCTGGTTGCGATGAGGCTGGGCGCGGCTGCTTGGCTGGTCCGGTGGTGGCTGCGGCGGTGATTCTTCCGCACGATTTCGATAATGACCTTCTGAACGATTCGAAACAACTCACCGAGCGTCAGCGATACAAACTTCGCCCAATCATCGAGAAAGAGGCTGTGGCGTGGGCTGTGGCCGAGGTTAGTAATGTGGAGATTGACGAAATAAATATCCTCAACGCCTCCATTTTGGCTATGCATCGTGCGCTCGACAAACTTACGGTGCGCCCTCAATTTGTGATTGTCGATGGCAATAAATTCAAAAAATACAATGATGTGCCGCATCAGACCATTGTGAAGGGCGATGGTAAATATATGTCGATAGCGGCAGCATCGGTGCTTGCCAAAACCTACCGCGACGACCTTATGACGTGCCTCCACGACGAATTTCCCGACTATAATTGGGCTAAAAACAAAGGCTATCCCACCGTGGAACATCGAAGAACCATTGAGCGAATAGGCGCTACGAAATACCACCGCATGACCTTTCAACTCACCGAAAGGCAGTTGTCTCTCGATTTCGGCGAATAGAATGTTGGCGCTATACATACGTCTTATATTCCCACGCCGCACGAATTTTGAGTGAAATAAAAGATTATTTTTGCCATTCGTATGGAAAGAAGTCAGTACTCTTCTCGTCTGCTCGATAATGCAGTAAATCAGTTTGCAACGCTGCCTGGCATCGGTCGCCGAACTGCCTTGCGCTTGGTGCTGCACCTCTTGCGCGAAGACAAAAACGATGTGCTTCAATTCGTCGATGCGGTGCGCGCCGTACGTAGCGACATCTGTTATTGCAAGCTCTGCCATAACATCTCCGACAACGAAATTTGCGACATCTGTGCCAATGCAGAGCGTGACCATCGCACCATCTGCGTGGTGGAGAATATTCGCGACGTCATGGCTATCGAGAATACGCATCAGTATCGTGGTGTATATCATGTGCTTGGCGGCGTCATTTCGCCTATGGATGGCATCGGTCCAGACGATCTCAACATAAGTTCGCTTGAGGAGCGACTCGTCAATGGCGAAGCCGACGAGGTTATTCTTGCGCTCAGCACCACGCTCGAAGGCGATACCACCAACTTGTATCTGTACAAACGCCTCGATAAGTATGGCGTAAATATCACCACCATAGCGCGTGGCGTGGCTGTGGGCGACGAACTCGAGTATGCCGATGAGGTGACGCTTGGTCGCTCCATAATCAACCGCGTGCCGTTCAACAAAACAATAGCAGTATAAACAACAATAGATATTCCTTATACGTATATGGAAAACCTACTCTCACAACTGAAGCGCTTCTATATGCTTCTCTCCGCTCCTGCGTTGGCAGTGTTTGCATTGTGTTATTTCGCTGCCGACGAGCCGCTTGTGCTTGAGCAAACGCGATACTACATACTTATAGTAATATACATATTGGCGCTCGTGTCGGTGCCAGTGTCGTCGTTCATCATGCGTAGGGCAGTGGATAAGTGCGCAGGCCTCTCGGAGCAAGACCAAGTGGCTACCTACAATCGCGCCTATCGCATACGCTTGATTACTCTAAATGTCATTTCATACCTATGCGGTCCGCTCTACGTCGTTACGCTTGAGCAAGGCTGCTGCTACCTATTCGCTATCGTCACGATAGTTATTCTGCTTTCATATCCTACGCGTAGTTTCGTTTTCACTGCTCAAAACCGCGACAATGATTGAGGAATCGCGCACAATAGCCGTCGATTTTGATGGCACGATAGTAGAAAACCGCTATCCACAAATGGGCAAGGAGCGACCTTTCGCGCTACGTACGCTCAAAGCACTGCAAGCCAAAGGTTTCATACTTATTCTGTGGACTTGTCGCACCGGCAATCTGCTCGATGAGGCTGTGGAATTTTGCCGAAAAGGTGGCGTGGAATTTTATGCCATAAATAGCAACTATCCTGGTGAAGATGAGTCACTTGCTGTGCGTAAACTTACTGCCGACATTTTCATCGACGACCGCAATTTCGGCGGCATACCCAGTTGGGGCGAGATCTACCAGCAACTCTGTCCGCAAGACCAACAAACGATGAACATCCGACGCGAAAAAAAGTCGTTCTTCAAGAAGCTATTCTCATAATCATTTTTTTAGCAGCATGTCAATCCAAGCGGCTCGTTTCGTGAGCCTTCGACAAATCCTTATAGCCGTTTCCATACTTATATCTACGCACATCAGCCATGCTCAGCGCTCAATATTTGCCGACAAAACAGTCAGCGAAGCGTTTGAGTGTGTGTATAATATTGATAATGAGCAGTTTGTTGCCAAAAGTGCTCTCGTGAACGATGAAATTATTCGTCGCTATCTATGTGAGTATATGGCAGTTATGAACTACACCGCTACCAACAATAAGGATAATTACAATAAATATATGGCGGCGAGCGATGCCGCGCTAGATGTTGTCGATAAGCATAAATATGGACATACGTTTCGCTGTAACTTGCTGTTGCACCGCTGTTTAGTGGAGATGAGCAACGGTTCGCTGATGGCTGGCGGAATGCAATTTTGGAAAGCCTATCGCGAGTTCAAAGCTGGCGAGAAGGCCTACGCCGACTATGAAGGTCAGATTATGCTGCGCGGCATTTTCAATATTCTGCTTTCGCAGATTCCCGAGAAGTGGAAGGGGATTGCTGGTTTCCTCGGTTTCGATGGCGGCGATTTGGCTAAAGGTTTTGCCAATGTCGACGACTACCGCAAGCGTATGAAGGGCGTGAAAGGAGCATACGACGAGTCGCTGCTGATTTCGTTTGCCAACATTTTCCTTTCGCACGAGCAGGTTGTCTCCGACGATCTCGCCAAACAGATGAAATCATCGAAATCGCCTGTGGTTCAGTATGTCTACTTGCTGAGTATGGGCCGTCAATATCACGGAGCTGAGGCAGAGTCGGTCATCGCAGCATTGCCATCGAGATTCTATTCCGTTTTTCCGCTTTTCTATCATCAGAAGGCCAAGTTTGCGCTTCGTGGGTTACGTACGCACGATGCCATTGCGGCTGCCGATAAATTTATAAATATCTATAGGGGCGTATCGTGTCTTAACGATGCATACCTAATAAAAGCTTATGCATATTTACTCGATGGCAATAGCGAAAAGGCCAACGAACTTGCTGCCAAATGCGTATCACTTGCCGCAAAATCCGACGTAGATAAACGCACGTTGGCAGATGCAGAACGCGTTCCCGAGACCGACCAAACACTATTGCGCGTACGTATGCAGTTTGAATATGGCAATTTCTACGAATCGCTAACTACGTTGCGTGGCTACAAGATGCCCGAGCGTCACCGTATAGAGTACGTATTCCGCTACGCTCGCGCTCAGCACCTTATGGGAGACGCATCGCACGCCATAGCCAACTACGACAAAGTGATTTCGTGGGCTGCCAACGACAAGCGCTACTTCGGACCATATTCGGCCATCTACGCCGCCGACGAGATGATAAAGCAAAACAAACTCGATGCTGCCAAGGCGTACGTAAAGACTGCGCGTCAGCTCAACAACGGTGAGTTCTCCAAGGAACTCGACCAGCGCATTGCTCTCACCTCTCGCCAGATTGACAAACTCGAAAACAAGTAGTTGAGATCTCGCGCGATAATGGAAATCCAATATTTCGATAATGATGACGTATGCGCCTTCTCGTCGCCGCTCGATGCATCGTTGGCTACCGATGCGGGTGCACAGAATCGCCAATTGCTCGCATTGCGAAAGGGTTTCGATGTCGCTCAATTGACATCAGCCGAGCAAGTTCACGGTTGCAATATTGCTATCGTCGATAGCGAGCACGTAGGTTGCGGAGCGTTAGATATAAATACGCGCATTCCCGCTACCGATGCACTCATCACCAATCTGCGCGGCGTTTGTCTGCTCATTCTCACTGCCGACTGCGTACCAGTAGTTTTGTTCGACAAACGACAGAAGGTCATTGCCGCCGTTCATGCTGGCTGGCGTGGTACTGCACAGCGCATTGCGGAACATACTATTGACAAAATGGTTTCCATCTTTGGCACTCGCCCCGAGGACGTTGTGGCAGCCGTTGGACCGCACATCTGTGGCAAATGCTTCGAAGTCGGCAATGAAGTCGTTGATGCCATTGGACAGGAATATGTATGTGGCACTGGCGCTAATGGAAATCCAACGCTCGACCTCGGTGCGGCAAATATTGCTCAGTTGAAGTCGGTTGGCGTTGCCGATATTTATGACAGTGGCGTCTGTACCTATCATTGCGCAGAGTGGCCCTCGTGGCGCAGAGAAAAATCGAACGTGCGTCTAGGAACGTACATTTGGTTGAAGAGAGGGTAGTTTAGATAACTTGAGTTAGAAAAATGCTAAAAATGGCTTGAACCTACGATATAAGTGAACTTCCGAGGTGTTAGTAAATGCCAGAAAAACGAAACTTCATTGAACTTCGATAAACTTTTGTTGATTTGCAGTGGGCAATTCGGTTTCAATTCATTTACTTTGCGCCCGATTTGAATAATTATTTATAGACAACCCAGTGTATAAGCTACATAATTATACTTCCCGACTGCTAATAGCCCTTGTCTCATTGGTTATATTCGCTTCTTGCTCCGATGAAGACTTCAATATGACGTCGACTTTTGTCAACTCACAGTCGAGGGCTACGTATACCGATCAAATTCCTATTGAGCTCTCAACATTCCGCCTCGACTCTGTGCTGACATCGGCGCAGAATGTTATGTGGGTAGGACGTTGCGAGAAACCATCGTTAGGTCACGTTTGTTCGCAATCGCTTTCGCGCATGTCCGATCTTTCATCGTATGGATGGGCGCAGAAAGAAAAATATGACTCAGTGACCATCGTGCTCCGTCACACAGGCGACTATCAGGGCGACACCATGAAGGCTATAACAATTGATGTGCAGCGCTTGGGCGAGCCTCTCCAGTTTGCCGTGAATGAGAGCTACTTCTACAATGTGCGCAACTTCAAAGACTCTACTTCCATAGGTCACTTCTCGTTTGTGCCTCGCCCACACTCACGTCCGCGTCTACGCTATCGTCTTGATGATTCGTTTGGTGAAGAACTCGTTGCGTTCATCAAGGAAGTAAATCATTTATCGTCCGATGTGGCATCAAAACGTTTCGAGAGTATTATGGGCGGTGTGCGAGTTACCTATTTGGGCGAGCCAGAAGCTCTTCTTGCTTTCCGGGCCGACTCTATGAAGATTACTCTTCATTCACACATTGACCGAGTTGAAAATTGGAAGATCTCGCGTACCATATCGCTAAAATCTACCTCAATGCAGTTTAATCGCATTTGGGCAGAAGATACCGAGAGTCCGTTTGATAAACTAACCAAACGTAATATACGCGTAACAGAGCAAGAGTCTAATTCGCATTCAATGATGTTCGAAGGCTTGGGCTACTATACTTGTATAAATTTCTCTTCGCTGAAGCAACTTGCTGACGAAAACTTCTTCTCGCACGTGGTGAAGGCAATGATACGTATATACCCCGAGCGCGATACGTACGACAAACACGAGATACCTACAACATTCTATCTCACCGAAATAAATCGCTATAATGCGCTTGGTGACGTTATCTATAATAGCTCAGGCGGCCGTGTTTCTGCTACGCTCGTTAATAATATTATTGACGAAGATGAGGTATTCTATTACGCTGATATTACATACTATATAAATACCCTCCTTGCTTCGGGCGACGAAATAGACGAAGACGATGGACTCGTTATCACTTGGGGTTCAGCAATGTCGCCTATCAATTATAATTATATGATGTTCAATGGTCATTATGCCACAAAATATAAATCGATACTTGAAGTTTATTACTATACCTATGATCGAGTACTCCGCTAAACTAAAGGCGATAGCAGCATCGGTTGTGCTGATGTTGTCGCTAACGATAAGTGCACAGAACAGCACCTCGTCGCCATATTCGCTCTATGGTATGGGTATACTTGCACCCAAAGAGAATGCTGCAGCTGCGGGTATGGGTCATACGGGCGTTGCAATGGCGCCAAGCGATTGGATCAATGTTGCCAATCCTGCAGCATTGAGCGGACTCGACAGCTTGACCTTCTACTTCAATTTTCAGATGAAGGCTTTCTACGCCCACGAAGCTACTCCGTCCGACCAGCAGAGTGTATACAGTGGTAATATCGATGGCATCACCATGGGCTTCCGTGGCTCGCGTTGGTGGGCTGCATGTATTGGATATGCTCCCTATTCTACTGTCGGCTACAACATGTCCGAGAAGAAAAATATAGCCGGTACTACTAGCTGGTATGATATATATTACACTGGTAGCGGCGGTTTGCAGCAGGCATTCTTCAATAACGCATTTACGTTCTTCAACCACATAACACTCGGCGTTGGTGCAGGTGCTATTTGGGGTGCAATAAACAAGAAAGAGACTGCCGACTTCTCTGCAGTCGAAATAACAACCTTTGGCCCTACCGTATTGCTTGGAGGTGAGAAGGTATACAACTTGAAAAAGTACACCATGAACAACTGGTACGTTGAGTATGGTATCCAGTTCGACTTCAATATAGGTAAAAACAATTTCCGCTTTGGTGGCACGTTTGCCGATCGCACAAGCATGCACTCGTCATACGACCACATAGTCTCGAACGATATATCGTCTGAACTTTTCTTCGATGATGTTACGCCGCTCAAGGAAGAGTTCGCCGTTCCGCGTATGTATTCTGGTGGTTTTGCCTACACGCGCGACAAGGTTACAGTTACGGCAGACTATCACTTCAACGAATGGAGCGATGTGCTCAACGTGAAGTTTGGAGAGTCGGTCAACTTCCGCGACAATCACTCGATAGGTGGAGGTTTGGAGTGGCGCTGCGGCAAACGCGACGATCCATTCTACAAACGCATGACATTCCGTTTGGGTGGATACTACGAATCGAGCTACATCAAAATGCGAGGTGTGACGCTTGGTACCTATGCTGGCACTGTCGGCATCACCATACCTATGGGACGTTCGCAAAACTCAATTGTCATTGGATATGAATACCGCAGACGCGGTACAACTTTCAATGGCCTTGTAGAAGAAAAATTCAATAACTTCAAAATAGCCCTCAATATTCACGAAACATGGTTTATGAAGTCGAAGTTCGACTAAGGCTCTCAATACGTATGTTGCAATACAGCGAATAAATGCCGAAAAAACGTGAACTTTTGTTGAATGTTTTATGGCTATACATATATAAAAAACTACTTTTGCGCTCAAATAACGAAATGATAAAAATGACACTACGTACATCGTATTTCTGCCTCGCGGCACTGATGATGACTACTGCAACTACTTTTGTAAGTTGCGAAGATGACGATAACGAAGAACTACAAGGTAACTGGGTCGAAGTGAAATCCCAATTTCCTGGTGTTAAACGAGGAAGTGCAGTTTGCTTTGTTATAGATAATGTAGCTTATGTAGGCACAGGAGCAAATACAGACAAGACTGAAGAGAAGGAACGCTTCTGCGATTTCTATAAATGCGAATATTCTGGAGGCTACAATGATGGTGGCTTGAAATGGTCATCGAACTGGGATAAGTCTCCAGTTGATGGCAATGTTCGATCAATGCCAGAAAGTGCAAAACGCAACGGTGCCGTAGCATTCGCGCTGAATGGTAAGGGCTATGTTGGTACTGGTTACAATGGTAGTGTTTACTTGAGAGACTTTTGGGAATATGACCCAACGGCTAATACATGGACTCAGATTGAAGATTATCCTGGTGACTCTGTTCGATACGCAATAGCATTCGTATTGCCTACTAAAGAGACAGACGGCTATAAACCAACGGCGTACGTAGGCTCTGGTGAAAATTACGATGCAGAAGAGAAAAACGACTTCTTTGCATTTGATGGTACAAGTTGGTCCAAAAAGAATGTAGCTAACCTCGGTTACCCTCGTTCGCAAGCAAGTGTATTCGTGCTTACCGACCCTAAAGATGGTCAAGAGTATGCATACGTTGTCGGTGGTAAGTCAAGTGGTGCTGTTGACTGGTTTGAACGTTATGATTACAAGACAGATACTTGGAAAGATCTTGCCCGAATATCGGACCGCAGTGACTACGATTTCGATGATGATTATACGCTTGCAGCATATGGTTCTACGGCATTTGTTCTTGACGATGTAAATGGTGAACCTCGTGCATACCTTACTACTGGTGGTGCAGGTTATGCAGGCAATGCAACTTGGGAATACAACCCACGTTACGACTATTGGATTCAGAAGACTGGTTTCGAAGGCCCTAATCGTAAGTTTGCAGTGTCGTTTGTGCTTGATCTTGACGAGTTTATGACCGATGAAGAAAAAGCAAATTCGAATTACCCACATCAACGTGCATACGTGACTACGGGTTGTACATCTGATATTTCAACTACGGGATCAGGAGGCACATTCTTCAGAGATATTTGGTTCTTCAATCCGCACGAGCAGTACGAAAACAAAGACTAAGTTCTGCAATGTTGCCTCGCAAGGCTTATTGCTAACTTGACAGATATAAAGGCAACAAACCGTAATGATTTGTTGCCTTTTTTCATTGAAATAATCACAACTAAACTCACGAAACATTGAAAAGGCGACTGATAACATTCTTGATATGTATAGGCTTTAGCCTTGTGTTTGTCGGTCCTTCGTTGGCGCACCACGATATCATTGTTCTGCCGATGATAGCTAAAATATTACTCATTGGTGTGACGGTTTTCTATCTGAATGTGTACCTATTCATGCCCAAATCTCTATTCAAAGGGAGATATGTTACGTATGTAATATTCGTATTGGCCACGATAGCCGTGCTTATGGGTGTGATAGTTATGTTGGCACCATGGCACGAGATTTTGCCCAAGCAGCCGATGCAATCGCAAGTTGGAATGCCTATGCAAGGTTGGCTGCTGCCTATCTTGGGTATGTTCTTCGCCTCGACGCTCTACGGCTACTTCATGCGCGACCGCAAGATGCACAAGCGCGAAATAGACCTCACGCATCAGAATATCGAGTTCGAAATGAAGTTTCTCAAGTCGCAGATAAACCCTCACTTCCTATTCAATGCGCTCAATAATATCTATGCGCTGTCGGTTATAAAGTCGGAACGCACGCCCGATATGATACTAAAACTGTCGGATATGCTGCGTTTTACACTCTACGGAAGCGAGAGCATGAAGGTGAAAATAGGCAAGGAGATTGACTACATAAACAACTTCATCGAGTTCCAAAAACTCAAGATGGACAGCGAACCGAACATCAAAATAGATACATCCAACTGCAATACCGAGCTGCTCATCGAGCCAATGTTGCTCATACCATTCATAGAAAATAGTTTCAAGCATGGTAATATCGACAATGTTAAGCGCGGCTGGTTGCAGCTCGAAATCAAGACGTTGGGTCCTGTACTTATATTCAAGGTGAAGAACTCGCTGCCATCAATAGCCATAAATAAAGATGAAGTTGGCGGCATAGGCGTGGAGAATGTGCGCAAACGCTTGGAGATTCTCTACCCGAAGCGCTTCACCCTCGATATTCAAACCACCAATAGTGCCTATTCTGTATATCTAGAAATAGACACCAATTCGGCTGATAGTTAAGTATTTATATACATATAATTATGGATAGCATTCGTTGCATAATAGTAGATGATGAATTCCCTGCACGCGTATTGCTCAAGGAGTTTGTAGAAAAAGTGCCTACGCTGGAACTTGTTGGCAGCTATAAATCGGGACTTGAGGCTTTGCCAACGATTCAAACTGGCAATGTCGATTTGATGTTTCTCGACATTCAAATGCCCGATATTACAGGCACGAATTTTTTGAAGATGCTTACCGTAAAGCCGCTTGTGATATTCACCACCGCTTATTCGGAATATGCAATTGAAAGCTATCAGCTCGATGTGCTCGACTATCTGCTCAAGCCATTTTCGTTCGACCGATTCATGCAGTCGGTAGGCAAGGCTATGCAGCGCCTCACCGCTCAAGTGAAAGAGGTGCCTGCTCCAGCGCCTGTTGTTGCGGCTCAACCCGTTGCTGCTGAACCAGAAGAGGTAGATCCGAACGCAAACATCATGCTTGTGAAGGCCGACCACAAGATCCATCGCGTGCGCTACGACTCTATTATCTACATTGAGGGCTTGCGCGAATACATAACTATCTTCTGTGAGAATGAGAAGATAATCACGCTCGAATCGCTTAGAAATCTCGAGGAGACTCTACCGCCAAATATGTTTATCCGCGTACATAAATCGTACATAGTACGTATAGATAAAATACGCGCACTCTATGGCAATCAGCTCAAGATTGACGGCGTGCAGCAATACATACCTGTGGGAAAATCGTATAAAGACGATGTACAAAGTAGATTTTTTGAGAAATAATATTCGTAATGTAAAAATGTCATCCTGAGCGTAGCGAAGGATCTTAGGTTGATGGGACTCCCATAAATAATGGGATTCTTCGCTTCGTTCAGAATGACAACAAGGAAATAGCAAATCGTAATTATAAACAAATGAATATAAAAACATTAGCTGCATTATTTATAGCAAACCTAACCATTGCAGCAACCGCACAAGAAATTGTTAACGATGGCGAAAAACACACCGAAAATGCCGAAGAATTTGTGGCAGAGCCCGACAGCGTCACTTTCGATGACAATATGAAAACACAAGTCGACAGCCTGCTTGCTGCGTGGTATAAGCGCCAAGCGATGCCGATAAACGACCTCGTGCCCGATAGTGTGGCTTGGGCGGATAGCCTGATTTGCGGCTTGCCCGATTCGATATATGTAGCTCGTTTGCAAGCCATGCAGTCGCGCATTCCGCTGACATACAACGACCAAGTGAAACGTTTCATTGAGTTTTACCTTGTTAAGCG
Source organism: Bacteroidales bacterium (assembly GCA_017539645.1). GTDB lineage: Bacteria > Bacteroidota > Bacteroidia > Bacteroidales > Marinilabiliaceae > W3P20-009. The sequence goes on from JAFYCM010000001.1 coordinate 19,690, forward strand.
TCGCGACCAGGTGCGCACGATGCTTGGCAATGCCAAATATTATTTCCCGCTCTTCGAGGAGATTCTCGACGCCAATAATATGCCACTCGAACTGAAGTTTTTGCCCATTATCGAGTCGGCGCTCAACCCACGTGCGCTCTCGCGTGTAGGCGCTTCTGGTCTTTGGCAATTCATGTACTACACCGGTAAGCGCTACAACCTCGATGTCACTTCGTATGTCGACGAGCGTCGCGACCCAGTGAAGGCGTCGCAGGCGGCGGCTCGCTATCTTGGCGATTTGTACTCTATTTATGGCGATTGGCAGTTGGCTATTGCAGCCTACAACTGTGGTCCGGGCAATGTGAATAGAGCCATTGCGCGTTCGGGCGGTGAGCGTAGTTTTTGGAAACTCTACTATCATCTTCCGCGCGAAACTCGTGGCTACGTGCCGGCGTTCATAGCTGCTGCATACGTAATGACATACGCATCGGAGCATCAGATTTACCCAATAGTTGGCAATCTGCCCGTTGTTGCCGATACGGTGGAGATATTTCAACCGCTTCATCTTGAGCAAGTTTCTAATGTGCTCGGTTTGCCAATAGAGATGGTTCGCGACCTCAATCCACAATATCGCTACGATGTCATTCCGGCAATGCCCGAGAAGACCTATTCGTTGCGTTTGCCAGCGCAGGTTACACTCGCTTTCGTGCAGCACGAAGATTCTGTGTATGCGCGCAATCGCATGAAGTATTTTCCTGATAATAAGATAATTCCAGTTTCTGAAGCTAAATATGTACAAGGCCGCGGCAATGGCGTTAAGATGATATACATAGTGAAAGAGGGCGACGTGCCGGGCGGCATAGCTAACAAATTTGGTGTTCGCCTTGCCGACCTGAAATATTGGAACGGTATGCGACGCAACATCATTCGCGTTGGTCAGAAACTTGTGCTATACATACCTAAAAACCGCGTAGATAGGTACAAAGGCATGGCGACGGTGGCTAAGTAGAGAGTAGCGTAAACTTTTACTTTTTCATTATTAATTATTAATAGATAATTGTCGTGAAGTCGCTGATAGTAAGTATATTATTAATATTTATAACCACAGCAACGCAAGCGCAATTCAACCCCGACCACGATGCATATTGGGGTAAGTCGAACGTTGTGCGCGTGGATTTGCTTTGGCATAGCGAAGGCGCTAATGTAGTTGCGAAAAAAGCTGGCAATGTGAGCATTGTCTCCGACACGCGTGTGGGTTTGAATGGCAAATGGGAGCTATCTACGCCTCTGCTTATGGATGTTGGACGTCCGCTGATAGCTGCAAAGCGTCTGTGGTTCGAGAAGAATGATTGGTATTTCGGCACCAAGTTTTCCGTTTCTAACGCCTACACTGGCATGACCATAGCCAAGAAACACCATAATACACACATTGTAAACGATAGCCTCGACGTGCCTATTGTGGTGGAATTTGGCGCAGAACCGCTTGTCAGTAAGGCGTTTCGTTCCGACCCCAATTGCTCAAGCGGTAATGAATTTTTGATACTTACGGGCGGCATAGGTTTGTATTATGGACACAACTTCAGTGATTTTGAGCAGATTCAGTCGGCATATCATTTCCTTGCCAACCGCAGTGCAACGCTTGTTGAACGTGGTGTACGTATGCGCGTGAAGTTTTGGGCCGATTGGATGGCTACTCGATGGCTGGCCGTGCATGGCGGTGCTGCGTTCCATTGGGGCATGTTTCGCCGGCCGTGCGCTGCAGAGATAAATGCCGAAGCTGAGTTTTTCATTACTTCTAAATTTTCTCTCAAAGCTGGCGGCTCGTTGAGTTTCGCAAATTATACCACCACAAGCCACAAAGTGGGTGCCGTTCCTCTATTCGACATCACATACTATTTTGGTTCGTCCATCAAGAACAAAAATGGTCTTTTCGACCCAGCGCAGCGCGGTTTGCAGCGTGGGGCAAGATAGCCGGACGAGAGAAGCGTGTGTGAAAATTTGATGGCATAAATAGTCATAACTTAGTATTGCCGAGCGTGTGGCTACGGTCTACTTTTGTATAGATAACAAACAACAATAAAAAGAAAGATTCGAATGAATATGAAAAAGTTTGCTGCATTCATGATGGTTGCAGTGGCTATGACAGGTTTCGCTTCGTGCGATGATGACGATGAAGAGAATGATTTGGCTGATGCCGTTGTAACGAATGCTGAAGGTTATACCCTTGCTTCAGCTAAATATTTCAATAATATGCTATCCGAAGGTGACAAATTGGTCATTACCAAAACTTCGGCTAACACCGTAAATGTTGTTCTTACTTCAACTACTTGGGGCACTTTCACTATCAATGACGCTGTAGTTACCAATGTTGAAGGCGTTAACCTCGTAGCTGGCGAGGGCATTGTACTTATGCCTGCCCACGGCGAGGAAAAAGAGTATGAAGCAACGTTCGCTGCATCCATTACTGGCGAAGGTGCTACTTACACATTCGTTGCTCCTACGGTTATGACTGGTACAACCGTTAATTTCTACGCTGGTAAAACTCCAGCCTCATTCGCTGTTGCTGGTTCTTACAAAGGAACTGTGAGTGCCTTTATTACTAAAATGTCTATGGATTGCGGTAGCGTAGAAGACCAAACTGTCAAACTTGAAGTTGCGGCCGACGGTACGGTTAGTATGACTATTCCTGCATTTACTTATGTTGCAATGAGTCGTACATTCCCAGCTGCCACGCTTAATGGCATCGAAGTGGTTGCAAACGAAGATGGTAGCTATGCAATCTCTAAAGCAGATGTTTTAGAAACAGTAACTGATGAAACAGGTGCTGAAAAGGAATATAAAGGTTCGGTTAGTGGTACGATAAACGCGGATAAAACTGCAAACATCATATACGAATTGCAATATGGTTCTATGCCTATGGCAATTAAGTTCACTTTTGTTACTGCAACATCAACGAAATAATAGAATCTATAGTGATAGACGTTTTAGGTATTTACAATGTGCATAATCTAACCATAGAATTCAAAACGAAATAATACATACCCCTATTCACTACTTATAACTATTAATTGTAATTGTGCGCTGTGGCCATTTGGGTGGTTGCAGCGCAATTTTTTTGCTCATATATAAATACTTACAACTTAGCATGAGTATCCTCGCCGTGCTGGTTTTGGTATAGAGATGGCAACACGCCAAACTCCTCTTTGAAGTAACGGCTGAAATACTTAGGATTGTTGAAACCCACGGCGTAGGCTACATCTGCAACATTTTGCTGGCGGTCGAGGAGAAGTTGAGCAGCGCGTTTCAGGCGTATGACGCGAATAAACTCGATGGGCGAACGGCCGGTTATCGATAGCAATTTTTTGTATAGATGTACGCGGCTCATACCGAGGTTGTGGCTCATCTCCTCCACCGAGAGTTCGGGATTCGAGATGTTGTCTTCTACGTATTTTATAGCCTTAGCAATGAGCTTTTCGTCGAGCGTAGTTATGGTTATTTGGCTTGGCTCGGGCTCAATCTGTTTGTTGAACGTCTCATGGCGTTTCTGCGAGAGTTCGGTTAGGCGGGCAATCTTTAGCTTTAGAATCTTGTCGTTGAACGGCTTCGTCATATATTCGTCAGCACCCGACGTGAGCCCTTCTATCTTGTGCTCTTCGGCCGATTTGGCGCTCAGCATAACAAACGGAATATGCGATGTGCGCACATCGTTCTTTATGCGGCGGCAGAGTTCGTTGCCGTCCATCGTAGGCATCATGACATCGGCGAGGATAAGGTCGGGCAAGTTCTTCACTGCTAAAGCAAAAGCCTCAGCGCCGTCGCGTGCCTCTATGATGTTGTAGTCGGCCTTGAGCGTGTCGGTTATCAGCATACGGAAGTCGCGGTTATCGTCCACCACCATCACCGTAGGTTTCTCGGTAGGCCTGTTTTCGCTATCAACTTCGGCCGATTCGGCGGCGGCAGTAAGCTGAATGTCAGGTTGTTCGTCGCGCGTATTTATATTGTTAAGAATAGGTATAGATATGGTGAACACTGTGCCGCGTCCGATGTTATCGGCAACCTCGATAGTGCCATGGTGAAGCGTAACAAACTCATGCACAATGTGTAAGCCTATGCCGCTGCCGCCATAACTACCTGCATTAGGGCGCTGCACTTGGTAGAAACGCTCAAAAATGTGTGCCTTGCTCTCGTCGGGAATACCTATGCCCGTGTCGGCAACCTTGATAATCAGCTGTTTATTGTCGGTCGACTTGCCTACCCACACATCTATGCGGCCATCTTCGTTGGTGTATTTGAAGGCGTTGGAGAGCAAGTTGGTCATCACTTTGCCAATCTTGTCGCGGTCGAACTCCATAAATATTGAGTCTTCCGACGAGCTGAACGACATCTGTATGTTGCGTTCCGACAGCGTGTTGAACGTGTGGCAAGCGCTCTTTATGAACTCCACAATGTCGCCATTCGAGAGCGTCAGTTGTTGCCTCTCCACATCAATCTTGCGGAAGTCGAGCAGCTGGTTGACAAGTTGCAACAGCTGTTTGGCGTTGCGATAGACAATCTGCAATTTATCCTTTTGGCTGCTATTGTTGGCTTCGGCTATTATGCTCTCGAGCGGTGTAATTATGAGGCTTAGCGGCGTACGTAGCTCGTGCGATATGTTTGTGAAGAAGTTCATCTTCATATTGTCAATTTCGATTTTTCTTGCGGCTTCGGCCTCCACCTGCTGCAGTTTGAACTTCGTCTGCTCCTTGCGCATTATCTGCCTACGCATGACGAATACGAGCATCATAAGTATAGATATGTATAAAAAGCCAGCCCATTTGGAGCGCCACCACGGCGGCAAAATCTCTATTTGTATTGCCGATGCCGATTCGCTGCTGTAGCCGTCGCCGTTAGCAGCGCGTACGTATAGTGTATATGTGCCCGGAGCGAGGTTTGTGTAGGTTGCCGATGGCTGCGTGGTGGTTATCCAATTGTCGTTGAAGCCATCGAGTTTGTAGCTGTAGGTCATCTTGTCGGGCAAGATGTAGCTAAGCGACGAGAATGCCACCGAGAACATATTTAGTTTGTGGTCGAGCACTATTTTTTTCTTGTATATGAATGCTTCGTCGAGCACCGTGCGGCCACCTATCGTTTCGCCTACGCCAACCGATTTGCCGAAGATGGATAGGCCGGTGAAATGCACCACTGGAAGTTCTTTGTTGAAGCGAATTTCGCGTGGAAAGAATCTGTTTATGCCGAATGTGCCTCCCACAAGCACTTCGCCTTTAGTGGTTTGCACTATGCTACGTATGTTGAAGCCGCCCACTTGCAGTCCGTCCTCTTCGCCATAGTTATACACAGAAAACGAATAGTCGTCGTTGCGCGGATTGATATTTATGACGATGTTGCTTATACCGCAACTTGTGCTCACCCAAATGTTGCGATTGTCGTCCTCCACAATGCCGTTCACCATTTCGTTTCCGAGGCCGTTTTGCATATTTATGATGCTATTTACGCCCGTTCGTTCGTTGATTATAAGTATGCCATTGCGCGAGCAGAGCCACAGCAGACCGCGGCTATCTTCATACACATCGTTGATAACATCGTTGAAGATGCTCATTTCGCCATCGAATTTGTATGTCTTCAATTTGTTGGTGCCGTGAGCTATAACCGTCATGCCGCACACCGTACCCACAAGCATATCGCCACTCTTCGACAATGTCAGTGAGGTTATGGCGTCGGTGGGTAAATCGCCGTTCTCTACAGTATAGTTGCGCGCTGTATTCGTTGCGGGTGAGTAGCATGTCAGACCATGGTTGAGCGAGCCAACCCAGATGTTGCTATTCTCGTCCTCTTCGATAGCCCAAATGTTGTCGTTGGACATGATGGGCGAAACGCTGCTCAGCCCTTTGTAATTATGAAACCTCTTGCCATCGAAGCGCGACAGTCCGCCAAGGAACGTGCCTATCCACAAATCGCCATTTTTAGCCGCTTTGAGCGTAACTATCACATTGGAAGGAAGACTGTTTTTGTCGTTATCGTTGTGGCGGAAGAGATCGTATTTGCCCGTTTTGCTATTTACACGTACAAGTCCGAACCCGTTGGTACCCAGCCAAATATCGCCGTTAGTATCTTCGGCTATGCAGTTTATGTCGGGGCGGAAATCTTTGGCGTCGATCTGCTTCAGTGGGTCTTCGGCAAACTTGAACATCGCCTCGTCGTAGAGCGACACTCCAGCCTTGTAATATCCAATCCACATAACACCTTGATTGTCGAAGCAGAGACTATTCACGCTGTTGCTCAGCAAACTACGCTCGTTGCCTATCTGATGCGTCAAGGTAGTTATGTTGCCCGTGCGTTTATCTATTATATGTATGCCGCCATGGTCGGTGCCTACCCAGATGTTGTGCTCCTTATCCTCCGCAACGCTCTTGACCATGTTGTTGGGCAAACTAAATATAGCATCGCTATTTTCGCCGCAGAGCGTCCATTTGCTCGTTTTGCTGTTGCAGTACCAAAGACCATCGTAGGCGCACACCCATTTGTCGTTGGCGCTGTCGATGAACGCAGAATAGGTTTCACCCGTAATGGGCGTTTGGTCAACCTCGGCAGGCACTGTGGTTACGCGCCCATCGTTGGTGGTGTTTATTGTAGCTATGGCGCCGTTTCTATATATGATGAGCGTCTGACCATTGCCAGCCGCAATAGTGCAGATGTTGCCCCAATTCTCTTCGTTGCTACCAAGGTTTACGGTTTTCAAACCCTCGTCTGCGTCGTGGTAGAAATAGCAATGTTTGCCAGCCGCCAGCCACATATTCATGTGCGAATCGACATACGCAACGTCGATCTGTTCTTCTATACCTATGCTGCGGAAAAAGTCGTCGGCTGTGGCAAAACGGTTCGCGCGTTTATCGTAGATGGCAAAGCCAGAGCCGTGTTTCACGAGCATCTTGTCGCCATAAATATCGCGTACCCATTGCACATAATTGTTTGGCAGCGATGCGTCATTGTCGGCGGCATGGTTGAAATGTATCATAGAGTAGCCATCGTATCTGTTCAGTCCCCAAGCCGTTGAAAACCAAACAAATCCGTCGACATCTTTATACACATCGGAAACTTGGTTGCTCGACAGACCATCTTCCATGGTGATATGTTTGAAGTCGTAGTGTATTTGAGCCTGAGCCACTACACAGCTCAAGAACAAGAATAGTGCGTAATAATTTTTCATTTGCATCTCTTAGAGGGAGCGTTGATAGTCATGTGAATAATTACAAACGTAGCTAAATTTGCGTTCTTTTTTGAAAGGACCAATAAAAACGTATTTGAATATTATTGATATATGAACAATTGTAGCCCAATGGTGAGTGTTATAGTGCCCAACTATAACCATTCTAAATATTTACGTCAACGCATAGATTCTATTATAAATCAGACATTTCAAGATTTTGAACTGATTCTGCTCGATGACAAGAGTAGTGATAATAGCGTCGAAATTCTGCAATCGTATAGCACCAACGAGCATGTATCTGCAATAATTGTAAACCAAGAAAATAGCGGCAATACATTCAACCAATGGGAGCGAGGATTGAGTGTTGCTAAGGGCCGTTATATCTGGATTGCCGAGAGCGACGATGCGGCTGATATTCATTTCCTTGAGCGAACAGTTGCCGAGGCAGAAAAAGACGAAAAGATTGTCATCTGTCAAGCGGGCGCTAACTTGATTGACGAAAATGGTGAGCCATTCAACGGGGGCGCATGGGATCATTGGCGAAAAAGCGATCTCGGGAAAACTATAGTATACGATGGCAAGGCTTTTTGTAAGAATTATATGGTCTATACCAATGTTTTGTACAATGCTTCCGGAATCTTGTTCCGCCGTAACATAGTTACAGCTATTCCAGATTTCGTAAAACAATATAGAGTTTGTGGCGATTGGGTCTTTTGGTTCCATGTAGCTATGCAAGGTAAAGTGGCTATTTTGCACGAGAAACTCAATTATTATCGTCGTAGCAATAGCAGCATTTCGCACAACGTGCCAGTTCTCGAGGATCTGATGGCGATGCAGCATTTTATAAAGGCAGGAATGCTATCAAACAGAGGTTTCAAGCATTGTATTGTGTGCGGAATTCATCAGCGAAGCATAAAGCATCTGAAAAAGCGCGATGCAGCAAAGGCTCAAGAGGTTTTGCAAGAGTTCTACCGCATCACGGGCTATCGTAGCATGTTTCCGTATCATTTCAGTCAGTTTATAAAGTACATAAACTACGTGATACCTATTTGTGCATTTCCTTCAAGACATATACTATAAACATAAATAACTGCGATAGTATGCAAATAACATTTCTGCTCAGCAGATTTCTCAATGGCGGTATAGATACGGTGATAGTAAGATATTTACAATGTCTTGCTAATCAGAGTTATAAGTTGCGATTGATTATTGGTAGCGAATATAAAGGCCTGCAACCATTTGAGGCTGAATTGCCAGCCGAAGTTGAGGTAAAATACCTTTTGCCCGAGAGCATTCTTACCGCGCTACCCAAAAAGAAACTTTCGCATAAACTCTCTGCAGCAGAGAAGATTGCAGATGCAGTGTTTTTTGCTCCTGTTCGCCGTGTGTTGCAGCGAAACCGACTGCGCAGTATCTTGAAAAGTTGCGACGTGGTTGTTGATTTCGACAGCACGTTTTACTCTCTATTGAAGGGCGTGCCGAGCAAGAAGATAGCTTTCTTCCACTTCAGTATAAATAAATACCATCGTGGAGACGAACGTAAATTGAGGCGTCTTTGCACCAAAATGTCTGTTTATGACAAGATTGTGCTTATCTGCAACAAGATGGCTGAAGAGTTTGCTTCGCGAGCACCAGAGTTGAACGATAGAATTAGTGTCATTTATAATCCTATCGACGAGTGGCAGCAGCGGCAGAAGGCTTTGGAATATGCTGTGTCGGCTGAAGATTACATACTCTCTGTGGGACGTCTCGAAGAGCATCAGAAAGATTTTACTACGCTGATAAAGGCCTATGCTTGCGCGTATAGGCGGAATGCCCAAATTCCTCCGCTATATATTATTGGCGATGGTATAGATAGAACCGATTTGGAGAAACTCGCAAAGGAAGAGGGTGTGGCAGAACGCGTGAAATTCCTTGGCTATCTGAATAATCCTATGCCGTGGATTGCTAATGCCAAAATGTTTATTCTGAGCTCTAAGTTCGAAGGCCTACCAACCGTTTTGGTGGAGGCGCTAATGCTTGATAGAGTGATAGTTGCAACCGATTGCCCAACAGGCCCAGCAGAAATTCTCGATAATGGCAATTGTGGCCGCCTCGTTCCTATTGCCGATGTCGATTCTTTGTCCAACGCTATAATTGATTTATTGGATAATAATGAGTTACGTAGCGAGATCCTGTCAAACGTTTCTAATCATAAAAAACTCTTTACGCCAGAGCATTGCATCACTAAGTTTGTTGAACTGCTTCAGTAGCTGTATGGCTTAGAAATCCTCATCGTCATCTTCTTCGTCGAATTCTTCCAGTCGGCGTGCAATGGCGGCGTAACGTTTGGCTTCATCGTCTTCGCCGATGCGTTTGCAGATGTCTACTAACATCTTGTAGGTCTGCACGTTGCCATCGTCGGCATCGAGGGCTTCGAGTAGCGTGTTATATGCATTGCCGAAGTTGCGCATCTTGGTGTGAGCCGTGGCGCAGAGCTGAAGTGCCTTGGCAGAACGCTTTATCTTGTTAGCCTTCGTAGCATCGTCGAGAGCTGCATCGTAGTCGCCGTCCGAAATATGAATCTCGGCGCGCATAAGTAGGGCGTCTAAATGCTTGGCATACATACGTATAGCCTTGTTGAGGTTGCCCAACGCCGAGCGATTATCTTTATAATGATGCAGACATTCGACCGCCAGCAGATAGTACTCCTGCGCGAACTCCTTGTCTTGCGCCACATGGCTCTTCTCGAGTTTTTTTAGCCGTTCAATCTCGGCGTGTAAGTCGTTGATAAAGTTGAATTTACTACATATAAAACGTTGCACGGCTGGCTTCGTAAGGTCGTCGGGACGAAGGGCGAAGGCTTCAGCAGCGTAGCTAATAGCACTGCGAAAATCCTCTTGCTTCAGGGCAATCAGCGCGGCTTGGTAGAGATTCGAGGCCTTGGCGTCGTTGAGTTGCTGGCCGATAAGCGCCTCATCATTAGCATGATATGAATATTCTATAACCGATTTATTGCTCTTGATGTCGGTAGCGGTGATGGGCGTACGTAGCACAATGCCCTCAAGTGTGCGGCAACGACTGAGCGCCACGTAGACCTGTCCGTAGGCAAATGCGCCACCGCTGATGTCGATGATGGCTCTATCGAACGTGAGGCCTTGGCTCTTATGTATGGTGATGGCCCACGCGAGTTTTATAGGCAACTGCGTGAAACTGCCCAAAACCTCCTCCATCACTTGGTGTTTCTCCTCGTTGTAGCGGTATCGGATGTTGTTCCACGTCTCTTTTGTAACGAAATATTTATCGAGATCTTCGGTCTCTATCCATACGCCATCGTCCTCAATATCAACAATATGTGCAATCGTTCCGTTGAACCAACGATGCTCTTGGTCGTTCTTTATAAATACCACCTGAGCGCCGCGTTTCAGCGTGAGATTTTTCTCAGTTGGCAGCAGCGAATCGGGGAAATCGCCTTCGCAGATGCCCTCGAAGGTCTGAGGTATGTCATCGATGGCGTCGAGATGTTGGCTGTTTATGGTATCGGCAGCGGCGCGACGCGAGCAGAGCGTGATGTAGAAATCGTCCTTCGTAGGCGCAAAATTCCTATCTACGCGGCTATTGATAAGTTGCAGGTCGTTGCTATCGGCCATACCTATACGTACGCGGTCGAGCAGCGCGAGAAACTGGTGCTCGTGCTGGCGATAGACCTTGCGAAGTTCAATCTGCACCAGCTTAATCTTCTTGAAAACCACCGCACCAAAGAAATATGGCGAGGTGTAGAAACGACGCAAGATGTCCCAATCTTCGCGGCGTGTGACGGGTTCGAGCTGAAACGCATCGCCAACGAGCAGCAACTGCTTGCCACCAAACGGCGTGTGACGATGGCCAGAGTATGTTCGCAGAATCAAATCGACGAAGTCGAGCAAGTCGGCACGAACCATCGAAACCTCGTCAATAACAATGAGTTCGAGCTCTTGAATGAGTTTTATCTTCTCCTTGTTGAACTTCATGCGGTCGCGCAGTCGGCGGTCATCTGTGAAGTTGATGTCGTCGAGAGCGAAGGGGTGCATAGGTACTTTGAAAAACGAGTGAATCGTTACGCCGCCCGCGTTCACCGCCGCAATGCCCGTAGGCGCAAGCACAACGGTCTTTTTGATCGTATTCTTAACTATGTAGCGCAAAAAGGTCGACTTGCCCGTGCCAGCTCGCCCCGTCATGTAGACCGACGAGTTGGTTTGGTTGATGAGTTTCATAACGTTCTGAAACTCAGCGTTATTAAGCTCTATATCTTGCGGCTTATCACTCATTATTCTTCTTGTGGTCGGTGTAGCGTTTTATCACGTTGTAGGCCTTGTAGATGCCCAATTCGCCCGCGCGGCTAAGGTCGGCAGTGCCATTCTCCTCGTCGCCAAGGTAAATCTTAATTATGCCGCGGTTGAAGTAAGCTTCGGCAAACTCGCCGTTGAGCTCGATAGCCTGCGTAAGCGACTCGAGCGCGTCGTTGTATTGCTTACGTATGCACTGAATGAGGCTGATGTTGTAGTATGCAAACTCGAAGTTAGGTGCAAGTTCCGTTACGCGTTTCAAGTCGCTCATTATCAGATCGTAGTCGAGTACGGTTATCTCGTTCTTGATTTGTTGCTGCTGTCCAAGTTGGTTCGAAGTTACAGCCGCTTCCGACTCGAGCGTACGCAGCATCTCTACCATCTTGTAGCGTGTGCTGGCACGGTTGAAGTATGCATTTACATCTTTAGAATTTTTCAAAATACATACGCTGAAGTCATTGATAGCGTTGTTGTAGTTGAGTACAAGATTATACATAGTGCCACGCTCCATGTAGAGGTCGGTATTGTCGGGGTCGGCATCAATCTGCGACGATATTTCGCGAATCTTGCCGAAGTAGTTTATAGCGGCATTGCTGCTGCTCGACACATATTCGCGGTTGGTGATGACGAGGGGGCGGTCGGAAATCTTCTTGTTGTTGAACTCTTCCACCGTGCGAGCGTAGTAGCGCGCCTTGGGCAGAATGGTGTCGTTGGTGAAGAAACTGAGTTCAAACACGGGTTCCATATCTATGGCTATGTCGCGGTCTTGCACGCGGCCGCGGATGGTCTCCTTGTTGTCTTGTTGCAGCTTGTCGTCGTTGTCGCCGAAATCCGACACCACCACCATTTGGTCGTATTTCTTTATGTCGTTGTCGTTCTTGCTACGCGACGATTTTTTGCTCTTTTTCTTGTCGCCAGCTTTCTTGTCTGGCGTGTTTTGCGCCGTTTCCGTTTCGGCTTTCTCGCCGTTTTCGAGACCGCGTTTTATGCGCTCTTGCTCAAATGTATACGCCGTCATGTAGTCGAGCTCCGAGCCCTTCAAATCGCCCTGCTGACGCTTTACTATGGCTCGCTGGTAGTAGGCAGGACCAAACTCTGGGTGCTTAGCTATAATTATGTTGAGGTCGCCGAGAGCATTGTTGAGCTGACCTATTTGTATGTATAAAATGGCGCGATTGAACAGCGAAATATCATCAGATGGATTGATACTCAGTACCATAGTAAAGTCGTCGATGGCGTTATTGATGTCGCCAAACTCAGCTCGCAGCATACCGCGGTTGGCATATGCCATCACGTTTTTCGGATCGAGTTCTATGGCGTGGTCGATGTCGCTCATACAGCCGCGATAGTCGTCGAGATTGTACTTTGTTATAGCTCTATTTATGTATATGTATGCATCGTTGGGGCGAAGTTCGGCGAGGTGGTTGTAGTCTTCGAGCGCCTTGTCGAACTGCTTGGTTTGGTAGTGCATCATAGCTAAGTATGTATATGCATCGGGCGAGTACTTATTTATCTGCGTAGCGCGTTCAAACTCGCTGATAGCCAACGTTGTATCGCCGCGTTCTACGTATGCAATACCGCGATAGAGTATGCCGCCAACGTTGCGTTTGTCGTAGCTAAGAAGCTTGTCGAAGTCGGCTACCGATTTGTCGTACTCTTTCAAGTTGATGTTAGCTATACCACTGTTCATCAGTAAGTTGAGGTTGTCAGGCTCTACTTTCAATCCAGCTTCAAAATCGTCCAATGCCTCGCGCGATTCGCCTTTGCGAAGCCTAATTATGCCGCGAAGGTTGTATGCCGAAATTAGAAACGGGTTGATATTCAGCGCAACATCGCAGTCGGAGGCTGCACCGTTGAGGTCGTCTAAGTAGAATTTCGCCACAGCGCGATAGTAATACGGGTCGGCCAAATAGGGCTTCACGTTTATAACGCGGTTGAAATATTGGATGGAGAGCACGTAGTCCTCGAAGTAGAGCGCGTTGCGACCAATCGACATCATGCGGCTCGTATTTATCTGCGCCACAGCCATTTGCGACGCAACCGCGAGCATCAGTATAATTATAAAACGTTTCATCGTTTGCCTCCTTTTCTATTGCAAAGTAAAGTTCCACTCGAGGGTGCTGGTGTTGCCGCACGCATCGCTGACGACAGTTTTGAGCGTGTGCGCGCCTTTCGCTATGCCGAGAGTCGATATTTGCGCCTTCAACTTAGCCGTTTTGTAGTCGTAGTCGAGCAGCACCCAACGCCCGTCCACGTAGCAGTTGTAGGTATCTATGCCGCTCATCTCATCGGTCAGACCAACCATCAAGTAGTGATGACTGTTGAGCACATTACGCGTGTTTTGGGTCACCACTTTAGGTGCAATGGTGTCCGTACCTACAGCAAAGCGTCCCATATCGAAAGTCTTGACGGTTAGCGTGTTACCATCGCGCGTGCCGCCTACATATTTCATAACATTCTTATCGTCGACAATACCTATGAAGAGGTTTCTTCCGTTGCGCATCGCTTCTGGAATGGGCAGTGTAATGGTCATCTTTTTTTGCAGAGGTATGTCTGGCGAACCAATTGTGTAAATATTCTGTTTGTAAATGTCAGAATATGAGGTGGTTACGTATATATAATTATCTCTATACATAGCCTCGTGCGGAATAATTACGCTCGCGCCGTTCGCATCTTTCGTCCACGTCTTTTGCCAATCTACGAGTTCGCCTTGTGGTTTCGCACGGCGAGCGTTGTTGAATTTTTTGCCTATTATGTTGAATGACAGCGTTTTCTTATTGCCGGCATAGTCGGTCAGTTCGTAGCGCATAGCGTGTCGTTCGCCATCGCCGATGAATATAGCATCGCGTTTGCGGTAGATTTTCAGACGGTTGTTCGCCTCCACGAAGCTCTTCTGCACGTAGCGCTTTGTCTGTCGATGTTCGGCAAAATCGATGAAACTATTTATGTAGCGCGTATCGTCGAAGTTGAATCGGTCGATATGCGAATGAAATTTCAGCACATCATTATCGAAAAGTTTTACGTCCACCACGCCGCACGGACGCCCGCCTTCATCGAAGAAATCCGTAGCGTGCAAGCCGATGCCAATCTCGCCAAACGCCACAATTGTCTGCTGTGCAACCTCGGTGGCAGTGTAATATTTTTCGGCAAGTCTATTATCTACGTACGCATCGTCGTTTTGCGCGTAACATTTTATGCCATAGATAGTTGGCGCAGTGGTGTCGGCAATTTTAGGTATGTATGCAAGCGGATTGAGCGGCTCTTCGCTCTTGGTGTCGCGCACCTCGAAATGCAAGTGTGGACCGCCAGAACTGCCTGTGTTGCCCGAAAATGCAATCAGTTGACCACGCTTCACCTTCACTGAGCCCGCCTTTGGAAAAAAATCCACGCTGAACGACTTCTTGCGATACTGCTCGGCTCGAGTGATGCTGTTGAGCGGTGCAGCAAATTCGTTCAAGTGCGCGTAGACAGTGGTGTGACCGTCGGGATGGTCTATGTAAATAGCTTTGCCATAGCCAAATGGCGAGATTTTTATGCGCGATACGTAGCCGTCCTCCACGGCGAAGACATTCACGCCGCAAACGCCGTCCGTACGTATATCGATGCCCGAATGGAAGTGATTTTCGCGCAATTCGGCAAACGATGCGCTGAGCACCGAGCGTATCGGCATTGGGGATATATATTTTTGTGCACTACATACAGTGCTGAATATTAGCAATATAGATAAAGTGAGTTTCATCGTTTATTCATAAAATCGGTAGCCGTCTGCAACTTCTCCACAGTGCCCACATCGAACCAATAATATTGGCTATCGAGCGCTATTTCGCCAATGTTGAATTTCGGCGCGCATTGTAGATATGCATCTATTATGGGGAATGGACGCACGGGCATCATGTCGCGTATAACGTCTTGATTTATAATATGAAAACCGCAAAATGCCGATTCGTGTAGCGAGTCCGATTCGCGTGGCATTTTCACCTCGCCAGTCGTTTTGTTGGTCCAGCCACAAAGGCGGTTTGTGCCGTCGAAAAGCAATTGGCGCGTAGAGTTACGCGTGCGAGTGATGAGCGTTGCGTCGCGGCCAGATTTCACATGCTCGGCATAGAGTTCGCCAATGGGTGCATTGCTAAGCACATCGGCATTGCCAATCGCAATCGGCTCATCATTAGCGAAATACTGGAGTGCGTTGGCAAGCCCGCCGCCCGTGTCGAGCAGAAGTTCGCTCTCGTCGGAGATGACGAAATCCACACCGCGACACAGATTTTTATGCGTATTTACGTACGTAATTATTTGCTCGGCAAAGTGATGCACGTTTATAACTATTTGTGTAGCACCGCCTTCGACGAAATTTTCAATGGCGTATTGCAACAGCGGTTTGCCATTTATCTCCACCAAAGCTTTTGGACGCGTGTTGGTGAGCGGCGCAAGGCGAGTGCCAAGGCCTGCAGCGAAAATCATTGCGTTCATTGGTTCAACTGTTTTTGTTCCCAGTGGCGCAGGTCAACGTCCACATCGTAAGTTTTCTTGAGCCATTCGGCCATTCTGTCGGCGCACCACACCGAGCGATGTTGTCCGCCCGTGCAGCCGAAACTTACCGAGAGGTTCGTGAATCCGCGTTCCATATATCGCTCAACGCTCTGACCAACAAGCGTATACGCAGCCTCGAGGAACGTGTTCATCTTAGCTTGCACGCCATCGAAAAATGCCTTCACCTCGGCATCGCGACCCGTGAGTTGCTTGTATTGTTCGTAGCGACCAGGGTTGGGAAGAGCTCGGCAGTCGAACACAAAACCGCCGCCATTGCCCGAGTTGTCGTTAGGTATGCCGTGTTTGTACGAAAACGAAGACACATGCACCGTCAGCCGACCGCTCTTGCTGATATTTTGCAAATCCTCATTGTTGCAAACGGCTTCGAGAGCCTTGCGAAGTTCAGGAATATCAATAGGTATGGGTTGTCGGAGTACCTCGCGCAAGTTGTTTATAGCGAACGGAATGCTACGCAGAAAATGCGTCTTGCGCTCGAAAAATCCGCGGTAGCCATACGCGCCCATAGCCTGCATAATTCTTATAAGTACGTATGCATAATAATACTTTTCGAAATCCTTCTGCTCGTCTGTGCTTAGGTGGCTAACATATTCTGCCAGAAGTTCTTTGCGCACATCGGCAGGAATGTCGGCTTTGGCATCGTAGAGCAGCGAAGCTACGTCGTATTGCAGTGCTCCTCGGCGTCCGCCTTGATAGTCGATGTAATATGGCACATCGTTGACTATCATGATATTACGGCTCTGGAAATCTCTGTAAAGAAAATACTTACAGTCGGGCTGGAGGAGAAAGTCGATGAGCGTGCGGAAGTCGTTTTCCAAATATTGCTCATCGAATTGGATATGGGCTAATTTCAGAAAATAATACTTGAAATAGTTCAAATCCCACGTCATACTTTGGTTGTCGAACGCATCGCGTGGATAGCATTTGTCGAAGTCGATTCGTTCACGTCCAACGTGCTGAATTTCAATGAGGTCGGCGAGTATTTTTTTGTAAATATCTATAAGATGCTGCGTGAATCGACCACCATTTTCGGCACGTTCGCGCGTGAGGAGCGAGAAGAGCGTCTCGTCGCCCAAATCCTCTTGCAAGTAAATATTATAGTTTGTGTCGGTAGCATAGAGTTTTGGCACGCGAATGCCGCCATCGAGCAGCGAACGAGAGAAGCTGAAGAAGGCTTCGTTTTCGCGCATGTCGGTGCTATAAACGCCTATGGCAGAGTTTGTTGCGTTCTTTAGCCGGAAATATTTCCTATTCGAACCCGATTGTGGCAGAGCGTCGATAGTATCGGCAGCCTTGCCGCACCATTTCTCGAAAAGGTGGTTGAGCATATCGTTCATGGCGCTTAGAAATTGCTGAGTTCAACAAACAAGCGCTGTGTGGGCAATCCCATAACGTTTTGAAAACTTCCCTCGATATGCCCGATACCTATTGCGCCAATCCACTCTTGAATGCCGTATGCGCCAGCTTTATCTGTTGGTTTATAGTGTTTTACGTAGTAATTAATGATGTCTTCGTCCATCGGGCGCATAAGCACTTTGGTCTTGGCCGAAAACGAAACTTGCTTCTCGGCCGTAGTTATAGCCACGCCCGAAATCACCCGATGTGAGCGACCTTGCAACTTAGTGAGCAGCTCTTTAGCGGCTTCTTGATCTTTGGGCTTGCCAATAATCTCTTTGTCGAGAATAACTATTGTGTCGGCAGTGATTATCAGCGTATTAGGGTCGGCAAGGAGGTCGCGGTACGCTTCGGCTTTTTTGCGCGCGAGATACTCTGGCACATCCTTGGTTTTCAGATTTTTAGGGTAATCTTCGTCAACTCCTTTGCGCACAATCGAGTCGAACTTAACATCCATAAGGCTCAACAATTCTTGGCGTCGTGGCGAATTGCTTGCTAATATTATTCGGTATTTCTTCAGATTTTCGAGCATCTCGTATGCTTTTGGTTGTAACTGCAAAGTTACGGAAATCGTCGTGCTTTCAGTTAGCTATATACCACCGAAATGTAGCTATGTGTGAAATAATTATTGTAAACGTCCACGTTTTTGTAGTCTGTTTACCCAAAGTCTATTCCTTATAGTGTGTATTTACGGATTACAAAAAAGTCAGTTTATCGCGGCTCTGTCTAAGCGCTCGGGAAATACAATTTTTATTTGTGGAGTTTCGGCGGTTTCGGTGGTAACGGTGAAAACTTCGCCAGCCTCATAACGGCTTGCAGTAGAGATATTTATTCTGTCGGCAAACTCTGCGAAAGCTTTTAGGGCAATTTGTGGGCGGTTGTTGTCGGCACTGAGGTGCGAGAGGATAAGCGTATGTAGACACGGAGCATCCACGGCGCGAACGATGTCGGCCGCTTGCGCATTCGACAGGTGACCTTTGTCGGATAGTATGCGCTGTTTGAGTTGTGCAGGATATTTGCCAGCGCGAAGCATCTCCTCGTCGTAGTTCGATTCGAGAAACGCAACGTGGCATTTTGCCAAATTCTCTACTAATCCCTCGCACGAACAACCAATATCTGTAAATACGCCAATATTTATGTCGCCACACTCCACACGGAAGCTACAAGGCTCTATCACGTCGTGGGGTTTCGAGAAACTATGCACTTTTATGTCGCCAATGCATGTGACACCATCTACGTCGATACGTATGGGCGGATTTTTAGGCATGTAATAGGTACGCATTCCCTCTGCCGTACCGCGTGTCATGTAGGCTGGAATGTTCAGACGATCGCAAAGCACGTGAAGACCACGCACATGGTCGGAATGCTCGTGCGACACAAACACCGCCTTTACCCTATTTATATCTATTTTACGCTGAGTGGCGCGCTTCAATATTTGTTTTGCACTAATGCCAGCATCTACCAAAATTGCCTCTTCGCCATACTCTATATAGTAGGCATTTCCATTACTTCCCGATGCTATCGAACAAATTCTAACCGTCTTCACAATTGATTATTAATACAGATTGCAAAGAAAAGAAATTCATTCGGTATTTTTGCGCCCGTTTTATAGCGATAAACAATTAATAACGACCGATGGCAATAAAAGCAGTTTTCTTCGATATGGACGGCGTTCTCTACGACAGTATGCCTATTCACGCCAAATCGTGGGTGGCAACATTTGCAGCCGAGGGCATCTCGTTCGAGCCTAAGGACGCCTACATCAACGAAGGACGCACGGGAAGTAGCACCATAAATACGGTATACAATCGCTTGTTTGGTCACGATGCTACCGATGAAGATGTTAAGCGTATCTATGGACGCAAAACACAAATAGTAGATACGTTCCCGCCTGCACCAAAGATGAAAGGCATGGCAGAACTTATCACGTGGCTTCGCAATAATAATATTCAAACGTTTGTAGTTACAGGCTCGCGCCAGCCGTCGCTTGTGAACAAACTCGGACACGACTTTGGTTTCGATGTCGATCACATCATCAGCGGTGCCGACGTGAAGCGTGGCAAACCCGACCCAGAACCATACCTCATTGCCGTGGATCGTGCCCAGGTGAGCGCTGCTGACTGCGTAGTGGTAGAAAATGCGCCGCTTGGCATTCGTGCGTCGAAAGCCGCTAACATATTTACGGTGGCTGTAAATACGGGCGACCTCGAAGATAGCTACCTTCTCAACGAAGGCGCCGACATACTTCTCGGTTCAACTGAAGAGTTGTCGGAAGCGTGGAGAAATGGGGAATTGAAAATTGAAAGTTGAGAATTGAAAATTCAAAATTCATAATTGAACTTTGAACCTTGAACTTTGAACTCTAAACTTTGAACTTAGAACAACTTACAACTCACTAACTTAGAACTTATAACTTACAATAATGATAGAACAACAAATTGCGCAATCTGTAGCTAATGCAGTGCAAAAGCTCTATGGTGAGAGCATCGAACCTGATAAAATACAAGTAGTGGTTACCCGCAAAGATCAAGTGGGCGACTACACCGTTGTGGTATTTCCGTTGCTTCGTTTATCGAAGAAATCGCCCGACGTTACTGGTAAGGAACTTGGCGAAGCTATCGTGGCTGATGTGAAAGCCGTCGACAAATTCGAAGTGATAAAAGGATTCTTGAACCTCTGCTTGTCGAAAGATTATTGGGCCGACAAACTTGCCGCTGCCGCAGCCGACGATAATTATGGCTTCCGCAAGGCAGAAAGCTACTCGCCTCAAGTGATGATTGAATATTCATCGCCAAACACCAACAAACCGCTGCACCTTGGCCACATGCGTAATATTTTGCTCGGTTATTCTCTATCGCGCCTTGTGGAGGCCAACGGCAACCGCGTGATAAAGACCAACATCGTCAACGACCGCGGTATACATATTTGCAAAAGTATGCTCGCTTGGAAACGTTGGGGCAACAATATCACTCCCGAACAGGCTGGCAAGAAGGGCGATCACCTTGTAGGCGACTTCTACGTAAAATTCGACGTAGAATACAAAAAAGAGCTCAAGAGCATCATGGAGAACGATGCCGAAGTGCGTGCCATTGCCGACGAAGAGGAACGCAAAGCCGCTGCCGAAGCTAAATCGGAAATCATGGCTGAAGCTCGCGAGATGCTTCGCAAATGGGAGGCTGGCGACAAAGAGGTGCGCGACCTCTGGGAAATGATGAACAACTGGGTTTATGCTGGCTTCGACGATACGTACAAGATGCTCGGCATAGATTTCGATAAGATTTATTACGAATCTAATACTTACAAAATAGGCAAAGAGCAGGTGCTCGAGGGCCTCAAGAATGGCGCTTTCTATCGCCGCGACGATGGCTCTGTTTGGGCCGACCTCACCAAAGATGGTCTCGACGAGAAACTCCTTCTCCGCAAAGACGGCACCAGCGTATACATGACTCAAGATATTGGTACGGCAAAGACTCGCTTCAACGACTACCAAATCGACAAGATGATTTATGTGGTTGGCAACGAGCAGAACTACCATTTCCAAGTGCTCTCTATCCTCCTCGACCGTCTTGGTTTCAAGTGGGGCAAAGACCTCATGCACTATAGCTATGGCATGGTAGAGCTCCCCGAAGGCAAGATGAAGAGCCGCGAAGGTACCGTTGTCGATGCTGATGACCTCATTGCCGACATGATCGACTCGGCTCGCGAAATGAGCAAAGAGCGCGGCAAACTCGAAGGCTACACCGCCGAAGAGGCAGAAAATACATTCCGCATCTTGGCGCTCGGTGCTCTCAAATATTTCATTTTGAAAGTCGACCCAAAGAAGAATATGACCTTCAACCCTAAGGAGTCTATCGATTTCAACGGCAACACAGGTCCATTCATTCAATATTCATACGCGCGTATTCGTTCGCTCATGCGCAAGGCTGCCGATTCTAACTACGAATTGCCTACCACGCTCAAAGCAGAACTTTTGGAAGACAAAGAGCTTCAACTCATACGTATCATCGACCAATTCCCAGCTATCGTGGCCGATGCAGGCAAGGTATATAGCCCAGCTATCATAGCTAATTATGTATACGACCTCGCTTGCGAATACAACCAATTCTACCACGATTATCCAATGCTCCGCGAAGAAGATGCTGCAAAACGTGGCAACCGTCTTCTCATCAGCAACGTGGTATCTAACGTGCTCAAACGCGCAATGTGGATTCTTGGCATAGAGATGCCCGAACGCATGTAAATAATATGACTACCAACCAACTAAGTAGAAACATACATACAATGTTAGTCGTAGCACTTGTTGCTACGACTACATTGCTTTTTTCGGGTTGTCGTAGCGCAGGTCCTGCAGGCAAAAAGGCCTTCGAGATTGGCGAATACGACCGAGCAATAAGTAAGCTTTCAAAAGCCTACGCCAAACCTGGTCTGCCACGCGATGTGAAGGGTGAATACGCCTTCTATCTCGGCGAGTGTTACAGACTTCGTGGTCAGTTCAAAAAGGCTTCGGGATATTACAAAACAGCTGTTCGCTATAAATATTCCGACGATATTGCACTACTCTACTTAGGTGAATGTCAGCGAGCAACAGGCGATTTTGAAGGCGCTCGCGAGTCGTTCGATACATACTTAGCACGTCATAAAAACGATGCTCGTGCTCGCAACGGCTTACAATCCATCAAGATGACCGAAGCGCAATGGGACGCCATCACGTCGTTCAATCCATCGGCTATTCCCGATAGTGGCTACATAGTTAGCTTAGCCAAAGAGTTCAACTCCAAGTATTCGGACTATTCGCCGGCTTTCGTTGGCGATGGCTACGATGTGGTTTACATCACCTCGATGCGCGTAGCAAAACGACGCAGAAAGATGAACCGCATAACAGGGCAGGGCAATTCGGGTATATATATGACGAAAATAGATGGACAAGGCAAATGGACCGACCCCGAACACCTCGAAGAGCCTTTCGCAAATAATATCGACGATGGCACGCCTTCGATAACCTCCGACGGCAAGACGATGTACTTCACACGTTGCCCATATAGCGAGACCGAGCCAAATACGCCACAATGCTTCGAGACTACGCGTTCTGGTGGACGTTGGGGCGAGCCAGTGCGCGTAATTCCGGGCGGCGACTCCACTATGATGGTTGCTCATCCGGCAATTTCGCCAGACGGCACAACGCTCTACTTCGTCAGCGACTGCGACTACCCCGGCGCGATGGGTGGTAAGGATATTTACAAAACGCGAAAAACGCCTTCGGGCGATTGGTCGCGTGCCGAAAACCTTGGTGCTCTCGTAAACACACGCGGTGACGAGATGTTTCCATACATACGTAGCAACGGCGATCTCTACTTCAGCAGCAACGGACAGCCAGGTTTGGGCGGCTTGGACATCTTCTTGGCTCACGAAGACGAGAAAGGTCTCTACCGCGTAAGTAATATGGGCTTGCCCATCAATAGTGCTGCCGACGACTTTGGCATAATATTCAAAGACAACAAAGAGGAAGGCTACCTCAGCAGTAGCCGCGCTGGCTCGAAAGGTATCGACAATATCTATTCGTTCGTTTTGCCACCTATGGTTTTGGCTATGTCGGGCTCGGTAACTACATCCGATGGCGCACCAGCAAAGAATCTCTTTGTTCGAGTTGTAGGTTCCGATGGTACCAACACACGCCTAAAACCCGATGAAGACGGACAATTTGCGCTTCACGTAGATAAAGATGTGGACTATATAGTGCTCTGTGGCGCAGATGGTTACAAGAATCAGAAACTGAAGTTCAGCACGCAAAACAAGTCGAAGAGCGAAACAATCCTGCTAAACGTGAAATTGGAGAAGTTCTGAGGCTTTTACTAAAGAAGAACGCCGATGCGCAGATTTTATGGATTTAGGGGATTATAAAAATCTGTGCAATCCGTCCAATCCTTATATCTGAGTTCCGCACTCGTAACTCGTAATTCATAACTCGGATCTTTTGACGTAGGCACTAATGAGTTTACGGATAGACTCGCCGCCGATGTCATCAGTATTGATCTTATTTGGGGCGAACCAAAGTATTTCGCTCACATCGTCCATTGGTTTTATGAGACTAAGCGGCGAGGCAGCGGTGCAGGTGAAGCAGATGTCGGATGTCTCTATCAGGTAATTGCTAAACACATATTTATTGGCCGACGAAGCGAAGTATCGCAAATTTTCAATTTCGAGGCCGAGTTCCTCACGAATCTCGCGGTGTGCAGCCTCTTCTACCGACTCGCCTGGGTCGACAAATCCGCCTGGCAAATCGAGCATACCTTTCCACGGGTCGCGGGCGCGGCGTGTGAGCATTATTTCGCCTTGCGCATTCTCTATAATTATGGCTACGGCAGCCGCCGAATTGGTAAAAAAGTGAAATCCACAACGCGCGCAAGCAAACTCTTTGGTACTAAGTGCGCTGAATTGTTCGCAACCACAGTGCGGACAAAATCGCAAGAAATTTACGGCATGTTCCTTCGGCAGATTTTCGTTCATAATAGTATATATGTATGTATGCAAAAGTACTATTTGTTCTTGCGCGGATAACGCTGAGGACACAGGATTAGTGTAGTGATATAACTTAACTTTATAACAACTATAAAATAGTTGTAATTGCATAGGATAGTGAATGTATTATTTCTTTGATGCATTCTTTGAACCACAATATGCAATATAAAGCATTCAAGGCTATACAAATGCTAATTAGAGCGATGCCTTTATTGGTGGTTTTCATTGAATTAGCGGAATAAACAGTTCTTATGTCGGCTGAACCATATAATTTTATCAGCACTATTATGCCATAGATAATTATCAATAAGTTAATTATCAATGGTATTGAAAAACGCCACCCTGAAAGAATATACATCTGCGAGGAAAAGACATTGGAACATAGGTATATCCACGCATAGAATTTGCAATAAGAGAGCGCATTTGGATGTTGTCGCCCAAGTCCTATTCCACCAATGGTTCCAATGATTCCAATTGGCATGAAATACGCCAAGAGTAAAAACTTATAATATAGGTCATCAACGATAATAAAATTGACCAATCCATCGATAATGGTGAGTATTGCACCATACAAGATAAACTTACGAATGAACCCAATCTTGTTATAGTATGTCAATTCGGCTATAGATTCGTTTTTATTTTCTTTGGGAGGTATAATTGAAGTATCCATAATAAATATTGCATAAACAAAACAAAAATATTCTATTGATAGCTTTCTACATTCTTATCATCTATCAAGAATTCTACTCATCAGACTTGCTTCCGCATTTTTTGACGTTTTATCGCGGGCTACTGAAACAGGGGGATAATTTGTATTGTAACAAAAAAATCCGCAGCACTCTTTGTATGAGAATGCCACGGACTATAAGTTTTATAATTGACTATCGAGAGAGTAATGCAGCTTTCATTTCCTCTACCGATGCATATTCAGATACAAAAAACATCTCCGATGCACTACCATTGTAAACAGTTATCTGTACTTTGTAGTCAGATCCTTCTTTATAGACGTAGATGTAGTATTTCCCGTCATTATAGGTGAAGATGTTCGACCAATCATCGTACTTCTCAAAAGTATACACTCTGGTTATCTCTATCTTGCCGTCTACCTTTTTGTAGTAGTTCATTACGATGCCATTATCGGTTTTCTCAAATGAAACTCCTATTCCCCCCGAAGCAAACGTCTTGCCGAGAATAGATTGCTTGCTGTCGGTGAAGACTGGAAACTGAGCCTTTTCAAAGAGTATGTTGCCATAGTAGCTTTTGTTTTTGGTAGCGGTAACTTTTATTTTGCCGTTTTCTACCTTGACTTCAATATCTTCCATATCGCCTATTCCTTTGAATTCGTAGCCATCCAATCCGTCGGGCATATCGAACTCGTACTCCTTGTTTAGCTCCATTTTATTGATAGTCAGAACGGTAAGTTTTTTGTTGTCCTTGTATACATAGAATTCAGCCAAGCACTCTTTTACACTAATTGTGACCTTGCTGTCTTCTTTGAGGTCAGATATTGTAATGGTTGTTTTGTTATCGTCATTTTTGCTACTCATTGAAGGTTCGGGTACAGAAACGTAAACGATATAGTATCCAACGTATTTACTATCAAGTTCATACACAATTTCGTCGCCAGACTTGTAGCTGTTTTCGCTTACCACTTCGGTAGTGCCATCGGTAAAAGATAGCGAAACAGTAACCTTGTGGTAAATAGATTTCACGGTTATGGTTACCTCCTTGTCGGCGCCAACGCAAGTAGTGGTTATGGTCTTAGCTTCGGCATCCAATTGACCTGAGGCTACGTTGGAGATTTCGAAACCTTCTTGTAATTCGTAAGAGATTTTCACCTCTTCGCCGTCGGTTACTTCCTTGGATGTTCCCGATAACGTAATCTTGTCAGATTCTCCTTCAACCACAAAACTTATTTTGTACGTTTTGGCTTTTTCGATTGCTTTTACGGTTATGGTCACCTTTTTGTCGAAGCCTTCGCAAGTAGTGGTTATGGTCTTAGCTTCGGCATCCAGTTTGCCCGACTCAACGTTGGAAATCTCATAATCTTCTTGCAATTCGTAAGAGATTTTTACCTCTTCGCCCGCAGCTACATCCTTATAAGTTTCTGATAATGTTATCTTGTCTGATTCTCCTACTACTTCAAAACTAACTTTGAACGTTTTGGGCTCGTCAGGAACTTGGGGCTCATCATCATCTTCTTTGTCACAAGAGGTGAACTGCAGTGCCATTCCCGCCATTACGGCAACAATAGCAACATTCTTGAGGAATTTTACAATTTTCATTTAGAACATAGAATTATTTAGTTAGACATATAATTTTTTAGCACCGAACTTAGTGCCGTTGTATATTTTTCAGGGCAAGTCTATAACACAATTACCAACGAAGGGGGGAATGCATCATAAACGAACGTGTGCAAATGTAAAAAAATATTAATGCAAATCGATAGTGCATTCGTTTTCAAAAGGTTTGAATCTTGTCATAACTACATACAATGCCGAACAGAGATTCCTTGCAAGCGCATTTTTTGCCGTTTTATCGCGTGCGAATATTACATTTGCGGCAAAAAGGAAAAACATATAATAAATTATTATAGATGATACAGGACGTAGCAGCAGCTGGAACGACGGCTGAAGGAGTTGAAGAAATGGCCGAAGAGGCAGTAGAATTGAACGTTATCGACCTTGCAATGCAGGGTGGTTGGATAATGTTGGTATTGTTACTTATGTCGATTTATGCGATATATGTGTTTGTGGAGCGCAACGTGGCGCTGCGCCAAGCACTGAAGCAAGACGACAATTTCATGAGCAAAATCAAAGATTACATACATAGCGGAAATATCGATTCGGCTATTGCGCTTTGCAATGCTACCGACAACCCTGTGGCTCGTATGGTGGAGAAGGGTATCTCGCGCATGGGTCGCCCATTGAACGACATCAACACCGCTGTAGAGAACGTCGGAAACATTGAGGTAGGTCGACTCGAAAACGGTTTGGCAGGTTTGGCTTCCGTTTCGGGTGGCGCGCCAATGATTGGCTTCCTCGGCACGGTGACCGGTATGATTCAAGCTTTCTTCGAGATGGCAAACGCAGGCAACAATATCGAAGTTAGCACTCTCGCAGGTGGTATATATACTGCACTTGTAACTACGGTGGGTGGCTTGTTCGTAGGTATTATTGCATATTTCGCATATAACTATTTGGTAGCGCGTGTGGACAAAGTTGTACGCATCCTTGAGGCACGCACTATGGAATTCATGGATTTGCTGAACGATCCTGCTAATTAATTTGCCATGTCACTAAAAAGAAGAAGCAAAATAAGTTCAGCATTCAGCATGTCGTCGATGACAGATATTGTCTTCTTGCTGCTGATATTCTTCATGCTGACATCGACTTTGGTGCACCCAAATGCACTGAAACTTTTGTTGCCACAGAGCGCAAACCAAACCTCGGCTAAACCGCAGACATCGTTGTCGATAACTAAAGATTTACGCTATGCCGTGGAAGGACGTTATGTGAAATTCGAAGAGATAGAAGGCGCGCTACAAGCTAAGCTTGGTCAGAACGAAGATATGTATATCGCCTTGCACGTGGACGAAAATGTGCCTATGCGTGAGGTTGTGAAGGTTATGAATATCGCCAAAAAGAATAAGTATAAACTCATTTTGGCAACGCGAGCAAAATAGACGCGATGAACGAAAATGGAAATCAACATAGAGGTAGAGGTTTAGCGGGAACAATTCTGTTTCACGTCATACTTATACTTATACTTTGCTTTTCGCATCTCAAGGCTGTGCCTGTAGAGGAGGAGGCATTGCTTGTGGACTACAGCCAACCTGTTGCAGGTGGTGGTGGCGGTGGAGCTCCAGCGGCTGCAAGTGCGCCTACGCCAGTAGAATCGCCAGCGCCTGCCGCTCCTAAGCAATCTAACTTATACGACGGCCAGACCAAAGAGGTGCAGGACTTTGAGGAGGCTGCAGCGTTGGCAGAGGCCAAGAAACGTGAGCAAGAGCAAGCACGCGCTGCTAAAGAGGCTGCAGACCGCGCTGCTGCAGAAGCAAAGGCTAAGGCAGAGGCAGACGCTAAAGCACGTGCAGAAGCCGAAGCAAAAGCTAAAGCTGAGGCCGAAGCAAAGGCAAAAGCCGAAGCAGAGGCTCGCGAGAGAGCTCAAAAAACAGCTAATGCCAAGAATGCGATGAATGCCTTTGGCAAATCAGGTTCGGGCTCTGCAAATACAAGCGGTTCGGGCACAGGTCAAGGAAATCTCACTGGTTCTGGCTCGGGCAATGGACACGGCAGTGGAAGTGGTAGCGGCGGAGGCAACTCGTGGGCGTTGAACGGACGTTCGCTCGTGGGTACTTTGCCTAAGCCTACATATAATAGCCAAGAGACTGGCACTGTGGTAGTAGAAATTACTGTAGATAAGACTGGTACGGTAACACAGGCTAATGTCATAAGCAGAGGAACTACGGTTCAGAGCAGTTACTTATGGCAACAAGCCATTTCGGCAGCAAAGAAGGCAAAATTCAATGCCGATGCAAAATCCAACGCCATACAGAAAGGCACTATAACATACCACTTTACGCTTAAGTAGCTCCAGATAGATGAATTTGCAAAGCATAGCTATAATTGCCACTTGTGTGCTGTCGCCGCTTGTGATAATGTGGCTGACATATCGGTTCAAAATCCTCCGCCAAATAGGTAACATCATTCTTGCATACGCCGTAGGGTGCTTGCTTGGGTTGTTTGGCCTTATACCTAATACGCCCGAAGTGCACGAATTGCAGTCGAGCATAGCAGCCTATGCCGTGCCATTCGCCATACCATTGATGCTCTATTCGAGCAACGTGAAGGCGTGGGCTCATCTGGCGCCCAACTTTGCCAAGTCGCTTGTGGCAGGACTTATGGCTTGTGTGGCTGCGGTGGTTATAGGCTTTTTCATTTTCAAAGGCAACGACGCCGACCGTTTTGCTAAGATTGGTGGAATGTTAACTGGCTTATACACAGGTGGAACAACCAATATAGCATCGATAAAAGTTGCGCTTGGCGTAGATAACGCTACTTACTTGATGGTGCACACGTATAGCATAGTGGTGAGTGCACTCTATTTATTGCTTATAGTGGTATTCGGCAAACGAATCTTCGGGCTGATATTGCGTCCATTCAACGCTATCGATGCCGAGGAAGTTGCCAAGAACGAAGACGCCGACCAAGACGTAAGTACTCACGACGATGAACTCTTCAACGGCATATTCCGCCGCGACATTCTTCCGGGCGTGGGCCGAGCTATGTTGCTCACTATAGGCATAATAGCCGTTGGCTTTGCTACGAAATTTCTTCCCTTTGTCAGCGACGATGCTTTTCAAGCTGTATTTATACTAACCATCTCATTATTAGCCATCGTGGCGTCGTTCATGCGGCGCGTACGTAGGATAAAACGCACATTCGAAGTAGGTACATATTTTATACTCGTATTCAGCGTGGCAGTAGCGTCGCAAGTGAGTTTGGATATGTTCGAGAATATGGATTATTCGTTTATGCTATATACGCTCGTGGTAACGATGGGCGCACTTGTGATGCACGTCGTATTCAACAAAATGATGCGAGTAGACGTCGACACCACACTTGTGACATCAATATCGCTGATATGTTCGCCGCCATTTGTACCAGTTATGGCTGGTGCACTTGGCAACAGAGCCGTCATTGGCCCAGGCATCGCCGTTGGTTTAATTGGTTATGCCATAGGTACATACATAGGTTTTATGGCAGCATTGCTACTCGCAGCCTTGGCGTAAATGAGGAATAATTACGAGTTAGAAATTACGAATTCAGAGTTTTAGGACCCAGATTTAACGGATAAAACAGATTTTTGAGTACATAAATATTCATCTGTATTCTCTGAACGAACCTTAGCTCGAAATTAGGAACTCGTAATTCGTAATAATATCGTGCATCGTGTGCATTACTTGAAGAAAAAAACTCATTTCTATGGACGAAAAAACGCCTTCTCAGCGTCTCTACGAGGAGATAACAGCTACCATAAGTAGCAAAGATGGAGCGCAGCAGATAGTGGAGCGCCTCTGCAACTTGCTGAATACTTATTGCGGGAGCCGCTCAATGCGCATCAGTTTCGATGGCATGTGGTTTTGTTCCGCCAATTTCGTCAAGACCGACAACTGGCGCAAACGCGTAGAGAGGGTCGATAATGTGTTTGAATATTATTACGACGACGATGAGTCGCGCTATGATGAGGTTAGCGCCGATGGCTCGCTCGATATAGCTACTCAGCTTGTAATGAGTTACTTGAGCGGCGAACTTTTGCGTCGTCTTAGCTACATACACCGCGAGCGCAAGAAGGAACTTGCCGCACTGAATCATATCACCAGCATCACCAATCGCGGTCTTTCCATTGGCGAGACGCTCAGCCGCATAGCACAGGCAATGCCTACGTCGTGGCAGTATCCGGAGTCGACACGTGTGCGCATCTCGTTTGAAGGGAAAGATTACCTCAGTGCCGATTTTGCCGAGAGCGCCTGGATGCAGAAGGACTCGTTCGTCACACTCGACGACAAGAAGGGCGTCATTCAAGTCTATTACGTCGACGAGCACCCGACGGAGTATGATGGCCCGTTTCTCAAGGAAGAAGTTCAGCTTCTTGGCAACATAACCAAGATGGTGAGTGGCTACATAAATAATTACAAAGGCCGCGATATTTATAATAATATACAACGCTCCACGGTGGCATCGAATGGCGTGTCGGAGGACTTCCGCAAGACGCTGACGCGAACCAAACAGCCGCTGCAACTCTTCTTCAACAAGCAGATTATCGAGAAGTATGTCTACCTCGATATGATGAAGTACAAAGTGAAGAACATTCTCTTTGTGGCTACGCTCTACGACGCATTCATACTCGAAAACGATGACTCGTTCTTCGAGCAGTTTATGGGCGAAATTTACCAGTACAGCCTCTTCTCGCTTCCGCGCATCACTGGTGTGACGACGTCGACCGAGGCGCTGGAACTGATGAAAAGCACTCATTTCGACCTCGCCATACTTATGGTCGGCCTCGACGTCGATGCTACGGTGAAACTCAGTGCCGATATAAAAGAACGTCAGGCGGAAATGCCTGTCTATCTGCTGCTTAATCAGACGAATAATGTTAAGTATTTCGAGAATTTGGCCGCCACAACGCCATCGATAGACAAGCTGTTTGTGTGGAGCGGTAACTCGCAAATTCTCTTTTCCATAGTTAAGAGCATAGAGGATAGCGCCAACGTAGAGAACGACACGAAAATTGGTCTCGTGCGCGTGATTTTGCTTGTCGAAGATTCGCCTATTTACTATTCAAAATATTTACAGATACTCTTCTCGGAAGTCTTCTCACAGATTCAGCAACTTATTGTAGATGAGCGTAATGAGATAAATAAAATCTCCAAGATGCGTCAGCGTCCGAAGATTCTTCACGCTCGTAACTACGAAGATGCTATGTACATATTCGAGAAGTACAAAGACTTCCTTTTGTGCGTCATCTCCGACGTGGAGTTTGAACGCAACGGCAGTGTAAGTACGCGCGCCGGCATCGACCTCGTAAGCTATATGCTCAGCCAGATGCCACAGTTGCCAGCCGTGCTTCAAACCGCCGACCTCAGCAACGCTTCTGCTGCCGAGCGCCTTGGTGTGCCGCTGCTCAATAAGCATAGCGACAACCTCCAGAGCGAACTTATATCGTTCCTCACGAGCCGCCTCGGTTTTGGCGATTTCTACTTCCGCAATCACAACGGCACGCCTCTCGCACAGGCAAAGAGCCTCAAGGAGTTCGACACCGTGTTCCGAAACTTGCCCAAGGAGTTTTTGTATGAATATGGTAAAGACCACCGCATTTCGTCGTGGCTGATGTCGCGAGGCGAGATTCCACTTGCGCGCGCCGTGTTCCCCATCGTCAGCGATGACTATCCCGACCTCGAGGACTACCGCACGGCGATGCTCAACGAACTTACTACCTACACCGCCAATCGCAGACGCGGCAAACGCATCGTCTACGACGAGATTGATTTGCCCGACGAGAAGAATATCATCACGCTTGCATCGGGTTCGCTTGGAGGCAAAGGACGCGGCTTGGCGTTCATCAATACGCTCATTCAGAATATCGATACATCGGAATTCGACGCCGAACTCAACATACGCATACCTATAACGGCGGTGATTGGCACCGAAGAGTTTGTGCAGTTTATGGAGCGTGGCAACTTGTGGGTGCGCGTGAACGATGGCACTAAGTACGCCGAACTGCGCCGATTGTTTGCCAAAGTGCCACTGTCGGATACGCTGATGAAACGCATCATGCGCTTTGCCGAGCAGATACATAAGCCTATCGCGGTGCGCTCGTCAAGTTTGTCTGAAGATTCTATGAATCAGCCATTTGCTGGCGTTTTTGATACATACATAGTACCTAACAATAAACCCGACATCGCCGACAACGTTGCCGACATTGCCACGGCCATAAAGATGGTATACGTATCTATATATAGCGAGACGTCGCGCGGCTACTTCCAAACCATTCATCGCAATGTAGACGAGGAGAAAATGGCCGTTGTGCTACAAGTACTTGTGGGCAGCCCACACGAAGATTATTTCTATCCGCACGTCAGCGGCACGGCTCAGAGCTACAACTACTATCCTGTGGCTCACATGCAGCCCGATGAGGGCTTTGCAGTGGCTGGTTTCGGACTTGGATACTATGTGGTTGGCGGCAGCAAAGCATACCGTTTCTCGCCAGCTTGGCCCAAGATTGACATTTCGTCGACTGCCGACGCGGTGAAGAACACGCAGGTAGAGTTCCTCGCTCTCGATTTGAAGAAGAATAATATCGACTACGTTGCCGATGGCGAACACGCGCCGCTTGCCACGCTCGACATCTCGGAGGCTGAGCACCATGGTACTCTGAAGCATTGCGCATCGGTATACAATCCGCAAAACGACACCATAGAGCCAGGCTTGAGTAGCTATGGTCCGCGTGTGGTCAACTTTGCCAACATACTTAAGTACGACTATGTGCCGCTCGCCAAAGTGCTGTCGATGTTGCTCACCATAACTAAAGAGGCTATGGGTTCGCCCGTAGAACTCGAATGGGCTGTCGACCTCAACCCCGCTGAGAATGGGCTGCCAAGTTTCTACTTGTTGCAGATGAAGCCTATCATCACCGAACTGCAAAATAGCTCCGTGGAGATTGGCGACTACGAGAACGAGCGCACTATACTATATACTACGCAAAGCCTTGGTAATGGCGATGTTAAGAATATTACCGATATTATTTATGCCGACCCCGAACTCTTCAACAAGATGGAGACCGAAGAGATGGCGCAAGAGATCGACTATCTGAATAGTAGCATGGCCGCTGTCGACCGCAACTATGTGCTCATTGGTCCAGGACGTTGGGGCACGCGCGACAAGTTCATAGGTATACCAGTGCAATGGTCGCAAATATCTAAGGCTAAGCTGATAGTGGAGATTAGTCTGCCTGGCTTCCCGCTCGATTCGTCGCTTGGCTCGCACTTCTTCCACAACGTCACGTCGATGAATATTGGATATGCTTCGGTGCAGGAGTCGTCGGCGAGCGATTTTGTGCGCTGGAACAACATAACCAAGATGGAACTCGTGGAGCAGACGAAGCACTTCCGCCACGTGCGTTGCGCCACGCCACTCGTAGTGAAGATGAACGGAAAAGAGCGCCGCGCCATGGTGGCGTTTAGAGAAAAATAGGGCGATAATAAATATGGTTGGTGCAAAAGTGAAAACGCGCGGATAACAATTGTCTATTGTAACTGAAACATATACATTCGTTTTTAGCACGCTAAAACCAATATGAACCTCAAAAAATATATAACGAGAATCAACTTCGCATTAGCTGCGCTACTAAGCATTGTGTGCTGTAGCAGTGCCTACGCTCAATCTGTATATAGCGATATAAACATAGAAAACTACACTCCAAACTTTGAGTTAATCAATAGTGGTTTAGTGTCGAAAAACATCAGATGTCTTGCAGAAGATCGCGATGGCTACATTTGGTTAGGTACGTTAAATGGTATGGCTCGCTATGATGGCATAGATATGCTTACCTTCTTCACTACCGATGTTGTGCGCCCTTCGAAAACGGGACGTTCAAGTAATCTAATAAATCGCATTTATTATGACGAGCAGGACAATAATGTTTATGGATTGTTCTTGAATAAGCCCCAGATTGCTATTATCGACCTTGATACGTATGAACAACGTTTGCTTGCATACGATTTGCATGATACTACTTCTAATGTCATACAATCTAACGTTATAATAAGTAGTGTATATAACTATAACGATTCACTTCTACTCGGTATTTGCAGAGGAAATATTTACCTGATAAATAAAAATAATGGACACACAACTTTTGCATATAAATGTGAGAATACGAAAGGTTGGGTTGCTTCGGAATTTATAGAGCGAGAGAATACTATCTACTGTATTGCTGGAGAAAAACTGCAAGCCATATCGCGAGGATATGCTCCGCACGAGCTCTCTGTAAAGGGCGTAAAGACAACAGATAGGTTGAAAGGTCTTTGTGAGTATTCTGATAGTTCAGTGTTATTACTTTCTATGTATAACCAAACATATTCGATCTACGAATATGTATTTGAAACAAAAACAACGAGTCATATTTTTAGTAGCGAGGGCATTCCATATAGTGTTATTGCTGATGGCGATATTATTAGAGTTGTTACATCTAAAAATTTGCAAATATTCGATAAACGCAACAATGGTATATATATATACAACACCATAAATAGCAACCTCATTGATAATGGACTTTCGTATGGTATAAGGTCAAAACATCAACCAATATATTGGTATGGCTCTGATGAGGGACTAATAAAAGAGAACTACTACTTGAGTAAGCTTAAGTTGTTCGACATGCGACGCATTTCGGAATCAGTCGCATGTGATGTGTACTCTGTATATAAAGATAGAAACGGCGATTTATGGGGATGGTGTATCGATGGATTATTCCGGAAAAAGCCTGGCGAGTATCTTATGAAGAAATACGACTACAGCCAATTTAATATCGGTAAGGCGTTTCTATCAAGCACTATTGAAGATTCGGTACATAATCAACTCTATTTCTGCTATTACAATGCCGTGGTTGTACACGATCTGCAGACGGATGAGGATAAAATACTTACAAAATCTCGCGTAGATAAGAGTAGGTTCTTAGGTGCAAAAATGCTCAGTGATCATCGAATTTTATTTGTCGGCACTCAAGAGCTTACGTATTACGATACACAAAGACACACAATAACATACGATGACGTGTTGTATAATTATCCAAGTAAAGAGGTAGAACTGATATCCTTCGATATAGAAGGAGACTCTATTATGTGGCTATGCAACAAAGGAGATATATTGAAGTATAATCTAAATACAAAAGAACTCCAAAAGGTACTTAATGTTATGCCTGCAGGAAGTGGAGATGCTTTACGTTACGCGTATCGTAATGGTATTAGAGAACTATGGTTAGCTACATCGAGTGATGGCTTAATTTATATATTACCAGATATAGGCAAATTCAAGCACATCGATTATTCTCAGTACACGCTTGGCAGTGTGCATAGTATAGAAATAGATAAAGACGAAAATGTGTGGGTAGCTTGTGCTGATGCTATTGTATGTATAAACAACAAAAATGGTAATACCTATGAATTTCCTCCTGTAAGATATGGATATAGCACTCTATTTAGGAAGAATTCGAGTTCGCAATCGTTAGATGGTCAGCTGTTTTTTGGCGGTACAAATACTATTTTGCAAGTAAATCCGCAAGAGTTTGCCACCAATAAGTATTCTCCTAAGCCAATTGTTACCTCTTATAGGTATGTAAACGCAACAAACTACTACTACGACCACATCATTCAGCGCGATAATATCTGCACGTCGGACACTATTGTTGTGCCCAAAGGCATTCGCTCTTTGATACTCAATATTCACGTTCTCAACTACGATGACCCGAAGAATAATAAAATGGCGTGGCGACAAAAGAGTGATGACCCATGGCAAGTGGCTTCGGCGAGTGTGCCATTTGTGTTGACGGAATTGTCGTATGGCCACAATAGCATCGAGTTTGCCACTATCAACGAGACTGGTTTCCCGTCGAAGGAAGTGCTGAAAATATGGGTGAAGAAAGAGGTGTTCATATACGAGAATCCACTATTTCAAGGCTTTGTTGTCATATTTATAATAGTGATGGTATACTTAGCCCTCTATCTGCACTCGCAAAAAGTAAAACGCGACAAATTGACTTTGCAGCAAGAGGTGAAGGAGCAAGCCGGATTGATAATAGACGCAAACGAAAAACTCAAGCAGAGCCAGCAGTTGATAGAGCAGCGCAACAAAGAGTTGCAACGTTCGCACGACGACCTCGAGCGTGAAGTGCAGCAGCGCACCGAAGAACTCAATCAAGCGCTTATGAAGGCCGAAGAGAATAGTAAACTCAAGTCGGCATTCCTCGCTAACCTATCGCACGAGGTGCGCACGCCAATGAACTGCATCGTGGGATTCTCGAAACTTTTGGCCGATCCGCTCTGCACCCGCGCTGACCAATTGGAGTTCTCGCAATTGATACAAGATAGTAGCAAAAGCCTAATGACGCTCATTAGCGATCTGCTCGACGTGTCGAGAATAGAATCTGGGCAGTTGCGCGTCAACTTCGACAAGTTCGACGTCAGCAAAGCGCTCGAGAATGTATACAAAGCGCTTATTGTTGAGCGTAAGTATCAAGATGTTGCATTCGAGCTACTTATGGACGATGCTGTTGATGGCCTCATCATCAATTCGGACTACGAGCGCTTCCGCCAAATAATTATAAATATCACCTACAATGCCTTCAAATTCACCAAAGAAGGCCACGTGACCATATCGGCTGCAGTGACCACTGCCAACCAGCTGCGCCGTAAATATTTTTACCCCATTTCGGCTCCCGACGTAACTATAAAATCGAAGTTGCTAATTGTCTCCATAGAGGACACTGGCATTGGTGTGCCAAGCGACAAGATGGACGAAATTTTTGAGCCATTCCGCAAGCTTAGCAACAACAAGACTCACTACCCAGGTTTGGGCTTAGGCTTGAACATTGTGAAGAACCTTATGAAGCACCTTCACGGCGAAATTTGGTTGACTTCGGAGCTAAACAAGGGAACTACATTCTATTTCTATTTACCGATATAAAAGAATGCCTCTGTGTGTATTTATTCAACAGTTGATAATAAAATAAAGAAATGAACTATTTCCTCCTTCGTGCGACCCTACGACACTTCTTTTGGGCTAAATTTTGGAACGGTCACAGCGTGCAAAGTCCATTCGTGTACGATTTTGTGCGTCATGTGGTATCGCGCAAAGCTAACGATGATATGGTTGCTTTGAATTTTGCTCGCGGTTATCGTAAATCGATTCTTGCCAACAACGACATTATAGATATAAAAGACCTTGGTACAGGTCACGACCGCCAAGAACGCATATCCGACATTGCCAAGAAGTCGTCAATTCCCGACAAATGTGGTCGTTTGCTCATGCGAATGGTTGAGCATTACAAACCATATCATATTGTTGAATTGGGTACGTCGGTCGGCATAAGCACGGCCTATTTAGCTGCTCACAAAATAGGTGTGATTTTCACTATAGAGGGCAACAAATCGTCGTCGGAAGTAGCGCAAAATACATTAAGAGAATCGAAGGTAGATAATGTGGTTTTCTTCAATGGAGATTTCGACGATTGCTTGTCGCAGATGATGGATAATATCATAGCGCCAAATCTCTTTTTTGTCGATGGTAATCATACCTACGAGGCTACGATGCGCTACTTCAACATAATAGCACAAAAAGCGGTGGCAAACAAAACCATAATTGTATTCGACGACATACATTGGAGTGCAGGAATGCAGCGCGCATGGAACGAAATTTCAGCCGACGATAGAGTGGCTACTTCCATCGATTTGCTTCGCATGGGTGTGGTGTTCTTCCGTAGCGGTTGCCCCAAAGAGCATTATTGCGTTCGTTGGTGATGGCGGTGAGACAAGTGGTAAAATAAAAACGAGAGCCCAACAATCAACTGCTCGGCCCTCGTATGTAGTTAACACAACAAAAAACTGCAGAACCGTTGTTCTCGCAATTCACAAACGAAACAAACTAATATTGAGAATAGATTTTGCTATTCTCTGGTCTTTTTACAAGTGCAAACATACTTAACGTCACATTGTTAGATGGGGGCATTTTGAACGAAAAAGGTGTATTTCAAAGTATATAAAGGGCGATAAATTGTCATTTTGACACCATGTAGCCCGTCATTCTGTCTACTTTGATAATTTTTGAGGGCAATTTTGTTTATTTCGTGCTCGCTATAACGTGTAGTATTTGTACATAGTGGAACGTATTACAGCAAACGTGGTAAATATTCTCGCTGTGCAGCAGATTCGCGGCATTGGCGCGGCGTGGGTGGCAAAGCACATCAAAGGCGGCGAGTCGTGTGGTTTGATAGTGGATATGGTAAATCACACGTGCAAATCTAAAGTCGTCAGTGTGCAGGCCTTCACCGCTCGGCGCGAACGAGTGCTACGTATGCTTGAACGCGAGTCTGCTTCGTTCGATAGTGCTATGGCGTTTTGCGATGCCGATTGGTCGCATTTCACAGCTAATGTGCGTGGCGCTCAGCAACCGTTAATTCTTTTTTGTCGTGGCAATGCTGATTTATTGCGTGGTATATGTACGAATGTTGCCGTTATAGGTACGCAAGCACCCGAATCCGACAGCGTTGAATTTGAGCACAATTTGGTGGAGCGTCTGTCAAGGTGCGGCGTATGCATTGTTAGCGGTTTGGCTTATGGCTGCGACGCTGTGGCTCACTCGACAGCTGTCGACAATGGCGCTCCAACGATTGCATTTCTACCAAGTCAGCTGAGCAATATTATGCCTGTCGGCAATCGTGATTTGGCTGAACAGATAGTTGCAAACGGTGGTTTGCTTGTGTCTGAATATTATAATGAACCCGAAAATCGCTACGACCTAAATGGCCGCTATGCCGAGCGTGATAGGCTGCAAGCAATGTTTTCTGGCGCGGTGGTGCTTGCATCTGGTTTTGAGAAGAAAGATGGATATGCCGCTGGCTCACGACTTGCTATGCGCTATGCCAATGAATTTGGGCGTTTGCGAGCAGTCGTATATGATGAGGCGCTTCACTCTGTGCGCAAAGATTTCGGATTGAATAAAGAACTTGCCTCTTCTGATAGTAGCGTAATTACTATTGATTCGCAAAATGTTGATGCTGCCATCGAACGCATTCTGCGCGCTTGCCATAAAAATATTGGCACTCCTCAGCAACTTGAAATGCCGCTATAGCTCTCAACTCTATGTACATATAAACAAAAAACCTTGACCGTTTCCACGATCAAGGTTCGTCTCTTTTCGAAGCGTTTCAGATTACTTACGAAGGTTGAGCTTCTCAATAATTGCACGATAACGATTAATATCGCGGTCTTTGAGATA
This sequence comes from Bacteroidales bacterium, assembly GCA_017539645.1. Classification (GTDB taxonomy): domain Bacteria; phylum Bacteroidota; class Bacteroidia; order Bacteroidales; family Marinilabiliaceae; genus W3P20-009. Next base: position 59,187 of record JAFYCM010000001.1, read on the forward strand.
GTCGAGCAAAGCACGACGTTTACCAATCAACTTACGCAATGCGAAACCTGTGTTTTTATCCTTCTTGTTTTCCTTGAGGTGATCCGTCAAGTGAGCAATACGGTATGAAAACAATGCTATCTGGCTTTCTGCTGAACCAGTGTCAGTGTTAGACTTTCCGTAATTGCCGAAGAGTTCTTGCTTCTTTTCTTTTGTCAGGTACATATTCGTAATAATTATGTTTATAAAGCGGCGCAAAGGTACATTCTTTTGCCTCATTCACAAGTGTTTCTATTCTAAAAAATCAAAAATTCTGCTTCTGGCTAAATATAGAAGCCAATTCTGCTGCTTTTGAATCTATTTGAGTAAGTATAAATTCGTGTCTTCAATAGTCCCAAAACAATCTTGCAGAGTCTTTTTTTTGTCTAAAAAACAATTTTGCAGAGTCTTTTTTTTGTCTAAAAACAATTTTGTATAGTCTAATTATTTATATTTGTAGCTATTGTAAATAGCTGATATTATGGAAGAGAATACAATTGAGTCGCTCTATAAGACCTCTTCGAGATTGGCGCGGCTTGTAAATACAAAAATTAGACGCTACTTACTCGATAAGATTAATTGGAGTAGTCATCTGATAGCTATAAAAGGGGCGCGAGGTGTGGGGAAAACTACACTTATGTTGCAGCGCATAAAGGAGAGTGCGTTGCAGGATGCTGCGTTGTATATATCGCTCGATAATTTTTGGTTTACCACGCATTCGCTTACCGAAGTTGTTGAATATCACTATAATCACGGAGGAACGCATCTTTTTATTGATGAGGTGCATAAGTATCCGCATTGGCAGACGCTGATAAAAAATATTACCGACGAATATCCCGATTTGTATGTTGTGTATACTGGTTCTTCGATGTTGAAAATTGACTACAACGAAGGTGATTTGTCGCGTCGTCAGGTGGTGTATACGCTTAATGGTTTGTCGTTCAGAGAGTTTATGCAGTTTGAGGGCGTCGAAGTTGATGCGGCGGTGTCGTTGCCAGAATTGCTTGACCGTCATCAGGCTATTGCGCTGTCGTATGCAGACAAGGTAAAAATTCAGCCGCTTTTCGAGAAGTATTTGAAGTGTGGTTATTATCCATTCTACAAGCGCGATGCAGTGGGGTACGATTTTCGTTTGCAGTCGGTCATTCGTCAGATTTTGAATGAAGATTTGCCTGCAGTAGAGGAGGTTACGTATCCTACTATACAGAAGGTTGAGCGCATGATGATGATTCTGGCCGAGCGCGTGCCGCAGACGCCTAATATGGCAGAACTATTTCGTCAGCTCGAAACGAATAGAGAGCAGGGCTTGCGTATGCTGGGTTTCTTGGAGCGTGCGGGCATCTTGAACTTGTTGTGTAGTGAGTCTAAAAATATGAAGCAGCTTGCTAAGCCCGATAAAATCTTGCCCAACAATACCAATATTATGTATGCGCTGTCCATTGTAGCCGACAAAGGAACGTTGCGCGAAGCGTTTTTTTTCAATCAGCTATCGAATGTGGCTAATGTGGTCTATCCTAAGCGTGGCGATTTTTACGTAGATAATATGTACCTATTCGAGGTTGGCGGCAAGAATAAAACTTTCGAGCAGATAAAAGATGTACCGAATAGTTATTTGGCAGTCGACGATACTGAAGTTGGTCACCACAACCGCATTCCGCTTTGGACTTTCGGACTATTGTATTAGAAATGCTACGGATTGAATATCATAACTCATAACTCGTAATTATCCTTGTAACTTTGCGTTATGAAAAAGCCAACGTTAACACTTCCGCCCTCAGAGCCTGTTATGCTACATGCATGCTGCGCGCCTTGTTCGGGGGCTATTGTCGAGTGGATGCTCCAGCACGAGATTCGCCCGACAATCTTCTATTTCAATCCGAATATTTATCCCTATGAAGAGTATGCCATTCGTCGTGACGAAAGCCGTCGACATGCGGAGGCACTCGGATTGCAATGGATAGAAGGTGAATATAACCATCAAGCGTGGCTTGAAGCTGTCAAAGGACTTGAAAACGAGCCCGAGCGTGGTTCGCGATGCTTGAAATGTTTCAAATTTCGTATGGCGGCCACGGCAGCTAAGGCGCGAGAGATGCTCTACGGCTGCATAACTACCACATTGGCTTCGTCGCGGTGGAAAAGTCAAGCGCAAATTGACGAGGCTGGCGCTTATGCCGAATCGACTGAAGGTGTTACGTATTGGCAACAGAATTGGCGTAAAGATGGTCTCACGGAGCGCCGTGCTGCACTTCTTCGTGAATATAATTTTTACAATCAGACTTATTGCGGCTGCGAATTTTCTATGCAGCCTCACGAAGGTCGTTGTTGAGTTTTCTTCTTTACACCTTTTATTGCGGGCTCGTTCCACGGATCTTCGGGCCAGACGTGTTTCGGATAGCGCATACGTAGCTCTTTGCGAACTTCGAAATAAGCATTGTTCCAAAAACTTCTGAGGTCTTGAGTGACTTGTACGGCTTTGAATCCTGGCGAAAGCAAATGTATTAGTACTGGAATTTTGCCGTTGTCTATAGTAGGCGTGTCTGCCAAACCAAACATTTCTTGCAATCTTACCGCCAATATAGGAGGGCGTCCGTCTTGGAAATATTGTAGGCGTATCATTGAGCCACTTGGTACTTTTATGCTTTCGGGTGCTAATTTGTTAAGCGCTTGCTGCTGCTCGTAGCTGAGTGTAGATATTATAATGCTCTTAATATCAATCTTTTCCAAGTCGGCGGCAGTGTTGACTTGTTGTATGTACGGTGCCAGCCAATCGTCCACCGATGCCAGTAAAGTATCGGTGTCGACGTGTGGCCACTCTTCGTCATTGTGCCAAATGGCTATCGATGCAATGCGGTTTTGAAGTTGCTCTACATTGTCGAAGTTTAGCATCTGTTTGCCATTTAGTTTCAGTTCTGTAAGTATTGCCTTATCGATAAGTTCGCGTTTGCAATTGTGGATAGGTTTCGAGTTTAGCAGCAGTCTCCCGATGCGCATTTCGTGATTTGCAACAACCCTTTTGGCTTCTCTGTCCCATTTTACTACATCGCGCTCGCGAATATGACTTCGCAAATCCGTTGGGTCGATGGGCGAGGCGAGGAATATTTTACCTACACCTTCGCGCGCGTCTACATGCGAAATGGCAAGCCACGGCTCTTGCGCAAGATCGTCATTATGCGAAGTCTGCGCGAGGTTGCCGTTCGATAGTAGGAATTGCGCGTTGTTTCCAGCGTGTGCCGACGCAATTCGTTCTGGATATGCAGCCGCAATCAAATAGCCCGTAGTGTAGCGGTCAAACGGTTCGTTGTTGACCTCCGCGCCAATGATTTTTCTATATTGCTCGGCAATCTTCTCAATTCTGTCGAGCTTCTTATTGTGCTGATGCTGAGCGCGATTTCTACGCAACGCATCAATACGTATGTTAATATCTATGCCAGCTTCACGTCCGAGAGGGTCGCGTTCTTCCATAAGTGCCGCTATGTCGCACGCCTGCGATTTTTGTTCGTTGTCTTCGGCGGCGAGCAGCATCTGTGCTATGCGCGGATGGCAGGGTAGGGCAGAAAGTTCGCGTCCGTGGGAGGTTATCTTGCCATCGTCGTCAATAGCATCGAGCATATTTAGGAGCTCCTTGGCTTGCATGACATTCTCGCGCGGTGGTGGAGTGAGCCACGTCATATTCTCAGCATTTGTCTCGCCCCAACGCGCAAGGTCGAGCACAAGTTGACTGAGGTCGGCTTGCTCAATTTCCGGTTCGCGGTGAGGTCGCATACGCGCCTCGGTGGCTTTGGTCCAAAGTCGGTAGCATACGCCTTCGGTCAATCGACCTGCGCGACCTGCACGTTGTGTAGCCATATCCATAGAGATGCGCGCCGTCTCCAAATGCGAAAGTCCAGAAGTTGGGTCGAAGCGCAAGCGACGGTAAAGTCCCGAGTCCACCACAATTCTTACGCCCTCTATGGTGAGAGACGTCTCGGCAATCGGCGTAGCTAAAACCACCTTTCGTCGGCCATTTGGGTCGGGCAGAATGGCGGCGCGTTGTGCGTTCTGTGGCAGCATTCCGTAAAGTGGCATCACCTTCGTGTCGCCCAATTTGCCGCGTAGAAGTTCCTCGCAGCGCGATATTTCGGCTTCGCCAGGCAAAAACGCCAGAATGTCGCCCGAATCTTTGCTATGAGCATCACGAATTACGTGCGCAGTGAGTTCGGCAGCCGAGCGTTCGTCGCATTCGTCGCAGTTGTGTATGTCCACTTTGTGCATACGTCCTCTGCTCTCGATTATTGGCGCGCTAAGTTTGTTCGACAGATTCTCAACGTCGATAGTTGCCGACATAATTATTATGCGAAGGTCGGGGCGAATAATCTGCTGACATTCGCGTGTGAGAGCAAGTGCAACATCGGCGAAGAGACTGCGTTCGTGAAATTCGTCGAATATCACTATGCCGACATCTTCGAGCGTATTGTCGGTCTGTAGCATACGCGTAAGTATGCCCTCAGTAAGTACTTCGATGCGCGTTTCGGCAGAAACTTTCGCTTCGAAACGTATGCGGTAGCCGACCGTTTTGCCAACAGGTTCGCCAAGCATCTCTGCCATACGTATGGCTATCTGGCGAGCGGCAAGTCGGCGTGGCTCGAGCATAAGTATCTTCTTGCCTTTGGCACATTCGCAGTCGAGCAGCGTAAGCGGCAGCAGTGTGCTCTTGCCGGCTCCCGGAGGTGCGGTTATTATGAGCGCATTGTTGTTGGTTAATCTTGCTTTTGTAGTGTCGACAATTTCGGCTACGGGCAAGTTGAATTTCTTTATGTCGAGCATATTAAATATTTATGATTGCGTATAAATATGTACATAAAAAGCCCCGACTCAATGAATCGGGGCTTTTTATTGCTTAGTTCAGCACTGTTTTGTCAGCGCTTTGCTGTGTCTGCCGAATTATTCAGCAGCGTTTTCAACAGCAGCAGAATCAGCTACGGTTGAGTCAGCTACGGCTGCAGAATCAGCTACGGTTGAATCAGCTACAACGGTAGAGTCAGCGCAAGCTGCATCTTTACAACATGCTGAGTTAGAATTACCTGAGCAAGCAACAAACATTGCAGCAACAGCTGCGATTGCAAATAACTTCTTCATTTTTAGAGCGTTTTATAATTATAAAATCTTGTTGTTCTTTTTTCGTCTTTTTTTGACGGCGCAAAGTTAGCGTTTATTGATTAGCTTGTTACGCCAAATATTATGCAAAATAAAGATTTAACAATAATAAATAATAGCAATGATTGATAAATATTCGTTTTTGCTCTCGAAAGCTACTTGCGCGCACCGAATTGTGTACGCAAGTAGATGTACTTTAGAATGTTAGGCCAACAACAAAGTGGACGTCATCGTAGGCTGGCGAAGCTATAAACTGTACAAAAATTGGTAAAGAAAATTTATCGGTTATCTCAATCTCTTTTGAAGCCTTTAGCGATATGTCGAGCACGCTGAATTCGTCATCTTGCTGGCTCTTCCAGGGGTTGATGCCTATTGATGGTGTGAGCGCAACGCCTTTCACATCGACGTCATACGATAGATTTAGGTATGAAGTGTACATTCGCTTGCCGTCTTCATCGAGTTCGCCGGCCTCGCCACAAAATAGGAAGGTAGACCAAAGTACGGTGAGCGGAAATTTTTCACCAAAGTTATATTGGAGTTCAGCGTCGAAATAGTGGTCGTCTTTGTAGTGACCGTATTTAGCGCCTTCGCCTTCCCACCAAAAGTCGTTGAGTATAGCTGTGAAGCCGCCTATGGTGTAGCTAAGTGTAAGGTCAACTTCTTTGTTGTCGAATTCGGACATTGATGTGCTTGCCCACGCGCTTAATGACAGACCGCAGCTCCAATCGAGAGATAAAGATGGTTGGAAACTTGCGCCTCCGCCCTGATATGCGCCACGGAATATGTATTTATTCACGATGTCGACGCCCGGTGTAACCGAAAATCCTTCGCTTTCTTCAGATTCTTGTGCGATTGCAAATGTTGGCATTAATAGCAGTACTGTTGCTGCCCAAAGTGTTGTCTTTACAGTTTTCATAATAATGTAATATTTAGTGGTTAGGTTTTTTAGTTTTGAAATACAGTGCGAAATTACAACTTATATGCGTATTTACAATATAAAGTGTAAGTAATTCTGGTAATATGCTTATAAAATATAACCGTATCGTACTCTTGTGTTTCAAACTGAAAAACCGAGATTGATGTATGTTACTGTGTGTTATACGTTTTATACTATATTTTTGTGACACACAAACATAGAAATTTTTGATGAGAGTAGATATTATAGGTAGCGGAGTGGCTGGTTTGGCGGCAGGTATCTATTTGCAAAAGCGTGGCGTACGGACTACTATATACGAGCGCTCGGCGTCCGTGGGTGGTCTGATGACGGGCTGGCGGCGTGGCAAATACTCCTTCAATGGCTGTCTGCACTGGCTATTGGGCTCTGCCAAGGGTATCTCTTTCAATACTTTTTGGCGCGAAATAATTGATGTAGATGAACTGCAATTTGTCTACCACGATGAGCGAGTGCGTTTTGATGCGTGTGGCAAAGAGTTCGTCTTTTATAATGATATAGACCGTCTTGAAAATTATCTGCTCGAAAATGCACCCGAAGATGCTGCGCTCATTCTTCGTTGGACGGGTTGGGTGCGTATGGTTGTGCCGCTGCTCGATTATCTTCCGCCAGTCTTCAATGGCGATTTCTGGCACGACTTCAAACTAAAGCTACGTATGTGGCGACTGCTGCCAGTGCTTGCGTTTGTGGCGCGTAGCAGTAAGTATACAAACCGCACATTTGCTAAGAAATTTCGCTCTCCGTGGCTACGCGAGGCACTGACGAATCTGTATCAATATGAAATAGGGTTGCCGGTGCTGGTGTTTGCGCAAGCGTATGCTACAAAACGTGTTGCAGGCTATCCCATTGGCGGCTCGCAGGCTGTTACGGACAAACTCATAAGTAGTTACGCGGCTGCTGGTGGCAATCTGCGCATGAGCACCGCCGTGAAGCGCATACGTATTGAAAATCAGCGCGCTATCGGGCTTGAGCTTGAGAATGGCGAACAGACAGCGGCCGACTACGTCATTTCGTGCGCCGATTGGCATTGGACGGTGTTTAGTGCCATTGGCAAGCAATATCTGCCGTCGGAGTTGGAGAAACTGCGTGAGCCTGCGCACGACGATATATTCTATTCCTATTGTATGCTTGTGCTTGGTGTGCGTCGCCCGATGACCGACGTGGCGCATTTCTTTCGTATAAACGAGCATATCACTTCGCCCGATGGTACGGAATATCAGCAAGTTGAGGTAGATGTATATAATTACGACAACACGCTCGCTCCCGAAGGTTGCTGCAGCATAAACGTAAATTTCCCTACACGCGAAGGCGATTTTTGGATTAATCTGCGCCGCGACAATTACGAGGAATATATGTCTGTGAAAAAGCGCTTTACTGACGAGATAGTTGCTCGACTTTGTAAATATTTCGGTAGCGATTTTGCCGCAGACGTCGAAGTTGCCGATTTGACAACGCCTGCTACATATTATAGGTATACAATGAACTATCGTGGTAGTTCGCAAGGCTGGTCGCCGAGGCGTAATTTGCTTACGCCGTCGCCCGTAAGTAATAGAATAAAAGGTATAGACAACTTGCTTTTTGCAGGTCATTGGGTGGAGGCTGGTGGCGGTGTGCCAGTTGCTCTTGCTACTGCCAGAAATGCCGCTTTGTTGATTTTAGGCAAGATTTGAGAGAAAATTTTTGTGAGTCAACGTTTTATCTCACTACATTTGACGAATGAATTCAAATACCATGATGAAAAGACTTATTTATTCCCTGCTTGCAATAGCAGTACTCGGTTTTACGTCGTGCAAGGACGACGATGAAAATGATCCAGACAACGGTGGATCGGAAGAAAAAACTACTATTAGTGCCGCAACCCTTGAAGCCAATTATTTTGTATACTCTATCATGAGTACATACTATTATTGGAACAAAGAGATGTTCAACGACACTGTTAAGTATGAAGATCCTAAAATAGATTGGCGCACTCAGACCAACACAGAGGAGTATTTCTATGATCTCCTCTCGAATAAAGACAAATACAGCTTCATCTCAGACAATGCCAACGAAACCGAAAATGAACTTTCGGGCATTAGCACCACAATGGGTTGGGATTATACGCTTACTTATATAGACAAAAGCAATCACATTGGCGCAATAGTAAACCTTGTTTATCCCGACTCGCCAGCCGAAAAAGCTGGTGTTAAGCGTGGCGATGTAGTTTACCAAATTGATGGCGAATTCATGACATTGGATAACTATCGCAGTAAAATTTCGCAAACGAGTGGCGTATATTCATTGATTCGCTACGATGCTACAACTCAGAGCTATTCCGAAAATGTTGAGTATTCGCTTGAAGCTGTAGAACTAACCGAAAACCCTGTGTATAAGTATACAACCTTCGAAAAAGATGGTAATAAAATAGGTTATCTTATGTACACCAGCTACATAGAGGATTACAATGCTGACCTCGATAAGGCTTTCCAATATTTCAAGGAGCAAGGCATAAATAAACTTATCCTCGACGTTCGCTACAACACTGGCGGTGCAATGACTGCATTCCGTCATCTCTGTAGCCTTATTGGTCCAGCAGCTAATGTAAAAAGCGAAAGTGAGATACTATATTATAAGTATAACGACATCTTGAGCAGCCAGAAAACCTATTCGCGCCAAAACCAACATGTGACTTTCGATAAGGAAGTTGCAAACAATGTAGACTTGAAAGATATTGTAATCATCACTGGTCGAAATACTTATTCTGCATCTGAGGCTACAATTATGGCGCTAAAGCCCTATATGAATGTTACGCTGATTGGTGATATAACGGGCGGCAAGAACTCTACAATGTTTGTGCTTACACCCGATGTGTTTACCGACAGTAGAGATGCGCGCGTATTCGATAAAAGCATCGACAATTGGTTGATTGCGCCTATCGTGGCTGAATATTTCAATACGAATGACCAGACTTTCGATCCAACCGAAGGTATCTCGCCCGATTATGCTATAAATGAGTATGACTACAGCGACATGGGTGTGATTGGCGACGAGAATGAGCCTTTGACCAAGGCAGCTATTGAGTTTATTACCACTGGTAGTATTACCACCAACAAAGCTGCCACGCTGAAAGAGGTCGAAATCCTCGGACACAAGGGTCTCGGCATCAAAGGCGCTATTATGAATCGATAAATCATATATGCAGAATATTCGACACAAAACGATGAAAGACAATCGCGAAATACGCGAACATAAAGTAACTATTTGCTTGTCCGATAAAGAGTTACAAATCATTGATGAGTATGCCAAGAAACACCGTAAGCCGAGCCGTGCAGCCACAATACGCGAGAGTGCTGTGCGCTACGTAATGGGCCGACTTGTGGAAGACTACCCATCGTTGTTTGACCAATGTTGTGCCGAAAATTCTGTTAATCGATAGCTATGGAAAGTCCTCAAGAAAAGAAAAACAACAAACTCTTCTACTCCATTGGCGAAGTGGCTGAGATGTTCAACGTCAAAGTGTCGCTCATTCGCTATTGGGAGAATGAGTTTGATATTCTGAAGCCGCAACGCAATAAGAAGGGCAATCGCCTATTCACGCAGCGCGACATAGATAACTTGCGCATGATATTCATATTGGTGCGCGAACGAGGACTGACCATTGCTGGCGTAAAAAAGAAGTTGCAAGACAATCGTCAGGATACCATAAATAATATAGAAGTGGTGAAGCGTCTCGAAGATGTGCGCGCACAACTCGTAAATATTGCCAATCTGCTAAAGAGCAAGCCAAATGAGTGATATTACCGTAGGCGTCGTTGCCGATATTATAAACTCGCAATATCCCGAAGCCACTCAAGACTCTTGGGACAACAGTGGATTGCTCGTTGGTTGCCGCACCGACAAAGTTACTTGCGTACTTACGTCGGTAGATATTACCGAGGAGGTTGTCGACGAAGCCATAGCCGAAGGTTGCAATATGATTGTGGCGCATCACCCGCTGATGTTTCGCGGACTGAAACGTCTTGTTGGCTCAACAGGTGAGCAGCGCGTAATTATGAAAGCCTTGCAGCGTGGCATCGCACTGTATGCATCGCACACCTGCTGCGACAAAAGTCCCAAAGGCACAAGTGCGCGACTTGCCGAAATGATTGGCTTGCAGCACTGCAGCATACTTATTCCCGAAGCCGATGGCTCGATTGGTTACGGCGTAGTGGGCGAATTGCCGTCAGCTATGGCGGTGAACGATTTTGCTACGTACGTAAAAACGAAAGTCGGTTGCAGCAGCATACGTATGAGCGGCGACGCAGAGAAAATCTCGCGCGTGGCAATATGTACGGGAAGCGGCTCGGAATTCGTGTCCGATGCGGTGAAGAGCCATGCCGACGCGTACATAACAGCCGACGTGAAATATCACCAAATGGCAGAGGCTGGCGAGCGCATCGTCATTGCCGATATAGGGCATTGGGAAAGCGAACAGATGACCAAACAACTTTTTTATGATTTATTATCAGGGAAAATATCTAAATTCGCGCGCTGTAAAATGAGCCAATGCTCTAACCCTATAAAATACATTTGATTAATAGATATATGGCATCTACTGAAACAAAAGCAACAGTCAAAGAGGCATCTGTAGAGGAACGTCTCAGAGCCCTTTACGACTTGCAAAAAGTAAGCACCGAAATCGACAAAATCAGAACGCTCCGCGGCGAACTTCCTCTCGAAGTGCAAGACCTCGAAGACGAAATTGCCGGTTTGGAAACGCGCATTGCTAACTTCGATGATGAAATCGACAAACTAAATGCCGACATTGCTAATAAGAAACACGAGATAAAGGACGCTGAAGCTGCCATCAAGAAATATGAAGAGCAGCAGAATACCGTTCGTAACAATCGTGAATATGACGCGATCTCTAAAGAGATTGAATATCAGAATCTTGAGAAACAGCTCTGCGAAAAACGCATCCGCGAATACACTGCAGAACTCGAGAGAAAGAAACAACTCTCTGAGGACGCTAAAGTTCGCATGTCGGAGCGCAAAGCCGATTTGCAGGTAAAGAGCTCGGAACTCGACTCTATCGTAGCCGACACCAAGCAAGACGAGGATAGACTCCTTGCCGAGGCTGCTAAGATTAGCGAGAATATCAACGAGCGCGAGCTTGCATCGTTCAACCGTATTCGTGGTAATGCACGCAATGGTTTGGCAGTAGTTACCGTTAGCCGTGGTGCTTGTGGCGGTTGCTTCAACAAGATTCCACCTCAACGTCAGCTCGACATTCGCCTCCGCAAGAAACTCATCGTTTGCGAGTACTGCGGTCGCATCTTGGTTGACAACGACATTGATACTCCTATGGCTGAACTCGATTTCGCTAAGGAGTCGAAATAAGATTCAGAAAAAAAGTTATAAGTATGTGTCTAGGGCTGCCGTTGGGTGGCCCTTTTTATGTAAGTACGTATATATAAGTATGATACAAATCGACGACAAGATTATAAGTAGCGATGTATTTCTGAGTAAGTATTGCTGCGACCTTAGCAAATGTGCTGGCGAATGCTGTGTAGAGGGCGACTCGGGTGCTCCGCTCGAAGATGACGAAACGGAAATTCTCGAACGCATCTACCCAATAGTGGAGCAATACCTCAACGACAAAGAGCGCGCCGAGATTGCTCGCCAAGGCAAATGGGTAGTCGACGAAGATGGCGATAAGGTTACGCCGATAATAAATGGTCGCGAGTGTGTATATACGTATAGAGACGAAGACGGCTGCTGGAAATGCGCCATCGAACGCGCCTATCGCGAGGGCAAGATAGATTTCTACAAGCCCATCTCGTGCCATCTGTACCCAATACGCGTGTCGAAATACACATCATACGAGGCGCTTAACGTTCATGATTGGACGGTGTGCAAGGCGGCTAAAGTGCTTGGCGACAAACTTGGTTTGCCAGTGTATAAATTTCTCCGCGAGCCAATTATCCGTAAGTATGGCGAAGAATTCTACAAACAGCTCGAAATAGCTGCACCAGAAGTTGAACGCAGTTTCGGTTCGAGAAATAAGAGATAGAAGCAGACGATTGAAAATTATAAATCTGCAGAAATCAGTTCAAATTCATAAAATCTGCGTCTCTAATTATGAATTCGTCATCGCCAAAAAGTAAAAATTGGTTAATATTGCCGCGCTTTGATGTGTAACCAATCATCTAACAACCGAAATAAAACTAAAACAATGAGTAAAGAAAAGCAATTGGCTCTTGGTATCGACATTGGCGGCACAAATACCGCTATTGGTGTTGTCGATGAAGCCGGTAATGTGTTGATAAAAAAGTCTATAGAGACACCTAAGCATGGCGATGCTAACCTATACGTAAGTAGTATGGCAGAGACCATTCGCGAATTGATTCGCGACGTGAAGCAACTCAATGCCGACACGAATGTTCTTGGTATAGGCATTGGCGCGCCTAACGCAAATTATTATTCTGGAAATATTGAGCATGCGCCAAACCTTTCGTTCAAAGGAGTTGTTCCGCTTGTAAATATGCTCAAATCGGAATTCCCCGAACTTGCGCACATCGCACTCACCAACGATGCTAATGCAGCAGCAATGGGCGAGATGATTTATGGCGGTGCAAAGGGAATGAAGGATTTCGTTATGTACACGCTTGGAACAGGCGTTGGCAGCGGCATAATAGTAAACGGCGACTTGGTTTACGGCTGCAACGGTTTTGCTGGCGAATGCGGCCACACGATGTTGGTGCCTGGCGGACGCGCTTGCGGCTGTGGCATCAACGGACACTTGGAGTCGTATTGCTCGGCTGGTGGTATCAAACGTACGGCTTTCGAGCTCCTTGCATACTACAATGCTACCGACAGCGAACTCGCTAACAAATCGTTCAACGAGCTTACCGCTAAAGATGTATGCATAGCAGCACAAAACGGCGATAAGATTGCCCTCGAAGTGTTCGAGCGTACAGGCGATTATCTCGCGCGCGGCATGGCCGATACTATCCATCACACCGCACCTGAGGCTGTTTTCTTGTTTGGTGGTCCTACGGCGGCTGGCGAGATTCTCTTTGAGCCAATTCGTCGCAACCTCGACAAATATCTATTGCCAACCTTCAAAGGCACGGTGAAGATCATTCCTTCGCAACTCAAACTTGGCGACGCCGCTATCGTTGGCGCTTCGGCTTTGGTTTGGAAGGAAGTTGAGAAGAATTAAGTTATTATATATAAGTTGAAAGGCTGGTTTTCGAAAGGAAGCCAGCCTTTTTTGTTCTAATAATTTCATCAGTATGCAATAGCATTTTTGTTTGAGGGGAATTTCAAATCTGCGCGAAAACAAAAAAGGCCAACATCGCCATGATGTTGACCTCTCATACTTATGCTTGTATAGATATTATTCTGCGAAATCGTCAGCGTTGCCGATGGTGTGGAACACTTGCGTAACGTCTTCGTCTTCCTCGAGTTTGTTGAGGAGTTTTTCGATTTCTGCCCACTGTTCAGCGGTGACGTCTTTAGTGTCGGTAGGTATGCGTTCGAATTCGGCGCTTACAATCTCGAGACCATTCTCTTCGAGATATTTTTGGATAGGACCGAACGACTCGTATTCGCCATAAATATTTATAACGCCCTCGTCGTCGACGAAGAGTTCAGAAACGCCGAAGTCGATCATTTCGAGTTCAAGATTTTCGAGGTCAAGGCCCTCTTTGTTGTTAATCTTGAATACGCATTTGTGTTCGAAGAGGTATTCTACAGAACCGCTCGTACCAAGCGAACCTCCGAATTTGTTGAAGTAACTACGTACGTTAGCAACGGTGCGGGTTGGGTTGTCGGTAGCGGTTTCAACGAGTACTGCTATGCCGTAAGGTGCGCGACCTTCATATACCAATTCTTTGTAATCCGTTTGATCCTTGCTTGTTGCCTTCTTTATTGCACGCTCGATGTTTTCTTTTGGCATGTTGGCAACCTTTGCGTTTTGAATGAGCACGCGCAATTTAGAGTTTGAGTGTGGGTCAGGACCACCGGCTTTTACTGCGTTAATAATCTCCTTACCTATTTTGGTAAAAGTTTTAGCCATGTTGCCCCAGCGCTTCAATTTGCGGGCTTTTCTGTATTCAAAGGCTCTTCCCATCTATCTGTTATTTAGAATGTTTATGTTAATATTTACGGGCGGCAAAATTATCTTTTTTCGCCGATATGACACGGATTTTTCTTTTGAATATTTATCGCCTAATTGAACGAAAGTAAAACGTAGCGTTTGTTGGAAAGTCGTTCAATAAGTATGCATTAACGTCAAAATTTGCTGCCAACAACGTCGATAATAACAATTTCGGATATTGTGCCGATGCGCACGCGAGGTCCCCAAGTGCCAAAACCGCTCGTAACTATTGCCGTTGTTTGGTTGCCATTAGGTGCTTGGTATACTTTCTTGCCGTAGTCGATGTCGTAGATGGCGCTGGTGGCGAAGTTGAATGGAAATACCTGCCCAGCGTGCGTATGACCGCTAAGATGCAGCAGTGCACCAACGTTCGTCGATTCGTCAATTGCGCCTGGCTGGTGGTCTATTACGATTGTTGGTAGCGAATCGGTGAGCGCGGCGAGTTGTGCACGTTGTAAGCCTCGACGATTAACAGAAAGATCATCGCGCCCAATCACGCGAAATCCAGCCACATCGGCAGCTGAATCTTTCAGCACTACGATGCCTTTTCGTTGTAGATATGCCACAACTTCCTCATTCTCTGCCATATAGTCGTGGTTGCCAACAACGCCATACGTACCGTATTTACAATTGATATGGCACATCGGCTCTGCCAAATCGTTGTCGACAACGGTGCGCGTGTCGCCATCGAAGAAGTCGCCACCAATAAGGCAGATGTCGGCATTCTCGGCGTTTATCATATCTACAAGGCGCGTCATATCGTCGCGGCGAATGGCGAAACCGAGATGCAAATCGGAAATGAACGCCACGCGAATGGTATCGCCACGTTGCATCTGGCTGTTCTGCACCGTGTAGCGCGTTACGTGAGTAGTGAAAGCGTTATACGTACCCACGCACATTATGAGTACCAATGCGGCGCCTAATCCCACGAACGTAGCACGATTGAGCGGCACAAGGTTGCGGTCGCATTTCTTGGCTATGTATCTGGCCAAGAGCAATAGCGCCATAAGTATGTCGGCGTAAAGAATTATCACCAACCATGTGCAACCTACTACATATATAACTCGGTTAACGATGTCGGGGAGGAAACTGCTTACGGCTCTACCTATAAAAAATAGGTACGAGAGCAAGCCCCACGCCACGTAGAACACCACTTTGTTGCGCGTCTTAGCTATGGTTTTGCCAATATGTATGGCGGTGAAGAACGCTAAAATGCTGTAGATGGCTACTACTACAAAGAATATTATGGCCATAAATGTACGTATGGTTTTTATAACTGGCTCTCCTTCATGCGTTCGGCATTTTCTGCAACTATCAGGTGGTCGATGCAGTCTTGAATATCGCCGTCCATAAAGGCGTTGAGGTTATAGATGGTATAGTTAATACGGTGGTCGGTGATGCGACCTTGTGGATAGTTATACGTACGAATCTTAGCCGAGCGGTCGCCAGTAGAGACCATCGTCTTACGCTTCGAAGCGATGTCGTCGATATATTTCTGATGCTCTTTGTCGTATATAAATGTACGCAAACGGCTCAATGCACGCTCTTTGTTCTTAGGTTGGTCGCGGGTTTCGGTACACTCGATGAGAATCTCCTCCACAACGCCCGTGTTAGGATTCTTCCAGTTGTAGCGCAGACGCACGCCCGATTCAACCTTGTTGACGTTCTGACCACCTGCGCCGCTGCTTCGGAAAGTATCCCATTTTATCTCGCCTTCGTTAATTTCTACATCAAACGGCTCAGCCTCAGGCAGAATGGCCACCGATGCTGCCGATGTATGCACGCGACCTTGAGTTTCGGTAGCTGGCACACGCTGCACGCGATGTACGCCCGACTCGTATTTCAGCGTGCCGTAGACCTTCTCGCCCGTCACAGAGCAGATGATTTCCTTGAAACCGCCTGCCGAACCTTCGCTGAAGCTCGAAATGGTAAGGTTCCAGCCCTTGCTCTCGCAATATTTAGAGTACATACGGAAAAGGTCGCCAGCAAAGAGAGCTGCCTCGTCGCCGCCCGTACCACCACGAATTTCAAGGATGACATTGCGGTCATCTTGTGGGTCGGAAGGGATGAGCAGGAGTTTTATCTCCTCCTCGAGTTTCGGAATCTCAGCCTCGCATGTCGACACTTGCTCGCGCGCCATTTCGCGCATCTCTGGGTCGCTTTCTGAGCTGAGGAGCTCTTTGGCTTCGTCTAAACCTTCGAGAGCCTCTACGTATTTTTTTCTAACAGCCAAAATGCTGCTGAGGTCTTTGTATTCTTTTGTGAGTTTTATGAATCTGCGTTGGTCAGCAATCACATTTGGGTCGGTAATGAGAGTCGACACCTCGTCGAATCGTGAGCGCAGACCTTCTAATCGCTCTAAAATTGTATTGTTTGCCATTTCATTTTCTAATTACGCGGCAAAAGTAGCGTATTTTCCATAAGCATAAAGATGTAATAATCAGCAATTCGTGTTGTCTTGAATCATAAAAAAACATAATTATGAAAAAAAAACGTCAGAAACTTGCTTGGAATTATAAACTCGTTGTATTTTTGCCCCAGTCGAATAATGCTAATGCAAGCTAACACGCACTTGTAAGTTTTATAGTATTATAGATAACAACAAAGTGACATGTTCGGCGATAGCATAAGTATTCTTTGATTAGCAAAGTTTGTATTACTAAGAGTGATTGTTTTCAGACTTAGTAGTGCGGATTTTTGGAGAAAGAAATTCTGTACGTGTTGCAATAGAGTGCAACATTTTTTTCATAGTGTGTGTTTTGGCGCCATTCCCGATGTGATATCAGGTTGGCGCTTTTTTTATTGCTATTTATAGCGTGTCAGGACGACAAAAAATATGCTCAGACTGCCACAGAATGACAATCATGCATACGTAAAAAAAGTTTGAGCGTGCTACTTATTGCTCGATTGTGGCAAAAAACGTTTGAAATTCCTGCGAGCCAATCCGCCAGTGATTATTTGGAAAAACTTGTGCAATAGTTCAGCTGTTACTTCGGTGTGCGATAGTGCAAAAGCTTGCATTCGGCGTTTTAGATAGAGTTCGTATACATTATGTACGATGGATATTCCGACGTCGTGCTTGAGGTCGTTGCCGAAATTGCCCGTTTCTTCCACCATCAGCCATAGTTTTTTAGCAAGTTTTATCTCCGATGAGGTTAGCGGTTTGCCGTTGAGCATCATTTCGCTCCAACGAAATCCGAGATGGGTTATGGCAAAGTAGAATAGAATGCGGAACATGCGCATGGCGTGCGTGCCTTCGAGAATCTCTCGCAGTTGGGGCCAATCGACATCGCATTTGTAGCGTTCCCAGCACAGCGACCAATCATAAATATGCCTCAATCCAATGCCGCTACTTGTAAAATGCTTACGTATGTGCAGCGTATGTAGCAGAACTTCAATTTCTGGTGGCAAAATATTTACTTGATACTGAAATATTTGCATTTGCGGAATGGAGATATTCTCATTGTCGAAATGCGCCGCTAAAAAACGCGCCAATCGTCGTTTAGATGGCCACCAATAAGTATTTTGAAGGGTTTTGTGCAGTTCAATGTCGAAGTTGTCTTTCTTATAAATGGCGTGAATGGGGTATTCGCGGTCGAATGTGTAGCCAAGTTTGTTCATCGCCAAGCTGGCTTTACTGAAATGGGCAGGCGATACATAAATATCTATGTCGCCAATTCGGCGATGAGCCGGAATGGGGTAGTGCGAAGCGCTGCATTGACCTTTGAGCAAGGCATAACGAATGTTGGCTGTTGCGAAAATAGAGGCAATGCGCACAATCTCGGAGTTGTGGGTGTGGTGCAACTTTTCGAGCGCCGCAACCGAAGCCGCCCATTGAGCAAAAAGCAATTTGTCTTGCGGAGCAACGTATGTATGCAAAGGCAAATCGGCAAGCATACCATCTACAGCTTGGCGTCGAGCGCAACGTATCACCGAGCCGAAGTCCAGCGTCTTGATGTCGGCCGAAATTGGTTCGTGGTGAATGGCGCTATTGGCCAGCGAAACAACTATTTGAAAAGCAGATGACATATGTACAAAAGTATGATTTACGATTGTCATTGTTCAAAATTTATGGTAAGTATATTTACTAAGTTTTCTTTTAGTTCTTTGGCGACGTGCAAATAATGCTAACTTTGCTCCGTTTAATGCGCATATATTATAAATATTTAGATATAAAAGTTTTAGAAACTCATTTATCAATTTTTTGAAACATGGAAAGAATGACACCAGGAAATGGCGATGAAGAACAGCGCAATTTCCAGAGCCGTGAAGACTCAGAATCAGCAGAGAACCGCCGCGAAGGCGACTCGGAAGGACAGCAAGAATCGCGCTATGGACGCTACAATAGCGAAAGTGGTGAACGTCAGCAACGTCCGAGAATAAGTACCTACAATAGTAGTTATCAGCGCAGACCAAGTTACAATCGTGATGGTGGCCAATGGAATCAGAGCCGTCCGTCGTATGGTAGCAGCCGTCCGCAATACGGTAGCTCACGCAGCGAGAATGGCGATGCAGAAGGAAATGGCTACGCACCGCGTTATCAGAGTGCAGGACAACGTCCTCGCTTCAATCGTTATCAGAGTAACGATGGCCAACAGCAATCACGTTATGGTTCGGACCAATATGGTGAACGTCGTCAGAACGATGGCGAGCGTCCTTCATATAGCCGCGAAGATGGCGATGGTCAGATGCGTCCACAGCGCCCACGCTTCAACCAGGGCTATGGCAACAACAATGGCTATGGCGAGCGTCCGCAACGTCCACGCTTCAACCAGAACAATGGTCGCTATGGCAATAATAGCTACGGCAACAACAATCAGGGCGGCTATCAGCAGCGTCCTCGATACAATAATAACAACAACCGTAATGGTGGCTATCAGCAAGGTGGTCAGCGTCAGCGCTTCAATGGCAATGGCGGCGGCAACAACCGTTTCGGCGGTAACCAGCAGCATGGCAAAAAACAGCAACCGCGTCAGCAGAAAGTTGCTATGGATGCCAACCTCTTCCTTGAACCAGAGCAGCTCTCGCCAGAAGTACAGGCTTCTGCACCACAGCCATCTACCAAGATGCGCTTGAACCGCTTCATCTCTATCTCGGGCGTTTGCTCGCGTCGTGAAGCTGATGAACTCATCAAACGTGGCGACATCAAGGTCAATGGCAAAGTAATTACCGAAATGGGCGTTACGCTCAACAAAGGTGATGTTGTTGAATATGAAGGCCGCGTACTCAAGGCTGAGAAGAAAGTTTACGTACTCCTCAACAAACCCAAAGATACCGTAACTACTATGGACGATCCAGAAGAGCGTCACACAGTTATGGACTTGGTAGAAGATGCAGGCGAAGAGCGTATCTATCCAGTTGGTCGCCTCGACCGCAATACCACTGGTGTTCTGCTTCTTACCAACGACGGCGAGTTGGCTGAGAAACTTACTCACCCACGCTACGAGGTTCGCAAGATTTATCACGTATATCTCGATAGAAACGTTGAAGAGCGCGACATGCAGCAGATGCTTTATGGCATTATGCTCGAAGATGGTCCAATCCGCGTAGACGATGTTCGTTACGTCGATCCTAACGACCGTAAGCAAGTTGGCGTGCAGATTCACTCAGGTCGCAACCGCATTGTTCGCCGCATATTCGAGTCGCTTGGTTATACTGTAGAGAAACTCGACCGAGTTTACTTCGCAGGTCTCACCAAGTTGAACTTGCCACGCGGACGTTGGCGCTACTTGAACGACACCGAGATTACGAAGCTCAAAGCCGGATTTTTCAAATAAGAATCTGGAATAGCCAATGGCAATAAAACTTATTGCGCTCGACCTTGATGGCACGTTGACCGATTCGCAGAAGAAAATTCCTGCTGCCAACAAACAATCGCTCATCGATGCCCAGAATCGAGGCATAAAAGTGGTGCTTGCTTCGGGCCGACCTACATACGGCATTCGTCATTTAGCCGACGAACTTATGCTTAGTAATTATGGTGGCTATATACTTGCATATAATGGTGGCTACATCATTGATTGTAAGAATAATACGCCAATTTCTAAGATGTACATAAGTAGCGAGATGCTTGGCGAACTTACCGACGCGGCTAACGAATTGGGCGTAGCTATCATTACTTACGATGATGAGCGCGACACAATACTTAGTGCAGTGGAGGGCAACAAGTGGGTAGAACACGAAGCGTGGCTCAACAACAACATGACGTTGAAGATTGTGTCTACGCAAGAGTTTGTCTCTTCTGCGCCGGCGCAACTGCCGAAATGCTTGATGGTTGGCGAGCCTGACCTTATGGCGAAAGTGGAGCCGCAGATTCAAAAGCGCTTCCCACAATTGGACGTCTATCGATCGTCGCCATTCTTTTTGGAGATTGTTCCGAAAGGAATCGACAAGGCCGCATCGCTCGATATGCTTGGCAGACAGATTGGTGTCTCTGCCGCCGAAATGGCAGCCTTTGGCGATGGCTATAACGACATAAGTATGGTGAAATATGCTGGTTTAGGCGTGGCTATGCAGAATGGCTGCGACGAAATAAAAGCTATAGCAGACTACATTTCACTAACTAATGACGAATGTGGCGTTGCTCATGCTATTGAGGCTTTGAAAATTTAGTACAATATGTAATTAGCATGGAAAACTCGATGTTTGCGCATTGGGTTTTCCTCTTTTTTATAAGTGGTTAGTTTGCAATTAGATAAGAAAATAGCACGGAACGCCTTTTGGCTCTATTTACGCATGGGCATGGCAATGCTCACGGCGCTCTTCGTCAGCCGAATAGTTATAGACAAACTTGGTGCTGCCGACTATGGTACGTATTCGGTTGTCATTGGTGCGGTGGCGATACTTGGTTTTGTAAATCGTCCGTTGACCTACTCGGCACAACGATTCTTAGCCGTAAGCATCGATAAAATCGACATTCAACGTCGGCTGTTTTCGAATCTCCTTGCCGTCCATTTGCTATTTGCCGCGGTTGTTGCCGTGCTGGCGTGGGGTGTGGCTTATGCACTATCGCTGAACTGCTTGCAACTTTCGGTGGACGATGCACAGATAGTCATGTTGCTCGTCACTGCGGCGGTCATCACCATATTTATAGAGATAGCAACATCGCCGTATCTATCGCTCATCTGTGTGCACGAAAAGATGGAATCGCTTGCTGCAGTGCAGATTGTGGAAGTGGTGGTGCAAATTGCCATCGCCGTAGCTGTGACTATAGCCACCGAAAATCGTTTGCTTATTTATGCTGCCATGCAATGCTTCGCACGCCTTGTACAGCGAGCGTTGTACATATATATATGTATGCATAGGTATGCCGAATCGCACACAGCGCCGCATTTCGATAGTGCCGAGACGAAAAATATCTTGCACCTCTCGATGTGGAATATGGTTGGCGCAGCGGGGCAAATCTCAATTGTGCAAGGCTTGAACTTGATGCTCAACGTGCATTTTGGTGCGTTGGCAAATGCCGCTCGCTCTATAGCTATGCAAGTGCAGAGTACGGCGCTGGAGTTCTCGCAAAACTTCTTGCAAGCCCTTTCGCCACGCTTGATGCGCACAGTGGCAACGACAAATAATGCTTGGACGAAAACCAAAACATCTACATTCTTTATGCTCTGCATCTCGTCCATTGTGGCGCTGCCAATAATTATTTGGACGGACGAGATACTCGGCTTCTGGCTGAAAGAAGTGCCCGCGTTATCTGCTGACTTTGTGCGACTTATACTTATAAGTATGGTGTTTGAATCGGCATCAGAAGTGCTGCAAACTTCGGCTTTGGCAATTGGCAAGCTGCGTTGGTTTCAACTGACAACAATCTTTGGCGCTGCGGTGACGTTAATCTTGGCGTATATGCTTGTGAAAGACGAGTTTGTGCCGCAGAGCCTATTTATGGTGCAAGCTGCCGTAAGTTTAGTTGTGTTTGTGGCTAAAGCGCTCATAGTTAGGCAAATAGTGAAAGCGTTTGCTTGACAATTTTGAATAGAACGTAGATACAATGCAAAAGGTAATCGGCATAGGCGAAACGGTTTTCGATATAATTTTCGATACCAACAACCGACCTCGTAGTGCGCAGCCAGGTGGCTCGGTTTTCAATGCGCTAATATCACTTGCTCGAAGCGGAGTGCATACTGAGTTTATCAGCGAAGTGGGCAACGACCATGTGGGCATGATTATCCGCGATTTTATGCATGAGAATGGTGTCGACGATTCGGCTGTATGTACGTTCCCGAATGGCAAAAGTCCGCTTGCGTTAGCTTTCCTCGATGCCGATAGTAACGCGCAATACACGTTTTATAAGGATTATCCGGCGCAGCGTCTGCAAATTGAGTTGCCCGAGATGACCAGCGACGACATCTTTTTGATGGGGTCATATTTTGTGATTAACCCTGTGTTGCGTCGGCGCACGAAAGAGATTATAGCAGAAGCTCGTAAGCATAACATGCTGATTTACTACGATATAAACTTTCGCGCTAACCATGTTGATGAGCGCAAAGAGTTGATGCCGTCGATAATAGAGAATTTTCAGTCGGCCGACATAGTAAAAGGTTCTGATGAGGATTTCCGCCTACTATTTGGCTCGGCAGATTGGCAGGCTATCTATCGTAGCGAAATTATGCCGCATTGCCCAATATGTATATGTACGCAAGGTGCTGCAGGCGTGGATATTATGTTTCCCAATGACCAGATCCACGTTGATGCAAAGAAGATTACGCCAGTTAGTACCGTTGGTGCCGGCGATAGTTTCAATGCAGGTTTCCTTTACGGTCTGACGCTACATAACTATACGCACAAAAATATTGAAGAAGCTCATTATGAGCCTATTATCGGCTCTGTTCGTCATGGAGTGGAATTCTCTGCCGAAGTTTGCTTGTCGCTCGAGAATTATATTGCGAAGCGAATTTGAGAAGACTTATTTGCTTGATATTTAGAGCGTAAAACTCAAAATTTCTTTTTGTAGCAGATCTAAGAAACGGGCTGCGTGCCCGCCGTCCATCTGTACGTGGTGGAATTGGAACGAAATGGGGAGCGTGGTTTTGAATAGTCCCTTGCGATACTTGCCCCACATCACCATCGGGTTGGCAAATTTGTCGGTGTACTGATTGACGATGCAGTCGAGTTCGGTTTGAATCATTGCCGACGTGCCTATAATCATTCTATCTTCTATAAATATACTTTGCGATTCGGCTGCGGCTTTTGATGTAAGTATTTTATAATCAGTATTGAATTGCTGAAAGTTGTCATCAAAAGGTATGTCGCACGAGCTGATGCCACCGTTGCAATTCTCCACTATTACGTTGATAGCCAATAGGTCGAAGTGGTATAATTTGCCATTTTCTGGCAACGTGTAAAACTCGTCGATATGCTTTGCGGCCTTGCATATACAATAGCACATAAGCATATTGAACTTTAGACCGCGTTTGCGAGCCACGCGCACCAACCGACTAACATTCAGCGTCTTTACCAACGTTACCATCGGCATTGGCGACGTCATCCATAGTTCAAAAGCTGCGCGGCGGCTGCTGTTCTCTGGTGAAACTTCTGTTTTCAATCAATATCTATAAATATTTATGAGATACGAGTTACGAATTACGAGACCTTGCTGGCGTTACAATTCGTAACTCGTAATTATGCTTAACGTCTCTTCTTTCCGTTCTTGCCGTGCTTCTTCTTAGCGGCATTTTTCAGAACTTTCTTAGGCGGTATGCCGTTGGCTTTCTGCTTGCGGCGGCTCACCTCTTCGGCTGCGCGTGCAATCTTGTTCTCCTTGCTGCGAGCCGTCTGTCGTTCGCGGTCGGTTACAGGCATGTCGGCAGGCACGTAGTCGAGTTGCTTCTTCTCGAGGTTGGCAGCGGCAATACGTATGCGAATAGGGTCACCAAGTTGGAACTTGCGGCCGGTGTTCTGTCCGCGCACGCAGTAGTTATCCTCGTCGAAGTAGTAGCTGTCGTCGGTGAGGTCGCGCATAGAAATCATGCCTTCGCATTTGTTTTCGATAATCTCGGCATAAACGCCCCACTCCGTAACGCCCGAAATAGTGGCATCGAACTCCTCGCCAATCTTGTCCATAAGGAATTCCACCTGCTTATATTTTATCGACGAGCGTTCTGCTTCGGCAGCCATAATCTCTTGATCGCTACAGTGTTCGCACATCTCTTCGTACTTCTCCACGTTTGCCGAGCGGCCGCCGTCTAAGTAAGAGAATAGCAACCGGTGCACCATCATATCTGGATAGCGACGGATAGGCGATGTGAAGTGCGTATAATAGTCGAACGCAAGTCCGTAGTGACCGATGTTGTGCGTAGTGTACTTAGCTTTCGCCATAGTACGTATGGCAAGCGTCTCCACGAGCTCTTGCTCGCCTTTGCCCTTCACTTGCGCCAAGATGCGATTTACGGCGTTGTTTATCTCTTCGCCTTTTTGCGGATTTGCCTCGTAGCCGAAGCGCGCCACAAACTGTGCAAATTTTGAATATTTCTCTTCGTTAGGTACGTCGTGCACACGATAGACGAAGGTCTTAGGCGTGCGTTTGCGACCCGTGGTGTTTAGTTCGTCGGCCCCAATGAATTGTGCCACTTTGCGGTTGGCAGCAAGCATAAACTCCTCCACAAGGTGGTTGGCATCCTTCGACTCTTTGAAGTAGACGCCCGTCGGCTTGCCTTGCTCATCAATATTGAAACGCACCTCAACGCGTTCGAACGAGATTGCACCTTCGTCGAAGCGGCGTTTGCGGAGCTTCTTGGCAAGCGAGTCGAGTTGCAGAACCTCCTCTTTGAAGTCGCCTTCGCCAGTCTCGATGATTGCTTGCGCCTCGTCGTAAGTAAAACGGCGGTTGCTCTTAATTACCGTGCGAGCTATGCGCGACGATTTTATGTTTGCCTCGTCGTCCATTTCGAATATTACGGAGCAAGTGAGTTTCTCCTCGTCTTGGCGTAGCGAACATAGGAAGTTCGACAGACGCTCTGGAAGCATAGGTACAACACGGTCTACAAGATATACTGATGTAGCGCGCTTGTAGCCCTCTTCGTCGATAGGCGTGCCTGGCGTGACGTAGTGCGTAACATCAGCAATATGTACGCCGACTTCCCAATTTTTATTTGGCAGACGACGAATTGAGAGCGCGTCATCGAAGTCTTTTGCATCGGTTGGGTCGATGGTGAATGTCACCACATCGCGCATATCTAAGCGCTTAGCAATCTCCGATGGTGTTATGCCCGGCTCAATCTTCTCGGCGAGTAGAGCTACATCTTCGGGGTATCCGTATGGCAAATCGTATTCGGCAAGTATGGCGTGCATCTCCGTTTGATTTTCGCCTGCGTTGCCAAGTACCTCGACAATCTCGCCGATAGGATTCTTCGATTTTGCAGGCCACGACGTGATTTTTGCCACAGCCTTCTGTCCATCTTTGGCGCCACAAAGTCCGTCGGAAGGTATATATATATCGTGACCGCCTGTCTGTTTCGGGTCGCACACGAGGAAGGCGATGTCGCGCACAATTTGCACTGTACCTACGAAGCGTTCGCGCTTACGTTCAAGCACTTCCACCACCTCGCCCTCCGGCTGACGACCACGTTTACGAGCATAAATAAGCACCTTCACACGGTCGCCATGCAATGCGGTATGCAGGTTGTTTTGCGATACAAAAATGTCGGGGTCGTCATTATCTTTTTTGCTATCGAGTATTATATACGCTGCGCCGCTGCGAGTCATATCTACTATGCCCTCCTGATGCGACGATTCGCCATTGGTGCTGCCAACAGAGAATTTACCGGCGTTGCCTTCGGTAATAAGCTTATTAGCAGCGAGTTCGAAAAGTGTATCTTGAACAGCTTCGCGGTCTTTCTTGCTCTTCAGTCCGATGAGTTCGGTTACTTGTTTATAGTTGAACGCCTTGCCGATATTGTCGGTTAGCGCTTTCATTATCTGTGAGGTCAGTTTCTGTTTCTTCTCCTCTGGGTCTGTCTTTCTTTTGGCCATTATCGTATGTATTCTATTTACTATTCGCGAAAACGAAAGTACTTATAATTATGTCAAGTTTCGTAAGTATGCAAATTTATGGTAACTACCGAAAGTTACCGCATAGGAATGCAGATAGAATGAATTTGTGCAGGTAAATGTGTTAAACGTCAAACATGCACATCAATAATATCGTTGAAGTTTGTAGTAAAGCATCGCGACATGTGCTCGCGGCGGAGATTATTGTTGAATATGGGCGTTTCTTTGGCTGGTTGCGCGTCGTCTGGCTGTTGCGACGCCAAGTGGACGGCATCGCGTCCGTTTTTACTATTTATCTTATCTATCACGGCCATAAGTCGGTCGTTGCGTGAGCGTTGTTCGCTGGCTGTGTCGAATATCGATGTCTGCACGGCATGGTTTGGTGAGATGCTGCTCAGCACTACGCCCGCTTTCTTGTAGCTGACACCTTTTTTATATATGCTATGCATAGCTGCGTTGGCGGCTCGCACTATTTCGGGCGTGTTCGATGCGGCTACATCGAGCATCACGGTGGCTGCGTTGGCATATTGCTCCATATCGTCGCGGAAACGATTCGACGACACGAATACCATCACCGACTGCGCCACGGATTGCTGCTGGCGGAGTTTTAGAGCACACTGAGCAGCAAAGTTCGATACGTGCGTGAGCAATTGCTCTTCGGTGGTGACCATCTCGGCAAACGAGCGCGATGTGCAGATGCTCTGTTTTGCATCGTGGTCTTCGGCTTTCACTACCGATATGCCGTTCAGCTCTTGCCATGTACGTATGCCATTTATGCCAAATTGGCGTTTCACTTGCAGTTCTTCGAGTTGTGCGTAATCGGCTGCAGTGACTATGCCCATCGCCTTCAATCGTGGCAAACTGCGCCTGCCGATGCCCCACACATCTCCAATATCAATATGCTGAATGGCTTTCTGGCGCTTCGTGTCGTTGTCGATGAGGCAAGCGCCATGGTAGCCTTTCACCTTCTTGGCATATCTACAAGCAACCTTGGCCAAAGTCATTGTTGGTGCTACGCCTACGCTCACCGGTATTCCTGTGCATTTCAGGATTTTAGCCGACAACTGAACGGCTCTGTCGTGCGAGAAATTAGCAAAACTATCTACCGCAAAAAAAGACTCGTCGATGGAGTAGGGGATAATGTCGCCGACTTCGCTTGCCAGAAGCTGCATCACTCGGTGCGACATATCGGCATACAACGTATAGTTGGACGAGAACGGCGTGACACGCTTCTCGACGTCGAATTCGCGAAGACGGAAAAATGGCATTCCCATAGGTATGCCCATCTGTTTGGCCTCGTTGCTGCGCGACACCACGCACCCGTCGTTGTTCGATAGTACCACAACGGGTTTTGTAGCGAGGTCGGGGCGAAAAACTCGCTCGCACGACACAAAGAAATTGTTGCAATCGACCAAACCGAACGGCATAGGCTACAAGTGTTTACAGCGTTTTTTTATCGTATACGTAACTACGCCCCAAACCATAAACTGCGTTTCGGGTAGAACCTCAATGTCGGCATAATTATCGTTGGCGGCACAGAGAAATAGGCGTTTGCCTTTGTAGCGAATGAACTTTAGTGCAAATTCGCCATCAACGAAGCAAACAGCCATATCGCCATCGCGAGGCTCAAGTGCTTTGTCGATGACCAAAATATCGCCAGAATCGATGCCTGCGTCGGTCATGGAGTCGCCCACAACACGCCCATAAAACGTGCTCGACGGATGTTTGACCAACTCGCGGTTCAAGTCGATACCATTTTCAATATAATCTTGCGCCGGGCTCGGAAACCCAGCGTGGATGCCCGCTCCAGCAAGACCAATCTGCATTTCGGTGGTCAAATCGGCGGCATGTAAATCTATCTGATTGTTGTTCTGCATTGCACGGTAAATATCGGATGATTTTATCAAATCTTACTTATTACCTATGACACAAATACTTATAATCACCCACAAGTTAATAAAGGTTAATATTTGATAACAAAAGGCAATAAGCTGACAGAATAGTATCAGTATTGTATGATTCGATGGTGTAATTTTGACACTATCACTGTTTATGGAAAGTGAGAATATCAAAGTACTAACGAAAACAGACAAGTATTTATGAAAAACGTTTTGCATGTTGTGCTTTTGCTGTTGTGCTCCACAATGCTGATACAGTCGGCGTGGGCGCAGAACAATGTGAAAGTTACAGGACGTGTGACCGACGAGGCAAATCAGCCGCTACCAGGTGTGAATGTTGTTGTGTCGGGCACTACAAATGGCACAATTACCGATTTCGACGGTAATTATTCTCTAAGTGCTCCGCAAGGGAGTGAAATAAGTTTTTCGTTTATTGGCTACGTCGCTCAAACTCAGAATGTTGGCAATGGAGGCACAGTAAACGTATCTCTTCAGCCAGAATCGAAAGAGATGGATGAGGTTGTGGTGGTAGGTTATGGTACGATGAAGAAATCCGACCTATCGGGCGCTTCGGTCTCTGTGGGCGAAGATGCTATCAAAGGTTCGGTGATTACCAACCTCGACCAATCGCTACAAGGACGTGCGGCAGGTGTGCAGTCGGTGAACAACTCGGGTGCACCAGGTTCGTCATCGTCAATTCGTGTGCGTGGTCAGGCTACCATCAATGCCAATGCCGAGCCGCTCTACGTAATAGATGGTGTGATAGTTCAGTCGCAAGGTCAGTCGGGTGCCGACTACGGTTTGGGCGATGCCCTTGGTAATGGCTCTGTTTCGACTATTTCGCCGCTATCTACTATCAACCCTGCCGACATCGTAAGTATGGAAATCTTGAAAGATGCGTCGGCAACGGCCATCTATGGTGCGCAAGGTGCTAACGGCGTTGTGCTCATAACCACAAAACGCGGTAAAGCCGGCGACGCTAAGTTTATATACGATGGTATGGTGGCGTGGAGCAAACAGATGAAGAAACTCGACATTATGGACCTCCGCGAGTTTGCCGAATATCTCAACGACCTTGGTAAAGGCGGCGAAGGCTCGTTTACCGAAGAGAGCAGCTACTATTCTAATCCATCAATTCTTGGCAAGGGTACAAACTGGCAAGATGCAATATTCCGCACAGCGTTCCAGCAGCAGCATCAACTATCGGCACAAGGCGGTTCGGAGAAGGTGCAATACTACGTATCGGGCGGATTTATGAATCAAGAGGGTACTATCATTGGTTCTAAATTCAAACGTCTGTCGTTGCGCTCAAACCTCGATGCTCAACTAAATAAATGGTTGAAACTTGGTCTCTCGGCTATGTATTCATATACAAAAGAGCGTTTGCTCAAGGCCGACCAAGACGAGGGCGTAATTATGTACTCACTCACTACGCCTCCCGATATACCTATTTATAATATAGATGGTAGCTACTCGAGCGTTGCAAGAGAGGGCTTCACCAGTCCGAACCCAGTTGCTTTGGCGCTTATGGAAGAGAACCTGCTTGACCGTACGAAACTCAACGGCGCTATTTTCGCCGAAGTGCAGCCAATAGAGAAACTCGTTTGGCACACCGAATTTGGTTTCGACCTTGGCACCTCGCGCGCTCAGCACTACGAGCCAATGGTTAGCCTCGGCACTTGGACGCGTGCATCGAACGAAGCTTCTAATCAGCGCAATAACAATACTTTCTGGATGTCGAAGAACTACATCACGTGGTCGGACAATATTGCAGATGTGCATAACTATAGCTTAATGATTGGTCACGAGGCATGGGAATCGAAGTGGGACTACTTGAAGGTGGCAAACACTGGTCTCGAGTCGGACGACATACACAACCCAGCACTCGGTACCGACGATCCATCGATAGGCAATGGCTTTGGTTCGGCTTCGATGGTGTCTATGTTCGGTCGTCTTACATATAGCTACGACAATCGCTACAATCTTACTTATACATATCGTCGCGATGGTTCGTCGAACTTTGGACCAGATAACCGTTGGGCAGGATTCCATGCAGCAGCAGCATCGTGGCGTGCATCGAACGAAAGTTTTTGGGAGAACCTTCCAACGTCTGAAATTTGGACAAACGCTAAAGTTCGCGTAGGTTGGGGCCAAACAGGTAACTCGTCGATAGGCGGATACAAATGGGGTGCATCGATGTCGAAGATGGAGACAGGCTTCGGCGTTGGTCAGCGTCCTACCAACATACCTAACACCGCTATCAAGTGGGAGACACAAGAGCAGTGGAACTTCGGTGTAGACTTTGGCTTCTTGCACGAGAAGATTACGCTCACCGTAGATATATATAAGAAGACATCTGAGGATATGCTTGCTCAGCTGCAGTTGCCATCGTACATGGGCACGCGCGGTAACGGTTCGTCGGCTTTGGCTGCTCCTTATGGTAACTATGGTACTATCGAAAACAAAGGTCTCGAAATCACCCTTGGCGCTCATCCGCTCGAAGGCGAGTTGGCGTGGGATTCGGAATTCCAGATTTCATTCAACCGCAACAAACTCAAAGAGTATGATGGTCCGGCAATCGAAGGTTACGGTCAGTGGAGCGACGTAGTTTCGCGTTCTACCGTTGGAGAGAGCCTTTATAATTTCTATGGATATAAATGCAACGGCGTTTATAAAGATTATAGCGACATCGTAAACTCGCCTAGTGACCAGACTGTTAAACATATAAAGAACCCTAATGTATATCAGAATACTTGGGTTGGCGACCAGAAATATGTCGACATAAATGAAGATGGTAAGATAGACGAGAACGACAAGACGAACATCGGTTCGCCAATGCCTAAGTTCACCTTCGGTTGGACAAACACCTTCCGCTACAAAGGCTTCGACCTCACCTTGTTCTTCAACGGTTCGTATGGCAATAAGATATTCAACTACTTGAATATGAAGACTACGCACATGAACTCGGCGTGGGCAAATCAGCAGAAGACGGTGAACGACCGCACTCGCCTCGAAGCCATCGACCCGAATAAAGATTATTCTAACGGCGTTGACGTTTATGGCGATGGCTCAGTGACAGCTTGGGCTTGGTATCAGGACGTGAAGAACGTGCGTGTGGCTAATGGCGGCGGTGAACTTCCGCGTGCTACCATCAACGACCCGAACGACAACGACCGTATCTCGGATAGATATATTGAAGATGGCTCATACCTACGTTTGAAGAACCTCACGCTCGGCTACACATTGCCCAAAGAGCTTATCTCGAAACTTGGTTTGGAGAATGTGCGTGCATACGTAAACGTTCAAAACGTATTCACCATCACTAAATACACCGGCTACGATCCAGAAATTGGTGCTTCGTCGGCTTCGGCTAATGTGTATGGCCTCGATAACGGACGTTATCCTTCGCCTTCTACGTGTTCTTTTGGTGTAAATATTACATGGTAATATGAGTAGCAACCGAAAAAATCTAAAAGCAATGAATACTAAAAACATAAAATATGCATCGATAGCAGTAGTGGCTATTATGGGATTTGCTTCGTGCGACGACTTCCTCGACCGCCCTACCGAAGATGCATTCACTGCGTCGAGCTATTATCAGACCGATGCACAGTTGCATTCTACGTCTGCAACTATTTACAACTCACCTTGGTACGACTTCCAGCGTGGCTTCTTCAAGGTTGGTGAGGTTATGGCAGGTAACTACTATTGGGGCTCGTCGCCATATCTTACGTTCACTGTGAACGGCACTGATGAGGACCTTGTGAATATGTCGGCTTCGCTGTGGTCGGTTAATGCATACGCCAACGTGCTTGTGAAAAACGTAAACGAGATTGCTGGTCCGGGCACAACTGAAGCTGTCCGCAACGAAGTGAAAGGCGAAGCCCTCGTTTGGAAGGCTATGGCTTACTTCTACCTCGTGCGCACATTCGGCGGTGTACCTATCATTCACGACAATACATCGATGATTGCTGCAGGTAACTATAACGATGTTTACCGCGCTACGCCTGAGAATGTTTACGATTACATAATACTTACGCTCAAGCAAGCTATCGAGTGGTTGCCATCGAAACCATCGGATGCTGGCCGTCTCGATAAGTATTGCGCAAAAGGCTTGCTCGCTAAAGTTTACTTGACCAAAGCTGGCGTAACGGGCACGCTCAACAAAGAGGATTTGCAGAACGCCGTTGCGTATGCCAAAGACGTTAGAGACAACTCTGGCCGTGCACTCGAACCAGAATTCTGGCGCATCTTCCGTCTCTCGGGCAACACCTGCGACGAGAGCCTCATTGCTTGGCGCTGGACGGCTGCTACAACGGCTGGCGGCAACTGGACACGTCAGAACACATTCCAGAGCGACCTTGGCATAACTGGCTTCTCTGAATTCGGTGATATATGGGGCGAGTGGGCAAGTCCTTCAGTAGACTTGATTGAAGCTTTCGGCGATTCTCCACTACGCGAAGAACGCTACAATACCGATACGCGTCGTAAGTCTACTTGTATGCTTCCGAACGATGTCTACGATTACTTCTGGGCAGACCATTCAGAGACCTTTGCAAAAGGTGGTTTTGAAGTGCTCGACTTCTGCTACAACACCGACGAAGCTACGCTCAAATCGCGCAACAGCCTTAGTGGCAACCCTGCATTCCAAACGGGCGCGCACAATGTGAAACACCTCGTTGGCGATAAATATGACCACAACGAAGGCCCTTATGGCTGCGGCGTATCTATGCAACGTATGGCAACCTCGTTGGCAACACACCTCTTGCGCTTAGCCGATGTATACTTAGTGCTCGCCGAGGCTCAGTCGCTCATCGATGGCGGCACAACCTCAAATGCCGATGCTGTGGCTGCCTACAACGACGTACATACACGTGCATGCCCGTTGGCAAATCAGGTGTCAAGCGTTTCGTGGGAGACCATTTGGAAAGAGCGCCGCTTGGAACTTGCTCTCGAAGGCGACCGCTGGTACGATTTTGTTCGTCTTGCATACTACAATCCCGACCGCGCTTTGGCAGAACTCTCGGCTCAGAAACGTGGTACATATAACGGCTTGGCCGATGCATATAAAACGTACTTCGAAAGCGGATATAGCAGCTGGAACACAAGTAGTTGTACTTACGACAAAGGCGCTGAGGCTACTTTCAGCAAGAGCATTTTCTCAATTCCGTTCCCTGATACCGACAAACTCACCAATCCACATTTGAGCGAGGAACCGGTAAATCAAGATGTTTCGCAGTATACATATTAATCCAAAACGAAAAACGAAAATGAATACACGAAATATATTCAAGCTTTCGGCATCTGTAGTGCTTTCGGCATTTGCCTCGGTAGCATTTACAGCGTGCGAAGATGAGCCCGATAAATACGAAGTTGCAGGTGGCTCACCCGAAGTGATATACGTAACTACGCCCGCAAATTCCGATTCGGTTATTACCTCGGCATCGATGGGCAAACTCGTAGCTATTATTGGTAATAACCTACGCTCTATCACTAAACTCTACTTCAACGACTGCGAGGCTGTGCTCAACTCGAGCCTCATCACCGACCATACGTTGATTACGAGCGTACCTAACAACTTGCCATCGAATCCGACCGATTTGATATATATGGTGAACTCTAAAGGCGACACCACACGATACTCATTCTCGGTAACTATTCCTGCGCCGGTGCTTACGTCGCTCACTTGCGAATATGTAAAACCTGGCGAAGTGGCAACTATTAACGGCGACTATCTGCTCGATTATGATGACAATCACCTCGTAGTGGAGATGCCCGACGGTACGCAAATCACCAACTTCAAGTCGTGCACCAAGACGGCCGTTTCGTTTGTTGTGCCAGATGGTTGCACTCAAGCAGGCGCAATCACCGTTACTTCTAAGTATGGCACAACGAAATCGACCCGTTTCAACTTCAACGACAACCGTGGTCTCATCACCGACTTCGATGGAACTACCGACATCGTTCCGCAAGGTTGGAACGTGCCTAAGTACGAATCGGAAGACGAAGGCATCACTGGTAAGTATGCAATACTTGGTCCGGCAGACCTCGACGAGAACGCATCGTGGAACGAGAGCTACAAACTGCCATTCTGGTGCGGCACGTGGAATGGTGACCCAATGGGCATAACCTCTGGCGTAGGCGTACCTATCTGCAACGTTCTCGATTTTACAGATTGGAAGAATATGGCATTCAAGTTTGAGCTATGCGTGCCTAAGAGCAATCCGTGGATGGCAGGTGCGCTGCAAGTGGTGTTTGCGAGTGCTGCCGACTGCGCTAACGATTCATGGCAAAATAATACGTATATACAGACGTCGGCCGTAGAAGGTGGTAAAGACCTTTCGCGCGGTATCTATCGTCCGTGGGAAGCTACAGGCTCGTTCGATACCAATGGCGAATGGATTACGGTAACTATTCCATTTAGCGAGTTTGTATATAACTACGATGGTAGTAAGGTTACAGCGCAAACGCTTGAGCCAGATGCCTTTGCAAGCCTTATCTTGTGGGTAAATGGTGGCGGTGTGGCTGGTACGGCTTGTGCGCCAATTCTCAAGCTCGACAACCTTCGTGCAGTGCCTTATAAGTAAGTGTGAAACTCAAAAACATTACAGAAATGAAAGATTTCAGAAAATATATATTGATATTCATCACGAGCCTTTCTGTTGCAATGGGCGGAGTTTTCACCTCGTGCAACGATGACGATGACTATGACACCAATCAGATAAAAGGTGGTGTTTCGCTCACGGCTGCTCAACTGCAACTGACGCGCGGCGGCTACATGGTGTTCAAGGGTAGCGGTCTCAATCAGATTGAAACCATCATCTTCCCCGACAATGTGTCTGTTTCGAATATCGAAGTGGTCGACCAATACACCATTCGATGCATAGTGCCCGAAGATGCTGTTGTTGGTAAAGTGCAACTCGTCTACGGAGGTGGCTCTAAAGTGCTCGAAACCGATGAGGTTGCATACACCGAACCTACTACCATCACCGACTTCTCGCCGAAAGAGGTTAAGCCAGGCGACGTACTTACTATCACGGGTACGTATCTTGCGAATACTCAACTCGTCTCTTTCAATGGTTACACTACGCCGGTTATCTCAGCTACGCGCACCGAGGTGAAGGTTGCTGTGCCTATCTATGCTAAGACCGGCAAGTTTATCGCAGGCTACAACGCTACACTCTCAGACAACACAGTAAGTTTCACTGGCGTTGCGTCGAATGAGGAAGTTAAGGTGGTTGAGCCTACCATAACTAAAATTTCTGCCACAACGATAAAGGCTGGCGAGAAACTCACCATTGAAGGTACGCAACTCAACCAAATTGCTACCGTTGCATTCAACGGCGCGTCTGCCGACAGCGTAAAGGTTGAGAATGTATATGCGGAACTAAACTCTATCACGGTTACCGTTCCCACTGCAGCTACCGATGGTGTAGTTACGCTCACCTCGTATGCAGGCGTTGCCTATACTACCGCTGCTATCAAACTGACGCAGCCTACCGTAAGTATAAAAGACGCAAAAGCATCGTATGGTGTTGGCGAAAAGGTTGTTATAGCTGGCGAAAACCTCGATTTGATAGCTTCTGCTGCATTCAATGGCGATGAAGCTAAAAACGTAACTATTGCCGAAGATGGAACTATCAGCCTCACCGTAACCGAAGCCGCTAAGAGTGGCGATATTACGTTCACCCTCAAAAATGGCACAACCATTACCGTTTCGGGCTTTGTAACTACAAAACCCGTTGCAAGCGATTTCCCTGCGAGCGCTACGCCACTCGACAAACTCAGCGTCACCGCAACGCTCGGCAATCGTGTGGCTAACGTGAAATTTGGCGACCTCGAAGCTGCTCCTGAGGCAACCGCAACGGGCTTTACCGTTCAAGTGCCGCTCGAAGCTACAAGTGGTAAGGTTGTAGGTGTTATGGATAACGGCGAAGAGTTCGTGTTGAGCGAGAGTTTCACGGTTAATGCATATACATTCTGCGCAGTGAAAGCCTTCTCGTCCGATAATGTAACCATTGGCGATTTGCTCAAATGCACCGTTGTCAACCAAGGCAACTTGACCGGCGTTTTGCTCGATGGCGAAGAGACCGACTACATAATTAATGGTAATGACCTATTTGTTGCTGTTGGCGTATCTACTGGCAAAAAGACTGTTACGCTCGTTTCGGGCGAGACGAAAGTCGACTACACCATTACGGTTGTTGGTCAGGGTTTGGTAGAGACAGTTCTTTGGGAAGGTGCTCTCGAAGTGAAAGGTTGGGGCGGCGCTTGGCCAGAGCCTCAAATTTCGCTTGCCGATGTTCCTTCGGGTGCATTGCTCCGCATACGTATCAGTGGCACTCCAAGCTCAGAACTTCAGCTCCTCGACCAAAACTGGGGCCAAGGCAAAGATTGGGCTATCAAAGACGAAGCAGAACGTAATACCATACATATCAGCGCCGATAATCTTGCTGCTGGTTATGCCGATGTTGATGTTTCGGGCTGGAAAGATGTCGATGGCCTTGGCGTGATGTTCAATGCCGATGGCGTGGTGGTTACTGCCATTTCATACGTAATAGACTACTCAGCGCCTACGCCAGTTTGGGAAGGCAACGTTTCGTTCGATAGCGAGCAATGGGGCGTTTCTATGACTGCTATGCAATGGGGCGAGTGGGATAAATACAAAGACAACTTCCAAGTAGGCACCAAAGTAACGTTCTACTACACAATATTTGGCGCATACACCAACATACGTATTGGTAATGGTAGTTGGGTATCGTTGCCATCGCTCAAAGGTACACTCGGCGATGCAGCAGAAGGCAATATCTCGCTCGAAGCTGGTTCAACAGAGTTGACCATCACCCTCACAGCCGAGGACGTTGCCGACCTCAATTCAAATGGCGGTCTCGGCGTATTTGGCTACGGCATCACGCTGACCAAGATTGCTGTTAAGTAGTAAATAGATATTAATTCATCGCACAGGTAATTATCATAGTTGCTTGTGCGATGATTTTTTTTTATTGATAAACAATAACATAGATGAAAAAGAGACTTTGCATTTTACTTACACAGGCACTGCTATTTCCAGTGATACTTATGGCTTGTGGCGACGACGAAAAAAACGATAACGCTGGCACTGTGCCAACATTTGTCAGCTCTCAGCCTGCCGATGGCGCAACGGACGTAGCCATAAATACTACTCAAATTATACTTACTTATAGCGATGAGGTCAACTTCAACGCTACGCTCGATGCCGACTTCAATGGCTCGGCGTGCAATTTCTCGGCTTTCGAACGCAATGGTAAAGTGCTGACTTTCACCATTCCTACAGCGCTGAAAAATGGTAAAACTTACAAGCTTACGATCCCAGAAGGCTTTTTTGTAAGTAAAAACAATGGCGCTGCCGTAGCCGAGCATTCGGTGACGTTCTCTACCATTGCCGCTACCGAACCTACCATTACGCAGACGCTCGTCAATGGTAATGCGCAAGCGCAAAAGGTCTACGACTACCTTGTGTCGCAGTATGGCGAAAAGGCCATTTCGGGCGCCATGTCGAATGTAAATACTCAAGTAAACGAGGCTAACCTCGTACACGCTGCCACTGGCAAATATCCCGCAATCTATACCATAGATATGATTCACCTCCAGTATTCATGGGGTAAATCGAACTACGACAACATAAATACCTACAAAGAACATTGGAATAATCACGGACTTGTGGCCGTAGGCTGGCACATGATGGTGCCATCGAGCGAAGCCAAAGCTGCCACCCAAGACGACTGGAGCTATAATACGCAAGGTTTTAGTGCTAAGAATGCCATCAACGAAGGCACTTGGGAAAATACATTCCTCAAAACCATGCTCGACGATGGCGCTGCATATCTACAGAAATACAAAGAGGCGGGCATTCCTGTTATTTTCCGCCCATATCACGAGGCTGCGGGCAATGCGCTCAATGGCGGCACGGCGTGGTTCTGGTGGGGCTACGACGGTGCTGAGGCTTACGTGGCTCTGTGGCGCTACACTTTCGACTACTACAAGGCTAAAGGTCTCGACAACCTAATCTGGGTTTGGACTTCATGCCCCAATAACGCCATCACCGCGTGCGACAACGCTTGGTATCCGGGCGATGAGTATGTCGATATTATCGGCATAGATATTTACAACAAGGCAGCGGCGCAGTGCGTCAAAGCATACGAACTGCTTAGTGGCAATTGGGCTAACAAGATGATTACGCTCAGTGAATGCGGCTCTGTGGGCACTATGAGCGAACAGTTCAGTGCCGGCGCACGTTGGAGCTACTTCATGCCGTGGTATACCTACAACCTAACCAACCTCGCCGATAGCGAACATGCCAATACCTCTTGGTGGACCAATGCCTCCAACTGCACCGACATCCTTTGGCGCGACGATTTGCCAGCGTGGTAATGAAACTTATATAATTACGAGTTACGAGATTGTTGTTATTCTGAGCAGTAGCGAAGAATCAGTAATTCGGGGATTTGTAGTCCCCGATTAGTGGTTTTGCGGATTTCAAATCCGCCTGAACTGAACTTAGGGTGTTGCTTTCAAATTCCGAAAACACGGAACTCGTAATTATTTCATATCTTGGTGCCCATTTGAAGTGTAACACTAATCATGAAAACTAAGTTTTTTCGCGTATTATCAATATTTATAACATCACTATTAATCACCAATATACTGCAAGCGCAAGATACATCGCTGATTGACAGTCTGCTCAATGTGGCGCGCACCACCGACAACGATAGCATTCGTGGAATTTGCTACCGTCGTGTTGCATTCAATACATACGAGAGCGACACTGTGGAGTATTACGCCAACCTCGGTCTTGAAGCCTCTAAGCGCGTTGCCGATGTAGAAAATCAAGCAACATGTCTCTATTGCCTTGCGCAGAATGCATACTACAACGAGAAATTCACCACTTCTATAGATTATCTGCGCAGCATCATCGATTTGGCGCCTAAAGACGAGTCGGGGGCATTCAAACGTTTCGAAGGTTATGCATACAACTTGATGGCTACGAACTACGACCTTCTGCATAACACCGATAGTTTTCAGATAAATATGAAGAA
Organism: Bacteroidales bacterium; assembly: GCA_017539645.1. Lineage (GTDB taxonomy): Bacteria > Bacteroidota > Bacteroidia > Bacteroidales > Marinilabiliaceae > W3P20-009. The sequence goes on from JAFYCM010000001.1 coordinate 98,373, forward strand.
AGCCGTGGAGACGTTCACCGAGCTCCGCGACACGTTTATGATTATCGACTGCCTTAGTGGTATGGGAGCTCAGAGCAGCAATAGCGGTCTCTACACCACTGCCATCGACTACTACAATCAGGCTCTGGCAATGTCGCGCACGGCCAATTTCCCCGAGTGCATCTATCGTATGCTCACCGAGATGGCCGACGTATGTATAAACTCGTTTGCCGATGCGCCTAAAGAGCGCCCAGAGCAATTGCGTTTTGCCTTGCAATATGCGCGCGAAGCCAAAGATATGGGCGACGACAACGTGGGCGAACTCACCATAATACTCAACAATCTCACTCGCGCCAAAGCCTATCAGTTCCTTTTCGAGCGAACTAATAATAGTGCTTATGCCGACAGCAGTAGCGAGGCTATAGCGGTTGGCGAAGACCTTCTGCGCACAACACCCATATCGAGCTACGCCGTAGATTTCAATATACTCAAGGCTAAGCAGTTTTTGCATAACAATCAGTATCGTAAGGCGCTTGCTCTCTTGGAAAGCGACCTTGAGACGGTGCGCCAAGAGTCGCTATCGGTGGCTGAACTAAATATTTATGAACTTTTGCCTCAGTGCTACGAGAAGATTGGCGACTTCGCTAATGCATATAAAGCCGAGCATCATCTGCGCCTTCTGAAACAGAACTTCCAGAACGAACAGAAAATGCGCCAATCTATTGAGTATCAGCAACAACTTATCCACGAAGAGGAGATGCGCCAGATAGAGATCGACCGCATCAACCGCGAGGCTGAACTACGCCGTCAACGCATCGTGGGCATCGCGCTAATCTGTGGCTTGGGGCTGGCACTATCGCTCATAGTAGTTATTCTGCGCTCTCTCAAGGAGAAAAAACGTACCAACGAATTGCTCGCTAAACAAAAAGATGAGATAACCGCTCAGCGCGACCAGCTCAACGAGACGAATAAGCAGATTACTGCAAGTATCAACTACGCTCACCTCATTCAGTCGGCGGCCATAAGTACGGTGGAAGAGGTGCGTGAGCTGTTCCCTGAAAGTTTTGTCTATTATCATCCTAAAAATATTGTCAGTGGTGACTGGTATCGTGTGGCACGTTTTGGTGAATATCGCATTCTTGTGGTGGCAGATTGTACTGGGCATGGCGTACCAGGTGCAATGCTAAGTATGCTGGGTATCAGTGCACTCAAAGAAATTTTAGCCGATATGGGGCAGCGAGGTCAAGAGCCACAGCCTTCGGAAATTCTCAATCGCATGCGCAAACAGATAATAGAGTCGTTGGCAAAGAGCGACGACAATAACTATCATGCCGAAGATGGTATGGACGTGGCTGTGCTCATATTTATGCCAGACAAAACCAAGGCTGTATATGCAGGCGCTAAGCAAGATCTCTTCCTCATTCGCGATGGCGCAGCACAACGTATCAAGGGCGATAGTATGCCTATTGGTCGCTATGTGAAGGAGAACGATTTCAGTCAAACCGAAATAGAACTCCAGAATGGCGATATGATATACCTATTCAGCGATGGTATAAAAGATCAGTTCGGTCCGAACGGAAAATTCCTTGCAAAGCGTCAGACTGCGTTTTTCGAAGAGTATGCAAGTCACCCCGTTGACGAGCAACTTGAAACAATTACCAAACTTATTACCGATTGGCGAGGCGATGTGGTTCAAACCGACGACCAAACCATGGTGGGCGTAAGAGTGGTGCTAAATTGAAAATTGAAAAACGCACAATAAAATGACGCTGACGACGATACTAATAGCAGCAAGCATAGTATTTATCGCTGTAATTGTATGGCGTTTTGCAACGCGCAAATCTAAAGGTGAAATTGGAGAAGAACACGTTGCTAAAATTCTTAGTAAACTGCCACTTCCAGAGTATCGAACCATTAATGACGTTTATATCACTGATAACGAGCACTCAACACAAATTGACCACATTGTTATTTCTGAGTGCGCAATATTTGTTATTGAGACTAAGTTTTATAATGGAGAAATCTACGGTGGAGAGAATAGCGAAAAATGGTCTCAGTATATTTACAAAAACCAATTCCAATTTAGGAATCCAATACTTCAAAATAGAGGACATATTGTGGCGTTGAGAAAAGCCCTCAAACTGAATCCTGAAATTCCAGTTGTATCAATAATAACCTTTTCAGACCAAGCATACTTACATATAACCACAGAAACAAAAGTGGTTTATTGGGAGCAGTTGCTTAATACAATTCTTAGTTATGAACAGAAGTTCATACCAATGTCGGTTGCTAACAAGATTTATTCTGATATTTTGAATATAAAAGCAGCAAATGCAACAAATAAAAAACTAAGGAAAACACACATAAATAACGTTCAAGTCAAGATAAATCAAAGCAACAATGCTATAAGAAATGGGCAATGTCCGAGATGTGGAGCAAAACTCGTTCTAAAAAAAGGAAAGTTTGGTGCGTTCTATGGTTGTATAAATTATCCTGAATGCAAATACACACTAAATCTATAAACAGCCTTGTGTCACATTTACTTTCTAATTCCTAATTTCTACTTTCTAATACACCTCTGCGTTCCATTTAACAATTTGTAAATAGTCTAATTGTCAAATTGTAAAGTTTTTATTGTTGTTAGCCTTATCTTTGGGGGCAAAACAACAAATACAAAATGGTATTTTTCTTCAAGGGCTCCGATGCCCACGTTTTGGCCGTAAATGCGGCTTCCGGCTTGAATGCCGATGATATAAAAAAGTTGCAATGGTTATTTAGTGAGGCTACTCCAATCGAACAATCGAAGATTGATGGCTATTTCGTTGGCCCACGTCGAGAGATGATTACACCTTGGAGTACTAACGCTGTTGAAATTACCCAAAACATGGGTATAGAAGGCATTCTGCGCATCGAGGAGTATTTCCCTGTGGAGAACGATAAGGCCTCTTTCGACCCTATGCTTCAAGTGCTCTACAATGGTCTCGATGAGTCGGTTTTTGCTATCGACAAGAAACCCGACGACATTGTGTATATCGAAGATATGAAGGCCTACAACGAGAAAGAGGGCTTGGCTCTCAGCGCTCAAGAGATTGAATATCTCGAAGGCCTTGCTAAACGCCTTGGTCGTCCGCTTACCGATTCGGAAGTTTTCGGCTTCTCGCAGGTTAACTCGGAGCACTGCCGCCACAAAATTTTCAACGGCATCTTCGTTATCGATGGTAAAGAGAGAGAACTATCACTCTTCAAGCTCATCAAGCGCACAAGTGAAGAAAACCGTAACTATTTGGTTTCTGCTTATAAAGATAATGTTGCTTTCATCGAAGGTTCTGTAGCTATGCAGTTTGCTCCTGCCGAGGCCGACAAACCTTCCTATTTTGAAACAAAAGACATTGATACCGTACTCTCGCTCAAGGCCGAGACTCACAACTTCCCAACAACTGTAGAACCTTTCAACGGCGCCGCAACTGGTACTGGTGGTGAGATTCGCGACCATTTGGCTGGTGGCACAGGCTCTCTCCCTATGGCTGGTACGGCTGTATATATGACCTCATATTCGCGCCTCGCCGAGGATCGCCCTTGGGAAAAAGGCGTGCCAGTTCGCGATTGGCTCTATCAGACGCCGGCACAGATACTTATAAAGGCGTCGAATGGTGCCAGCGATTTCGGTAACAAGTTCGGTCAGCCGCTCATCTGTGGTTCTGTACTTACTTACGAACATCAAGAGCATGGTCGTTCGCTTGCCTACGATAAAGTAATTATGATGGCTGGCGGCATAGGTTTCGCTAAGAAAGGTGACGCTCTAAAGCAGACTCCGAAACCTGGACAGGAAGTGGTTGTGCTTGGTGGCGATAACTATCGTATTGGTATGGGCGGTGGCGCTGTGTCGAGTGTTGCTACTGGCGAATATGGCAACTCTATTGAGCTCAACGCCGTTCAGCGTTCTAACCCAGAGATGCAGAAACGTGTCATGAACGCTATTCGTGGCATGGTGGAGTCGGATAACAATCCTATCATCTCCATTCACGACCACGGTGCTGGCGGTCACCTCAACTGTCTTTCGGAACTCGTTGAAGAGACGGGTGGTAATATAGATATGAGCAAACTCCCAGTTGGCGATCCAACGCTTTCGGCTCGCGAAATCGTGGGTAATGAAAGTCAGGAGCGCATGGGCTTGGTGGTTGAGAAGAAAGATATAGACCTTCTCAAACGTGTTGCCGACCGCGAGCGTGCTCCTATGTATGTGGTTGGCGAAACTACCAACGACCTCAATTTCCGCTTCTATCAACCAGATGGCCAAACGCCTATCAATCTGAAACTTGCTGATATGTTCGGCAATCCGCCTAAAACGGTTATGACCGACAATAGTAATCCGCTTCAGTATAAGCCGGTTGTCTATCAACCCGAAGAAGATGGCACGTTGGCTAATACCATAAATAAGTATATTGAAGATGTGCTCCGCTTGGAGTCTGTTGCTTGTAAAGATTGGTTGACCAACAAAGTCGACCGTTCAGTGACGGGTAAGATTGCTAAGCAACAGTGCGCCGGCGAACTCCAGTTGCCTCTCAACGACCTTGGCGCTGTAGCTCTCGACTACAAAGGCAAACTCGGTATGGCTACCTCAATTGGTCACGCACCGGCTGTTGGTCTTATCGACCCTGCTGCTGGTTCGGTGATGTCGGTTGCTGAGGCTCTCACAAATATCGTATGGGCACCGCTTCAGCACGGTTTGAAGGGCGTTTCGCTCTCGGCAAACTGGATGTGGCCTTGTCGTCAGAAGGGCGAAGATGCTCGACTCTACAAAGCAGTGGAGGCAATGAGCGACTTCGTTTGCAAACTCGGCATAAATATTCCTACTGGTAAGGATTCGCTCTCGATGACGCAGAAATATCCTTCTGGTGATGCTGTGTTGTCGCCTGGTACGGTGATTATCTCGGCAATGGGCGAGGTTTCCGACATACGTAAGATTGTTGAACCAGTACTCGTATGCGACGAGAACACTGCGCTTCTCTATGTAGATTTCTCTTCTATGGATGCTTGCCTTGGTGGTAGCGCCTTGGCTCAAGTTCTTGGTCGCGTAGGTAACGACGCTCCTACGGTTGCCGATGTCGATTACTTCGTGAAGGCTTTTGCCTCTATTCAGAAACTCATCAGCGATGGCCTTGTGCTTGCTGGTCACGACGTTTCGGCTGGTGGTCTTGTAACTACGCTGCTCGAGATGTGTTTCGCTAATACTAAGTATGGCATTGCCGCCGATGCTTCCCATCTTGCTAATGGTGATGCTGTTAAGGCTCTCTTCTCAGAGAATCCTGCCGTTGTACTTCAGGTTCGCAATGTGGCTAAAGTAGCTTCTATCCTCGAAGCCGATGGTGTTAAATATTCATATATCGGTCATCCACAAGAGAAACGTACACTCGAAATTGGTCTCAATGGCGATCTCTTCGACTTAGACATCGACCGTTTGCGCGACGTTTGGTATCAGACTTCATACCTACTCGATTGCAAGCAGAGTGGCGAGAAGAAGGCTGCCGAGCGTTATGCTAATTATAAAAATCAACCTCTTGATATTAAGTTGCCAGCCAACTTCGATGGTTCTCTAAAGACTTTAGGCTTGTCTTTGAGCCGCACCAACAAGACTGGTGTACGTGCTGCTATCATTCGTGAGAAGGGTGTGAATGGCGACCGCGAGATGGCCTACAGCCTCTTCCTTGCTGGCTTCGATGTGAAAGACGTTCACATGACCGACTTGATTTCGGGCCGTGAAACGCTCGACGACGTAAATATGATAGTCTTCTGTGGCGGATTCTCCAACTCCGATGTTCTCGGCTCTGCAAAAGGTTGGGCTGGCGCATTCCTCTACAACCCGAAAGCAAAAGCTGCACTCGACAAGTTCTATGCTCGCGAGGATACGCTCTCTCTTGGTATCTGTAACGGCTGCCAGTTGATGATTGAGCTAAATCTCATCTGTCCATCTCATGCTGAGCGTCCACACATGCTGCATAACGATTCTCATAAGTTCGAGAGCGGCTTCACTTCTATGTATATACCCGAGAATAACTCTGTTATGCTCAAACATCTTGCTGGAAGTCGTCTCGGTGTTTGGATTGCTCACGGCGAGGGTAAGTTCAGCTTTCCATACAGCGCCGATAAGTATAATATTATTGGTACTTATGGTTACGAAGGTTACCCAGCCAATCCAAATGGCAGTCAATTCAACGCAGCAGGTATCTGCTCCGACAATGGCCGCCACTTGGCAATGATGCCTCACCTCGAGCGCGCTATCTTCCCATGGCAATGCGGTTTCTATCCTGCCGATCGTCGTGCCGATGATGTCACTCCTTGGATTTCGGCTCTCGTTGAAGCTCGTAAGTGGGTCGAGAATCATAAAAAGTAAATAGTTGATATTCATATTTTACAGAGGCGTCTTCATTCCTTTGGAGCGCCTCTTTTCATAAATAGATGGTAGCTAATACAAATAAAACGAAGCGTGTTGTGGTAGGTATGTCGGGCGGTGTCGATTCCAGCGTCGCTGCATATGTATTGCAAAAGCAAGGTTACGATGTGGTGGCTCTCTTCATGCGCAACTGGACCGACACCACTGGCGTGCTCAAAGGCGATTGTCCTTGGATGGACGATAAGTTCGATGCCGAAGCCGTTGCCCGTAAACTAAATATCCCATTCCACATGGTCGATTTGAGTGAACAATATCGCGCCCGTGTGGTCGATTATATGTTTGCTGAATACGAAAAAGGTCGCACCCCAAACCCCGACGTGCTTTGCAATCGCGAAATAAAATTTGATGCGTTCCTCGAAAAAGCGCTCGAACTTGGTGCCGACTATGTAGCTACAGGACACTATTGCCGCAAAGATGAAGTCACGCTTGCCGATGGCACTATTGCACACCGCTTGCTTGCTGGCTCCGATGGAAACAAAGATCAGAGCTATTTCCTTTGCCAACTCTCGCAAGAACAACTTTCGAAGGCAATGTTTCCAATTGGCGATCTGGTGAAGCCCGAAGTGCGCCGCATAGCTACCGAGCTGAACCTAATTACCGCGCATAAGAAGGATTCGCAAGGCATCTGCTTCGTCGGAAAGGTCGATTTGCCTGTCTTTCTTCAGCAGAAATTGGCTGCCAAAGAGGGTAAAGTCTTCATTGTGGAGAACGATTGCGAGATTTTCAATCGCGATTGGTCGGCTGCCGATTCTGACGAATGCCCCGAAGAAAAACTCATGGAGCTTTCGCGTCCATATCCGTTCCATCCTAAGTATGGAAAGAAAATAGGCACGCATCAAGGTGCACATTTCTACACGATAGGACAGCGTAAAGGCTTGAATATTGGAGGATTCCCAGAACCACTTTTCATCATAGGTACTAACGTTGAATACAATCAAATATACGTAGGTATGCGCGACGAACATCGCGGCTTGCATCGTAAAGTGCTGCGTGTCAATGCAAATGAAGTGCATTGGGTTCGCCCCGATTTGGCGCTTGCCGAGGGCGACAATTTACGTTGTTTGGTTCGCGTGCGCTACCGTCAGCCGCTGCAGAAGGCTCGAATACGTATGGGAAAAGATGCTCTTTACGTGATTTTCGACGAAACGCAGCGTGGCATCACAGCTGGTCAGTTTGCTGCTGTCTATATCGACGATGAGGTTGTTATGTCAGGCCCTATAGCAGAGTAGTGTTATGCGTAAGTATTTTATATTTATTTTCTTATGTATAGTTGCGGCTGCCGAAGCGCAGCAGCCATCCGATTTGCAAATTGAGCGCAATCGTGTCCATCTGAAATGCCGTCATCGAGCTCCACATCGTGGCATTAGGCGTTGTGTGGAATATCACCTCACATCGTCGCAAATTCCAAAGTCGTTCGATGGTTTTCGCATAGCGTTCGTTACTGATACTCACTATAAAAGCCGTTTCAACGAGAAGACTCTTGCGGTGCTTGGTAGTATGCTTCGCGAACTACAGCCCGACCTCATTCTCCTTGGTGGCGACTATCAAGAGGGTTGTGAGTTCGTTCGTCCGCTCCTCGAAGAGATTATGTCGTGCAAACCCCAGTTTGGCGCTTCGGCGGTTATGGGTAATAACGATTTTGAGCGCTGCACCGATCTGATTTATAACGAGATGCAAGCCACGGGCATACGTATGATAGAAAATAAAGTAGATACCATCGCGAAGAACGGTGAGCATATTTATATAGTTGGCGCGCATAACAATTTTCGTGGTAAAGAAACTACTCCGTGCGTCGCCAATGCGTTGTGCGATAGCGATTTCGTACTTATGATTACCCACACGCCCGACTATGCCGAAGATGTCGACATAAGCAACGTAGATTTCGCCCTTGCTGGTCATACACATGGCGGACAAGTGACGCTTTTTGGCTTCTACGCGCCCGTCGTGCCGTCGCATTATGGGCAGCGCTTTGTGAAAGGCTTGCGCTACACCTCGGCGGGTGTACCTATACTTATAAGTAAAGGCATTGGCACTTCGCGAGCTAACGTTCGACTTTTTGCCCCAACAGAAATTCATTTGCTAACTCTTCACTCTAAATAATTTATGAAAAGAATAATTCTTACGGTTGTCTCTGTTTTTGTCGTTGCGGCGGCTTGGACGCAGAACAACGAGTCTATCGAAAAAGTTGTCACAGGTCGATATTATGCCCAGACGCTCTATGGTGTGCACGCTACGCCCGATGGTAAATATGCCGTCAACGAAGGTCGCACAATTGTGAAATACGACTTTGCCAATGCATCATTTTCAGAAACTGTTTTCGATGCATCGAAGGTCGAGGGCGCACCCGAGGGCCGCATTCACTCATTCTCTTTTTCTGACGATGGCACGAAACTTCTCATTGCCTTCAATTCCGAGCGTATCTATCGCCGCTCGTTCCTTGCTGATTATTATATCTATAACATTAATTATAATGAACTTAAGCCGCTCGATGAGAACGGCAAACAGCGCGATGCAGTATTCTCGCCAAATGGTTGGTTGGTAGCATACGTACGTGATAATAATTTGTATATCAAGAAACTACGCTACAATAGCATCTCGCCTGTAACTACCGATGGCGAACCGAACAAAATCATCAACGGCGCATGCGATTGGGTTTATGAAGAAGAATTTTCTACGCCGGCAATTTTTTCTTGGTCGCCCGATAGCAAAGAACTCGCATACGTGCGTTTCGACGAGAGCGAAGTGCAGGAGTTCTCTTTCCCTATGTATGCCGCTTCTAATCCAGGATATGCTGATAATAAGCTATATCCGGGTGAGTATAAATATAAATACCCGAAAGCTGGCGAGAAAAATTCCAAAGTTGAAGTGCGCGTTTTCAATGTAGATAAACGTGTGTCGAAAACTATGCAACTTGGTGAAGGAAAAGATTTCTATGTGCCGCGTATTTATTGGACTGGTAACCCACAGCAACTTGCCATTTTCAAACTCAATCGTCGCCAAAACGAGCTCTCGTTGCTCATCACCAATACGGCGTCGACCGTATCTAACGAGGTCTTCACCGACCGCAACAAATGCTACGTAGATGAGTTTACATATAGCAAACCGCTCTTCTTGCCAGACGGCTCTGGTTTCATATATATGGGCGAACTCGATGGCTACGCGCATCTTTACCATTTCGGTATAAATGGCGTGCAAAAAGGTTGCCTCACCAATGGCGATTTCGATGTTACGAATCTGCTTGGCTACGATGCCGCCTCGTCGACTGTATACTACGAAGCTGCTGCCAAGTCGCCGCTCAAACGCGAGATTTATAGCTATAATATGAAGACGCGCAAAACGCTGTGCCTCACACCCGACGATGGCTACAACAGTAACGTGTTGCTAAGCGCTGACTGCAAATATCTCATCTCCGATTTCTCGTCAGCCCAGCAGCCTAACCGCGTTGATGTTCGCTCTACTGTCGATGGCAAGGTTGTTCGTAATATTATCTCTAATAAAGATTTCGACGTGGCTGCCGTTCATCGCAAGCAATTCACCACGCTCAAAGCTGCCGACAACGTTACGCCGCTCAACGGTTGGATTGTCTATCCTGCAAATTTCGATAAGAGTAAAAAATATCCAGTCGTTATGTTCCAATACAGCGGACCAAATTCGCAGGAGGTTCTCGACAACTGGGAATATGGTTGGGAGCAAGCGCTTGCCGATGCGGGCTACATAGTTGCTTGTTTCGATCCGCGTGGCACTGGTGCGCGTGGCGAGGCGTTCAAGAAGTGTACTTATCAGAAACTTAGTCTTCTCGAAAGCGATGACCACATTGCCGTGGCTAAGCAACTTGCTGCGCTCAATTATGTCGATGCCGACCGCATAGGTATTTATGGCTGGAGTTTCGGCGGTACTATGGCTGCCACTTGCCTCATTCGCGACAATATTTTCAAGACAGCTATCGCTGTTGCACCTGTCACTACGTGGCGTTTCTACGACACTGTCTATGCCGAACGTTTCATGCGCAAACCCGACGAAAATATCAGTGGCTACGATAATTACAGTGCCTTTGGCTTCTTCGATCATAAGCCACAAGGTCGTCTGTTCCTTATACACGGCACTGCCGATGACAATGTTCATCAGCAAAACCAACTCGAACTTGTCGATTTCCTCGTGCAGAAAAACGTGCAGTTCGACATGTTCGTCTATCCTAACCGAAACCACAGCATCTATGGCGGCAACACGCGTCGCCACCTCTTCAATATGATGTATAACTATTTCGTTAGAAATCTGTAGACACTCTCTATAAAAAATCATAGAAAAGGCTGCTCTTTGGGGCGGCCTTTCTTGCGTTGTACCATATAAAGTAGCTGTTGCTTTATACTTGCTCAAGCAGCGTTGTTGCCTAAGTTTTCAGAAAATGCATTATTCTATTATTACGCTTGTAAACAAATTCTAACAATTATACATAACTTGCGGGCGGTTATAGTGTTACCAACATAATGACTATAAAGAACTAAATTATTAAGCCCCTTGCACATAAGAAGAGAACCTCTTGCAATCTGTAATACAATATTATATACAATGCATAATCGCAGTGGTATGCCTTGCAGAACGATATGTGCGGTGGGGATGCAGTTGGATTGTATATGGCCGATAATCAAATGTTAGACTATAAATAATTAACAGACTGAAATGATGAAATCAGGAACTAAACTAATCTTATTCGCGTTCTTATTTATGACGGTTGCTACGTCTATTATGGCGCAAAATGAGCCTACATCTGGCACAAAAAGCAAGCACCCTATAAATGGATATAGAATTTTTCTTGAAGGCGGATTAGGCTTCGACGAGCAAAATGCCACCTATTATTTATCTATAATACAAGGCGGACAAATAATACCTCAACTGTTTGTCGGTGGTGGCTTGATGATTAATGGTTTGATGTACGAAACACCTCGTTCTTATACAGGATCCGTATTTGGAGTTGATTATAATGAGTTTATACCATTTGTTTCAGTTCGCTATGACATCGTACCACGTAAAGTGACTCCATTTATAGAAGGTCGATTAGGTTATAGGTTGCTTTTGAGTAAAGAACGAGGAGCTAGCGGTTCTTCTTCAAACGGCAGAGTTACTACATATTATGAAATTGAAAAAGCCGATTTTGGTAAAATGTATTTGTCTCCCTCTGTTGGTGTAAGGGTGCGTCATTTCAATTTTGCCCTATCGCTCGATATTGGCAGTGTATCAGCAGACGTAAATGGTAACTACAATAAGTATCATATTGAAGAAAACATCTTGATTCCAACCGCTCGCTTGAGTTTCGACTTCGGTGCGCGCAGATAATTTATACAACTCAAAATAGAAAAGAAATGAAATATATATTACGTTTTGCGCTAGTAGTATGTTTGTTCGTGTTAACTATTACTGCGTGTGTGGATGAAGTTCTCCTAAGTACCACTCCAACAGCACCAACGAAATCCGCTATTGCCGATAAATATGTTGTGTACGACACTACAATAACTTTGACTGTTAGCGGTTCTACTATTAACAATGATGTAAGTCTCAAATATAATTACTACCTAAGTGACGATGATGGTGATAATTATGTCTGTGTTGGCGGCTCGACACAATCTGCTACAGTGAATTTGAAGCCATACACCCGATATAAATGGTATGCTATCGCAGTGTTCGATATACACAAAAGCGAGCCGTCGGAGGTTCGTACCTTCTATTGTGTTCCTCCTTTTGCCTTGCAAACAGATAATGGCGATGGCGAAGAGGCTGCAGTGCTCCGTTGGAATCTTGGCAATAAGGTGAAAAATGTAATCGTATCAGCTACGTCGGACCACGATGGCTATGTTATCGATCCAATAGAAATACCTGCGGGTCAAGATTCTTGTTATGTTAAGTATAAAAGAAATTGGGCCGACGATACCAACAATATGTACATTCATTGGTTTGATGATGAGCATGGCGTAGTGCCAGAACCAATTATTTATGACTTTACAGTAACTGCTAATATTCTATTTGGCGATACCATTATACCTGTATCTGTCAATGCGAAGGAAATCATCCTCGACAAACAGTTTGATGTTCGCGACCACGAGTTCAATGTATATCGTGTTCAGCGCTATGGCAATCAAACTTGGCTTGCAGATGATCTCAGAGCAACAAGTTATATAAATAGTAAAGGAGAAGTTGTCAAACTCGAAGAGGGTAAAGACTTTGTATATTCTACTCTTAGCTCTGGCGCAAAAGGTGTGCTTTATAGGGTAAATATGGTGCCAGAAAAAGCTAACGGGTATACTGAGTATAAAAAGGGTAATCTTTATGACGTATGGCGCTCGTTAGAAAAGATACAATTTGCACCTCATGGCTATGTCTTGCCTTCCGACCTTGACTTTTTGAAGGTGGAGAAAAGCTATGGATTGGCTGAGGTAAGTATAGAGGAGCGATATAAGAATACCGACTATGCTCCTTCCTTTTATATAAGCACAATTGCTGAGGATGAAAAATACTACGATTATTATCTGGAAAGACAAAAAGAAGTATTCGAAGGCGAAGATGAGGACATCATGTGGTTCTTGTCAAGTGAATACGATTGGGTGAATGTAGAAGGGAATCTATCTCATAGTTGGTTTAATGCTAAACCTTGGGGTGTTGGCAGTGGGAAAACTCTAAATGAAACGCAGGGCCAAGGTGTTTGTTATCTAACAACCTCTACTTATAAAAGAAGTTCTTATGAATATTATGTTCTTAGAGTTTTGTCTAATAAAAGTAGAGGAATTGCGCGCATAGTTCCATACTATGAGAATTGTGACTTTATTAGCATGCGATGCATCAAAAAGTAAAGTGTGTTACACCGTAATATTTTCTACACTAATAGCTAAGGCTGCTCTTCGGGGCGGCCTTTCTTGTTCTCTACGTACTGTTTCGGAGAAATTGTAGTCCGCAAATTCTCAGCCGGTGATTACAAATACCCTCCAACGCTCTTTTTATATAAGATAATGACTTACATTTGTGCTTGAAAGTTGGTTTTTGAAATGTGGAGGCGGTGTGGCTTCCCTATCAAGGCCAGCTTTTATTTTTGATACATAGTGTGAAAAGCTAAATTTCCATTAGGGTATTCTCCAAATTTACCTCGCGGCTATCACATCATACATGTATCGAGCTCCGTTGGCGCGTTTACAGCGGAGGTGCTGAGGGCTTAGAAAATTGAGAGTTCCAATTAGCGATTCTTCTTGTGGTTCTCTTCGCCGCAAGAGCCGTAGCCGTCCATCCAATGGTGCTAATTTTTCTTTATGCGACCAGTGAAGGTGCCCCATGCTATTATAAGTGTCAGTATCGCAGATAACATAGTCGTAAATATTGACGTCTTGCAACGTATACGTATGTCAGCCGTAATAGTTGAGTATAAACTTGGTTTTATTAGGCGACCGCATAATCATAAGAACTCGGCTACAACGGCGCACATCAAACCGAATTCGAAGGCTAATTGATCATCATTCTATAGGCAGACGATTGTCGTAGAAGGTTTATTTGGTAGTAAATCCGAAGCAAATTAGCACGCGTAGAGTGCGCCATAGTCGCCAATAACAACGCGAACATGTGCGTGTTCATGATTCTTAACTACGAGAATGCGACACCATGCCTTTTCGGGGGCGTCTACATAGTGCCACTCGAAATGCTCGCATGTATTATGGTCGGTTATCTTCACTTGGCAATCCCCAAAATCATAATCGTAACTATACGCCCAAGTGCGTCGCAATAATTATTCTTAGACCAAGCAATGTCAGCAGCATTACTGGGACGCTAATTATGCCAACAATAGCCACTACAATTTTAGCCGTTGTCAAATTGTCGGCTTTCTGCACGAGGCTCTCGAACCATGGAATTAGCCATTTTATCGAAGGTCCAATAACCATTGCCATCAATATTACTCCAAACAAACTCATGAAGTTCAGTAGCAATGAGGCCGCAAATGCATAGATGAAGATTTTGAATATTAAGATCAAGTTTTTGCGTGTCGACATCGTTTCGTGCCTAAACTCAATCTTTTCAATTATTGCTAAATGCTTCGTGTCGTCAAATTCAGCACCGCTATCTTTCAATTTCTTTACTATTTCGTAGGCCGACTCCAAGTCTACCGCTTCGCCCTCTTTGCCGTTTGCATACACGTCGGCCAACGTAATTGCCGCGTTCTTGTCGCCCTGTTTCCTTCCGCTTTTCAACGTCGAAATGTAGCCGCTGGAGTTTTTTACCTTGTCGTGATAATAGGTCAAAAGCTCATTTCGTGCACTAATGCTGCCATTCGCCTCCGCCTTTTTCATATAAATAAGCCACTTGTCGAGGCTTTTTTTGCAGCCTTGTCCGTTTTTATAGCACTCGGCTACTCGTATTTGTGCCTCCGCATTGCCATTTTCCGCCGCAATTCGCAACTCCTCGAATACTTTTTCTTCCTCTGAAGTCACATTAATTGGTTCTTCTATCTTTTCTTCCATATTATTTTGATAGTCAAATTTCGTTTTTTATGAAAAAAGCAGACTTCTTCCGTGCCATAGGAGGCCTATTCTGCTATTTATGATGTGGTGCGTAAAGTTAACGATTGTAAAAAAGCTGCGGTCAAAATCGAGAAGAAATAGGAGAATTTGAATCGCGTTTATGTTTAACCATCGTTAACACAGTCGTAATAATCAGAAAAACAGCAAACAAACAAAAATGAGTAAATTTTTTTGCGAGGAGGGTATTGCGGGTAACAAAAAAGGCTCTACATTTGCACTCGCTTTTCGGGAATGACATACCGAAAGATAAAAAAAGAAGATAAACGATCTTTGAAGATATTGATAGTGCAACACAAAGGAATGAGGCGGAAGCCGAGTCAATTCTGATAAATTGATTCAAGCAAGGAAACTTACTCAAAAATTATAAATAAA
>JAFYCM010000009.1 GCA_017539645.1 Bacteroidales bacterium
GGATATGAACATCGTCATCAGCGAAGTGGTGAAGTATATGCCCACGATGAGCGCCATCGGTCCGTATTGTCCGAGCATCGTCACGAGTGTGGTGGCTATGAGGTCCGACGCGCCAGTCTTTTGCAGCGCAGTACTCATTGGCATCATGGCACCAATAAGTATAATGCTTTCCCAATTTATGGTTTTGTAAGCTGCCTCAACGCTATGAAAACAGCCTGTAAGTATCATAAGTACTGATGCTATAAGCACGGCGGTAACTGGTGCAATAGGTATGAAATCGAATGCCATGGCGGCAATCATGAGAAGCATAATTACGCCTACGATAGGTGCTTTGTAGTCGCGCGTAACCTTGGCAGCCTCTTCGAGCGGCTGACCGAGCACAACCCAGTCGGATTCGTCGTTCTTCATGCGCGAAATATTCGACCACGTTCCTTGCACCAAAAGCACGTCGCCAGGGTGAATCTCCTCTTCGCCAAGGTCGTGAAGTAGATATTCAGATTTACGCCTGATTCCCAATACATTTACGTCGTACTTACTTCTGAAACCAGCATCGCGCACTGTGCGGCCAAGGATAGCGCACGAAGCCAATGGTACAATCTCGGCAATGCCAATGTCGTAGAAATGCAAATGGTTGCCGCCCGTAGTTTCGGTGTTGCGCTGATGGAGCATCTCGAGAATGTAATCTTCTGCCAAATGGCGAACATTTTCAATGCTTCCTGATACGTATATAATATCGCCCGTGCTGACCACAAAATCGGCTTGCGCAACGTGCTGCGTGATGGTCTTCATGAAGCGGTGCTGACGCTCGTCGCTGCGGCGAACTTCGAGCACATTAAGGTTATATGCACGCTGCAAGTTGAGCTCGCGAATAGATTTGCCAGTGATTGTAGAGTCAGCAATGACGCGCAGACGGAAAAGATTGTCCGTCAGACCATATTCGCGTGCAAGTTCGTCGAGCGATTTGCTACGTCGGCCATTGCTTTGCGAGGTGGTTTTCTTGTCGAGTAGCCACTTGGTTAGCGGCAGCAGCACGAGTATGCCCACCGTAACGCAAACCAGACCCGATGGCAAGAATGTGAAGAATTCGAGCGGTTCGTAGCCGTTGTCTTCCAGCGTGTTAGATATAATCATGTTAGGCGGCGTACCTATGAGCGTCATCATGCCACCCATGCTACTTGCAAACGCCAACGGCATAAGTAGTCGCGATGCGCTGATTCCTGCCGAAGCTGCTAAACTTACCACTATCGGGAGCATGAGTGCAACGGTGCCAGTATTGCTTACTACGCTGCCAATCAGCGAAGTAGTTATCATCACGAGTAGGAAGAGCATGTTGGCGTTGTTGCCCGCCAGACGTAGGATTTTGTTGCTTATCATCTTGGCTAAGCCGGTTTGAAATACCGCGCCGCCAACGATGAACAATCCCACCATCATTATAACTACCGAATTGGAGAATCCTGCGAGTGCCTCCTCGGGTGTAAGTATTTGAAATACAATTAATAATAGCATTGCACACAATGCCACAATGTCCGACCTTATTCGTCCGTGGACGAAAAATATCGTCGCTAATATCAGTACTGCTACTGTAATAATCATCTCTTTTCTCTTGTGTATGTATTTGTATATGAATTATTTGCTCATTTTGAAGTCTTCAATCATACCTTCTGCAACCCACTCTGCCACAGCCTGACGGTTGCTTGGTTTGATGAATCGCTGGCGGTCTTTATCGTTCTGAATATTACCAAGTTCGAGGAACATAGCAGGCGGATTCGTCTCGCGCAATACGTACAACTGACGCTCCTTCACCTCGCCAAGGAAACCGCGCCCCGGCTGATAATAATCATACTTTTCTTTCAACTTATCGATGACGTTCTAACCCAAGCGCTGACCCATTTTGCTCTTGGTGAAGTAGTAAGCAAACACGTCGATGCGCGTCGATTCGGTTCGGCTATCGAGGTGGACAATCACCGTGCGGCAATAGCCAGTGCGCTCAGTCTTGTAGAAGTTGTTCACCGCGTCGCAGCGTTGTTGCAGGCGCTCATTCTGGTCGAGCGGAATAGCAGCGCCGTTGCACGTCTCGTGGTCGTCGTTCGATAGATATGCATCGTCGCGAATGCCGTCGTTAGGGTCTTGAATGATGATGTGCACCTTGGCGCTGTGCGAAAGCAAGCATTTGGCGAGGCGCATCACCACGTCGTAGGCATATTCGTCTTCGTGTAGCTCGTTGCCATTCACCTTAGCTATGGCGCCAGGGTCTGGTCCGCCGTGCCCGCTAATGAGGTAATACGTAGCGCCGTAGAGCAAGTCGTCCACCACAGTCACCATCTTGTTAGCCTCGCCAAGCAGCGGCTCTTCCACTTGGTCCACCTTGTTCGGGAATATGTATTTCACACCGAGCAGAAGTCCGTAGTCTTTGCCGAAGTGATTGGCATTCAGCTTGATAAATTCGTCTTTATACTTACTTACGTTGTAACCATTGCGCAGAAGAAATGCTCCGAGACCTTCGCCTTGTTGGGGCGTGTCGGTGTGAGGATTTTGCGCCATAAGTAGCACGCAAGTCATTGTAAATAACGCTGATAGAAATGTGCGTTTCAATATTTGAGTAGATATGTTCAATGGTATAATTTTTCTTGTATTATAAAATCGGCAACGCCATCGCATACAAAAAATCGCGGGTCGATGCCTTTGTTGACCATCTGACGAATGGCTGTTGAAGATATTTCAACGCGCGGCGCATTCAAATAGTGGATATTCTCATGCTTGAGCTTAGGCTCGTAATTATGTCGCGGAAACACAAGGATGCGATTTTCGGCAAGCAGACGCTCGTAGTTTTTCCAACCTACAAGACCGTCAACGTTGTCGCCGCCCATAATTATGGAGAACTCGCAGTCGGGATGTTGCACGCGCAGATAATCAATGGTATCTATGGTATACGATGGCTTGGGCAGATGCAGCTCGGCGTCGCAAACGGCAATGTTGCGCGCATTACCAACGGCAATCTGCGCCATCATCAAGCGTTTCTCTATCGATATGAGCTCAATACCTTGTTTATAAGGACTTAGCGGCGATACCACAAGCCAAACCTCGTCGAGGTCGCTGTTTTCGACTATCCATTTTGCAATTAAGGTGTGCCCAATATGTATGGGATTATACGTACCGAACATCAAACCTATCTTGCTCATAGTTATGCTTTTATGAAGTCAGCAACGATTTTCTCGGCCTCGCTGAGGGCTTTTTCAAGGTTGTCGTTAACTATTATGGTGTCGAACTGTGGTGCGTAGGTTAGTTCCTCGGCTGCTTTAGCCACGCGCTGCTCAATCTTTTCGGCCGAGTCGGTGGCGCGTTTCACAAGGCGGTTGCGCAGCTCGTCAATCGATGGCGGCTGAATAAATACCGACAACGCGCGACTGCCAAAGAGCTTCTTCAAGTTCACGCCGCCCTTCACATCTACATCGAAAACTATGTGGTGACCTTTCGACCAAATGCGCGTAAGTTCCGAGCGAAGTGTGCCGTAGTAGCAACCTGAGTAAACCTCTTCGTGCTCTACAAATTCGTCATTATCAATGCGTTTGCGAAATTCGTCGGCGCTTAGAAAATAGTATTCAACGCCATTCTGCTCTGCTCCACGTGGTGCGCGACTTGTGGCTGAAATGGAAAACTCCAAATCGAAGCCGCACTTGAGCAAATGGTTCACTATGGTCGACTTGCCAGAACCTGAGGGCGCCGAGAAAATAAGTACTTTTCCTTCCATAGTTATAGCACGTTGAGAACTTGCTCCTTTATCTTCTCGAGCTCGTCTTTCATCTGTATCACAAGGCGTTGCAAGTTTGCCTCGTTTGCTTTAGAGCCGAGTGTATTTATCTCGCGACCAATCTCTTGTGCTATGAAACCAAGTTTCTTGCCCGCTTGGTCTTCTTTCTCCATTGTCTCTATGAAGTATTTCAAGTGGTTGGCGAGACGAACTTTTTCTTCGTTTATATCGAGTTTCTCTATGTAGAAGATGAGCTCTTGTTCGAGACGATTTTCGTCAACATTCTCTTTACCAACAAGTTCGTCGAGGTTGGCTTGGATGCGTTGGCGGATCTTCTCTACGCGCTGCGATTCGTACTTAGGCACTTCTTGTAAGTATGCAGAAATGAGGCTAATACGTTTGCGGAGGTCGGCATCGAGCGAGGCGCCCTCTTGTTTGCGGAACGCGTTGAGGTTGTTGATGGTAGTGATAATTGCATCGTGGATTTTTCCCCACTCTTGCTCGTCGAGTTGCTGCGCTTCCACCTTCACCGAGTCGGGCAGAGTCATAATTATGCGCATGAGGTCGGAGTGGCCATCTTCGCCAAGCGAAACAGCGATGTCTTTGAGTTGCTTGTGATAAGCCTCAATCACTGGGCGGTTGAGTTGAGCCAAGTGGTCGGCGGCCGTCGTCTCTACATAAATAGTGAAATCGACTTTGCCACGAAGCAGCGCTGCAGAAATTTCGGAACGCACCTCAAGTTCCTTCTCGCGATAGAGCGTAGGAATGCGCGTGCTCAGGTCCATCTGCTTGCTATTGAGCGACTTAATTTCGATGGTAACTTTCTTGTTCGGCAATTCGCATACAGCCTTGCCGTAGCCTGTCATAGAATATATCATGATGTCAATTGTACTTTTTTGCAAAATCGGGTGCAAAATTAGCTATTATACATCTATTCAAACCACGATTACTCAATTTTCGTGCTTGTTATATTCTCAGTTTTCGCAAGTAGCATAACGAACTGTCATCTTGAGCGAAGTGAAAGATCTCTATTATTATGTATGATGATATAAACGCTGGGTTCTCTGCACAACTACATAATTCTATTATAATTAGAGTGCGTTGTGCTCAAAATAGGTCGGAGTGTGTGCCCGTTCTAACAAGTTCAAGTAAATGCAGTTCTTGAGAAGCTGTTTTGCGATACATAAGTAGCCAATCGGGGCGGATGTGGCATTCGCGCAATCCTTTGAAATTGTTGGTTGTTCGAGGTCGAGAAAACGAGCTTCAAGTTTTATGTCTCTTGCCAAATTGAAAGCAATAGCGTTTAGTTCGTCTTCTGGCATTTTGTGTTTACGAGCTAACTTCAAATCTTTTTGGTATTGCGAAGAAAAGACGATAGTCCTCATTTCGCGGCCTTCAGATATTCCTCAAAAGAGTTGCAAACAGTGCCTTTGCCCAACTCTTCTATTGCTTTTCGACAAATATACAAAATGTGGAATACCTCTACATTTCCGAATCGATAACCTCCGTCGAGGTCCACACATCGGCAAGGCGGCTGCCGGTGGTGGCATACGTATAAATATCTACAAGGTTGAGTATAGGTATAAATAGTATGATATTGCGCAGCACAAACTTTCGCCACGACAAATGCGTTGCGTGGTCAGTGCTGTCTACAATGCGGAGCTTATAAACTGACTTGCCAAAACTTCTGCGACCACTAAATGGCAGTGCATCGCGTAAGCAGAAAAATGCTATCGCCACCAACCAGCCAAAGAGCGGTAGCAGCGATATAGCCAGACATACAAAAAAATCAAGAACAAACGCAGCTATGCGCTTCAACGATTTGACGGTCAAGACTACGCTTGCCATCTGTCGAGCCTTTTGCTCTATTTCTGCAGCGACGCTCATTGCTATTTACGGCGCATCACAAGGTTGATAGGTACACCAGTGAAATCCCAGTTCTCGCGAATCTTGTTCTCCAAGTAGCGCTTGTATGGCTCTTTGATGTACTGTGGCAAGTTGCAGAAGAATGCAAACGTTGGTGATGCCGATGGTAATTGAGTTATGTATTTGATTTTTATGTATTTACCCTTCGTTGCTGGCGGCGGATAGTTCTCTATGAGCGGAAGCATAATTTCGTTCAGCTTCGCAGTAGGCACGCGGCGTTTCATGTTTTCATACACATGATAAGCCTCCTCTATTGCCTGATGTATGCGCTGCTTTTTAGGCACGGAGGTAAATACGATAGGGGAGTCGGAATATGGCGCTACCGCTTTGTGCAAGAAGTCCACCCAAGCCTTGCTGGTGTTGCTGTCCTTCTCCACCAAGTCCCATTTGTTCACAAGCACCACAATGCCTTTATTGTTATTCTCGATGAGCGAGAAAATTTTCTTGTCTTGCGACTCGAAACCTCTCACTGCATCAATCATAAGTATGCATACGTCGGAGTTCTCGATGGCACGCACGGAGCGCATAGTAGAGTAGAACTCAATATCCTCTTTCTCAACGGTTTTCTTGCGAAGTCCGGCGGTGTCTACAAGGTAGAAGTCGTGGCCAAACTGGTTGTAGCGCGTGAAAATGGAGTCGCGAGTTGTGCCAGCTATGTCGGTAACTATATTTCTGTCCTCGCCAAGGAATGCGTTGATAATGGAAGACTTACCAGCATTCGGACGGCCAACGACCGTGAATTTTGGCAGCGAGTCGTCGATGTCGCTATTTACATCCTTAGGCAAGCGGCTGAGAATCTCGTCGAGCAAATCGCCAGTGCCGCTACCATTCACCGATGATATTGCGTAAGGTTCGCCAAGACCCAAAGCATAAAATTCGTGTATATATGCCATGCGTTCGCCCGTGTCCACCTTGTTTGCTACCACAATGACGGGTTTGCCACTGCGACGAAGTAGGTCGGCAACCGGATCGTCGAAGTCGGTGATGCCCGTGAGCGTATCTACAACGAAAAGAATCAACGCTGCCTCATCGATAGCGAGGCGCACCTGCTTGCGAATTTCGCCTTCGAAGATGTCATCGGTGTTCGAGGCATAGCCACCAGTATCTATAATGGAAAATTCCTTACCGTTCCATGTTACTTTGCCATATTGTCGGTCGCGCGTTACGCCCGAAGCTTCGTCGACGATAGCTTGGCGAGTCTGCGTCAGACGGTTGAAAAGAGTCGATTTGCCCACATTCGGACGACCCACAATTGCTACTATGTTTCCCATCTGCGTACGTGTATATAAGTATAAAAATGATTACAAAAAGTCTGTAAAGTTATTGATTTTTCGCGAAGCGCACGACAATATTTTTTTTGAGAGAATGGATATTGATATAGCTACACGTTACAAGTCTTATCTGCTTTTTATGCGGTTTATCTTTCGCTCGAATCTTTTGTCTATGCCTTGTTTTGAAATAGGAACATCAACAAATTGCTTATGATTGCGAGGGTTGCGATAGCGATAACAAACGCCTTTGCCACACATGCTATAACGACGAAGGCTTAATACAACATCATCTGTAAATGTCTCTTTTATTACGCGTTGTCTATCAGACTGCATCTCGTCAAACATCGCATCTATTTCGTCTTGAGTTGCGTCATCGGAAATATCCCAATCGCAATTGTAAACTACATAATCTCCTATGACTTCCAGTGTAATAGACTTAATATCTTCGGGAAGAGGTATGGAATCTAATGCGGATTTGTCAATATCAATCAAAGTATTCAACAGAAGTTGCTGACGTTGAGTTTTATCCATAGCAAATGCCGCAGACAATCTTTCAGCACTGACTATTTGTTTGGTGGTGTCGCAACCACAAGTGTAATATAGTTTTACACCATAGCCTATGTTAGCTACTTTGGTAAATAGCTTATTATCATCGTACTCTTGCGCTTCTGCTAAAAGTATATGATTAACAGAGTCTGTTTTGTCTATTAGTTGGTGGTGCGTTGTGTTTGTTGTGAAATAGAAACAAACGAACTTCCCATCAATTGTCAATTTCTGCAATATGCCTAATGTGCCTAATGTGCCGACAACAACGGGGCATTGAGCATTGGCTTCTTTTACAAAAGACTTGACACTATATTGTTTCGCTTTATTGGCGTTGTTTTGCGTTGATTCTGTACATGAGCCAAGGGTAAGTGTTGTGCACAAAAGCACGAGCAGGGCGTTGATAGTCTTGATTGTTTTCATTGGTTGAGAAATAAGAATTATAGATAGTCAACCCCCATCTTACTCTATTCCCGAATCGACTTTGCCCGTCCAATTGATGATGCCATCTTTCACGTTATGAGCTTCGTAGCCCATGTCGGTAAGTATGCTTACGGCTATCTTGCTGCGCTGACCAAGGTGGCAATAGACAAGCACCGGGCGCGATTTGTCGAGTAGGGCAGCGGCGTGTTTGCCAAAATCGTCGATTTTCACATCCACATTCAAAGCACCATGTATATGACCTGCGCGATACTCTTGTTCGGTTCTGACATCGAGGATCTGATAGTGGGGATTCTCAATTAATTCTGCAAACTCTTCAATAGTTAAGTCGTCGCTATTGTTCGCAGGGCCTTTTGCACACGATATAAATAGTGTGATGATTAGTAAACTAAAAACTCTTTTGCTGTTGATAAATAAAATCTTCATGGGTATTTTGAAAAACTACGCGAAGTTAATATTCTGATTTATACCTACCTACACTTTTTATATTGAGTAATAATTGTTAACTAAAGTGGTTTGTGGCTTAACGTAATTTTGCAAATCTTAGCATTTGTGTACTTTTGCATTTCAATGAATGGAAATAGGCTTATACCATATCAACGAAAAAAGAAGTGTAACTACCTCCCCGTTGATGCCTAATACATAACCTTTTAACTATTATGGAAGGAATAAAGAAATTGATGGACAACCGCGCACAAGCCAAGATGAGCGGCGGTCAAAAAAGAATAGATGCTCAACACGAAAAGGGCAAACTTACTGCTCGCGAACGCATTGATTTATTGGTTGATGAAGGCAGTTTCGAAGAGACCGACATGTTTGTGACGCACCGTTGCACAAACTTCGGTATGGACACCAAGAAGTCGCTCGGCGATGGTGTGGTTTGCGGTAGCGCCACTATCAATGGCCGCTTAGTTTTTGTGTATGCGCAAGACTTCACCGTGCTTGGCGGCTCGCTTTCGGAGACCATGGCGAAGAAAATCTGCAAGATTATGGACGCCGCACTCAAGGTGGGTGCTCCGGTCATCGGGTTGAACGACTCTGGTGGTGCGCGCATTCAAGAGGGCGTGGCTGCCTTGGCTGGTTTTGCTGAAATTTTCCAGCGCAACATCATGGCATCGGGCGTCATTCCTCAGATCTCGGCTATTCTCGGTCCGTGCGCAGGTGGTGCAGTCTACTCGCCAGCTTTGACGGACTTCATACTTATGAATCGCACAAATAGCTATATGTTCCTCACCGGTCCGAAGGTTGTGAAGACCGTTACATACGAAGAGGTTGACGAGGAGGAACTTGGCGGCGCTGGCGTTCACTCGCAAAAATCGGGTGTGGCACAGTTCGTTTCGGAGAACGAAGAAGACGCAATGCAGACCATTCGCGAACTTCTTTCGTACATACCGCAAAACAACCGCGAAGAGGCTGCCATCATCTCGTGTGACGACCCTGTTGACCGCATTGCCGAGGAACTCAACACGATTGTCCCCGACGATACCAATAAGGCTTACGACGTGAAGCAAATCATCTTTGCTATCATCGATAATGGTCGATTCTTCGAGGTTCATAAAGATTTTGCACAGAACATCATCGTTGGTTTTGCGCGCTTCAACGGCCGTAGCGTGGGCATCGTAGCCAATCAGCCAAACAAGAAAGGCGGTTCGCTCGACATCAACGCATCGCGCAAGGCTGCACGCTTCGTTCGCTTCTGCGATGCATTCAACATCCCGCTGGTTACGCTCGTCGATGTCCCGGGCTTCCTTCCGGGCACGGCACAAGAATATGGCGCTGTAATTAGCCATGGCGCTAAACTTCTCTATGCATACGGCGAGGCTACCGTACCTAAGATTACTATAATTATGCGTAAGGCTTATGGCGGTGCATATATAGTTATGAGTAGCAAACACCTCCGCGGCGACGTCAACTTCGCTTGGCCATCGGCTGAGATTGCCGTTATGGGCCCGAAGGGCGCTGTAGAGATTCTCCAAAGCAAGAAGATTGCCGAGATTACCGACGAGAAAGAGAAGGCAGAATATATAGCCAACGCCGAACAAGAATACAAAGATTTGTTTGCGAACCCATACGACGCCGCCCACTTCGGCTATATCGACGACGTTATTGAGCCACGCAACACGCGCTACCGCATAATACGCGCATTGGAGTCGATGGCCAACAAACGCGATCAGAATCCTCCTCGCAAACACTCAAATCTGCCGTTGTAAAAGGAATATTGGTATGAAACATTTTACTGTTCTCCTAATCATCATTGCAGCGTGCTTCACCGCCAAGGCGCAGACTCCAGCAGATCTTCGCATCAACGAAGTGGCCGTGGTGCGCGACAGCAGCGGCGTGGTGACCGATGCTTGGATTGAGATTTACAACTCGTCGACAAGCAGAATAGATATGCAGCGGCTCTTCCTCAGCGACGACCGCAGCAACCTTCGCAAATGCCACATCCCAGCCAACCATAACGAGACGCAATTCCCATCGCGCGGTTTTGTAGTTATGGATGGTGATGGACGTCGTGACCAAGGCGCACTCCACACCTCGTTCGACCTCAGTAAATCGCAGTGGATATACTTAGTAGAATCGAATGGATACATAATTATAGATAGTGCAGCCGTACCACAATCGGGCATTGCAGCGCGTGCTACAGATGGCAATGGCGAGTGGCAAATAGTAGATGCCGCCACCAAAGGTTTCTCCAATGCCCCCGACGATGGCATTGCCAACGCTGAAAAATTCATTCAAGTCGACCCTTATGGCGGTGGCGTAGCTATAATATCTATGTCGGTAGTATTCTCGGTACTTATAGTGCTATCGCTGACGTTCTCGCTCGTCGGTAGATTCTTCAAACGCAAAGAAGAAAAGGCTACAGCCGCTGTGACAACCACAAGCACTGCAACTACTACTAATACTTCAACAGACAATACCGACGATGAAATGGCAGCCGTTGCCGTGGCAGTCACCCTTTATCTCAACGACGCTCACGACGATGCCAACCACCGATTGACCATCATACGAACCACTTCGGATGCTTGGAAAAACGCAGTGTTGTAAAATCATTAACCACGTAAACAATTTTTATAATGGCATATAAATTCAAGCTTAATGGCAAGCGCTACGAAGCAAACGTAGTTAGCGACACAGATAACATTATAGAGATAGAACTCAATGGCAAACGCTATGCAGTAGAGGTAGAACGTGAGCAACCCAAGCCACGCCCTGCTGCGCCAATAATAACTCCAACAGCAGCACAAATGCCTCAATCGACTACGGCACAACCGCAAAACAAACCCGCTAAAGTGAAGAAAATTACTTCACCGCTGCCGGGCGTCGTTCTCAACGTCAAGGTACAGCCGGGCGATGCCGTAAAACGTGGTCAAGTGGTGATGATTCTCGAAGCCATGAAAATGGAAAACGAGATAGAAGCTACCGACGACGGCATTGTTTCGTCGATTTCTAAATCAAAAGGCGACTCCGTAATGGAGGGTGATACACTCATTGTTCTGCAATAAGAGGTAGTTATGGATAGCAGTTTCTTCAGTTTTATTTGCGACAGCGTCTCGCAATTTTTGCACTTCACAGCGTTCGCCAACTTCACTGTTGGTCACCTTGTGATGATAGCTATTGGCTTGTTTTTCATCTATTTGGCCATAGCTAAAGAATACGAACCGATGCTCCTTGTGCCAATCGGATTCGGTATACTTATAGGTAACATACCATTTGTGCCGGGCTTGAAGATTGGCATCTACGAAGATGGCTCGGTGCTCAATTACTTATATTTCGGTGTGAGTCAGGGCGTTTATCCGCCGCTGATATTCCTCGGCATTGGCGCCATGACCGACTTCTCGGCTCTGCTCAGCAATCCACGCTTGGTGCTTATTGGTGCTGCAGCTCAGATAGGTATTTTCGGCGCATATTGCACGGCATTGGCTCTCGGTTTCACGCCTAACGAAGCTGGCGCCATAGGTATTATCGGTGGTGCCGACGGTCCTACGGCAATCTTCCTTTCGTCGAAACTGGCGCCAGACCTCATGGGTGCAATAGCAATATCGGCATACTCGTATATGGCGCTTGTGCCTGTCATTCAGCCGCCTATCATGCGTTTCCTCACCACCGACAAGGAACGCCGCATACGTATGAAACCACCGCGCACCGTTTCGCGTCAAGAGAAGATTATCTTCCCAATCATTGGTTTGCTGCTCACTTGTTGGCTTGTTCCTTCGGGTCTGCCACTGCTCGGCATGCTCTTCTTCGGCAACCTCTTGAAGGAGTGCGGCGTAACCAAACGCCTCGCCGACACCGCTAAAGGTCCGCTCATCGACATCGTAACCATACTTATTGGTGTTACCGTTGGCGCATCAACCCAGGCTACAACGTTCCTAACGCTCAAATCGGTAGGCATCTTTGCCCTCGGTGCTGCCTCGTTTGTGATGGCAACTTCGGGTGGTGTGCTCTTCGTGAAATTCTTCAATCTTTTCCTCAAGGAGGGCAACAAGATTAATCCGCTCATTGGTAACGCTGGTGTTTCGGCTGTGCCCGACAGCGCGCGCGTTTCGCAAGTGGAAGGTTTGAAATATGATAAAACAAATTACTTACTTATGCACGCCATGGCACCAAACGTAGCCGGCGTCATCGGTAGCGCGGTTGCTGCCGGTATTATTTTGAGTTTTTTCAGCTAAGGTTATTGATTATACATACAAATGAGCTCCATAATCTCTATTGAGGTTATGGAGTTTTTTGTTGCTATATGTATACAAAAATGGGGAGGCTGATATCACATCTGCCACCCCGAAATTCTCCTTATAATAATTATTCAAATCATTTCATGTTAGATATGAACAGCAGCAAGCGGTTGGCTATGTTTGCCTCGCTCACGCCGCCGTCGAAGTCGAGCGCTGCCATGTTGAGCTGCGGATAGAGCGTCTTTATCTTCTTCTCTATGCCGCGCGCTGCAATGTGGTTGGCTATGCAACCAAACGGCTGAAGGCTCACCACATTGTTGCAGCCCGATTTTATGTAAGCAATAGCTTCGGCGGGCAAGAGCCAACCTTCGCCACTCTGAACCGAGAGGGCAAGCACGTCCTCGGCCCATTTGCTTATGGTGCGTATATCGGGTTCGGGCTCGAAGTAGCGGAACACCGATGCAGCCTTCTCGAACTGATGTACTCGCTTGTAAATAAGCTTGTATATAATATCCATCATCCACGAAGGAATCTTCGGATTTGTGATGTTGTTCTTGCGGTTGTACTCCACGTTGACAAGGAATTTCAGGAAGAAA
This sequence comes from Bacteroidales bacterium, assembly GCA_017539645.1. Taxonomy (GTDB): domain Bacteria; phylum Bacteroidota; class Bacteroidia; order Bacteroidales; family Marinilabiliaceae; genus W3P20-009. The sequence goes on from JAFYCM010000009.1 coordinate 13,202, forward strand.
TTGTGGAACGTAGGCGGAATAACCTGCACACCGTGCGCCATCAACCAATCGGACACGTGTTTGTGTGAGAATGGGTTGAATTTCAAGAAAATCTCGCCGCAGATACCAGCTTTCGGATATGTCTTGTTATCCACTTCTATGGTGTTGAACTCCTCGGCTGCTTGGCGTAATAGCTTTATTAGCTGCTTGCTATGGCGTTTCTCTATGTATGGTTTTGCGAGGTCGAGATATTTTAGTCGCATAGCCATAGCCTCGCCTTTGTGAATCTCGTGAATGGCGGTGGCGTGGTAGAAATTCGAAATCCAGTCGCCATAGAGGAGCGAGTTGAGCACGATAGGACCAGCCACTTTGAAGTCGAGTTCGAAGCCCGGATTGTCGGTCTTATCCATGCCGCCGAGAATAATTACGGGCACTTGCGGCATACCAGCGTCAACGAGCGCCTTCTTGATGAGCGCTGGGTAGTTTGTTGCGCGGCACTGACCGAGTTGTGTAATGGTTACGGCGGTGTTATTTACGTCGTATTTACCGCTCTTGAGCGCTTTGATGAAGTCGCCAACGATGATGGTAGCTGGGTAGCAAACCTCGTTGTTGGCATACTTAAGACCCATCTCGTTGCTCTCGGCATCGCCCATAGGTAGCGCCACAAGGTTGTAGCCAATGGCCTTGAATGCGGCTGGGAGCAGCGGCGACATATATTCAGTGAAGAATGGCGCGAGAATGGTCTTGCGTGCGCCATCGCCAACGTTGAATTGCGACGTTTTGATGAATGGCTGAACCTCAAACTTGCGCTGTGTGGTGCTATAATTAAGACTCTCGATGAGCGAACGCACGCGCAACTTGAGCGAACCGATATTATTTACATCGTCGATCTTGAGCAGCGTGAGCGGCTTGCCGTGGCGACCGAGAATGGCGCGAACCTCGTCGGTGAGGAAGGCATCGGGACCGCAACCAAATGAGGTCATCTCGACGAAATGTACGTCTGGTCCTTGCTCGGCAACCCATTGCGCCGAGTTGAGTATGCGGTTTACGTACGACCATTGGCGCACGTGGAATGCCTCAGGAATAGCAACATCTTTATCTACATTGCCACCGCGCGCAATCTCTTCGGTAATTACGTCGACGCCCATCTTGGCTATCATATCCGAAATGTTATGCTGCACAAGTGGGTCGGTGTGGTATGGGCGACCGGCAAGCACGATAATCATACGGCCAGCAGTCTTCGACGATTTGAGAATTTCGATGTTCTTGTCGCGCATTGTGTCGGCAAAGCGTCGCCACTCTACAAGCGCTTTATCCATAGCCACTTGCGTCTCTTTAGAGTGAACGCCGAGCGTCTGCATATACTTAACCAACTGCTTCTTGAGCAGTTTCTCGTTCTTGAATGCAATGATAGGCGAATCGACGGGGTGGCTGGTTAATACGGAACTATTTACGACGTCGGGATAGCCGATGATGATAGGACAGTTGAACGAGTTGTTGCTGTTTTTGTCCTCAACTTTCTCATACACAACGCGTGGGAAGAAGATGCGGTCGCACTTCTCGTCGAGTTCATAAATATGGCTGTGTACGAGTTTGGCAGGGAAACAGATGTTGTCGGACATCACCGAGTGGACGCCCTTTTCGTAGCGCTGATACGTAGAAGTAGACGAAAGCACCACTTCGAAGCCAAGCGAGGTGAAGAATGTGTGCCAGAACGGATACTCCTCATACATATTCAGAACGCGCGGAATACCAATCTTCACCTTGCGTGTGACGGGTACATCGGACGTGCGGTCGAAGAGCAGTTCGTATTTCTGTTTGCTCATATTTACGCCGCTCTCTTTGGCTTGCAAAGCGTTCGAGAATACGCGCTCGCACTTGTTGCCCGAGAAGAAAATGCTGCCGCTGTTGAAGCGATATTTTGTTATTTGGCATTGGTTTTCGCAGCCGTGGCAGTGCAGCGTACTTATGTCGAACTTAGCCGCATCGACAATGGCTTCGAGCGGGCGTGTGGGTTGGTCGGCGCCTTTGCGAATGGCGTAGAGCGCGCAGCCGTATGCACCCATAAGTTCGGGTATGTTGTTACGATAAACTTTGCGTCCGGTGAGGTTCTCAAACGCCTTCACCACAGAGTCGTTGCGCATGGTGCCACCTTGCAGCACGATGCTCTTGCCAAGTTCGTCGTAATTATTGATTTTCAATACTTTGAATAGGCAGTTCTTTACTACCGAATAGGCCAAACCTGCCGATATGTCGCTGAGCGAATAGCCCTCGCGCAGTGCCTGCTTCACCTTCGAGTTCATAAACACGGTGCAGCGCGTGCCGAGGTCGCATGGTGTGGTAGACATGCATGCCTGACGCACAAACTCTTCTATGTCGCAGCCGAGCGTCTGGGCGAAAGTCTCTATGAATGAGCCGCAACCCGACGAGCATGCCTCGTTTATCTCCATGCGCGTAAGTACGCCGTGGTCTACGTATATAGCCTTCATATCCTGACCGCCGATGTCGAGAATGAACGACACGTCGGGGCAGATGCTCTGTGCGGCTACGTAGTGCGCCATGGTCTCAATCATGCCAAAGTTGAGCGAGAAGGCAGCTTTTATGAGGTCTTCGCCGTAGCCCGTAGAGCAGCCAGCGGCAATGTTAAGCGTAACGTTTTTCTCTATGCATTGCTTGTTGAGTTCCTCCAGGCCAAGTTGTACGGCTTGTACGGGGTTGCCATTATTATGAGAATAATAACGGAAAAGTATGTCGCCATGCTCGTTGGTGAGCACAATCTTGGTTGTGGTAGAACCGCTGTCGATGCCGAGGAACGTTGGTCCGGTAGCCGCGCTGAGGTCGAGAAAATGAATGTCCGACTTGGCTTTCTCGGCTTTCCACGCCTTCATGTCGTCGTCGCCGTTGAAGACGCGCGGAAGTTGCACCGTATATACGTATTGCGACTCGTTCTTAACCTCTGGGCTATCAAGAAGTTCGGCGAACGACTTCACCGTGTACGTCTTGCCATCGGTCTGCGAGAGTGCCGTTCCCCACGCTGGAATGTAGTTGGCGTTGGGTATGACAACGAAATCTTTATCTATATCGAGTTCGAAATAGTCGGCAATGGCCTTTCGTAGCGATGGTATGAACGTCAGCGGACCGCCGCAGGTGAGCACTTTGGGCTTAACCTCGCAACCGTGCGAGAGTGCACTTGCCGTCTGCACTGCCACGGCGCGGAATATCGATGCGGCAATGTCTTCTTTGGTGGCGTTGCGCGCTATAAGGTTCTGAATATCGGTCTTCGAGAATACGCCGCAGCGTGAGGCAATGGGGTAGACTGTCTTGCTGTTGGCTGCAAGAGCATCCATCTCGGTGACGTCTACGCCGAGGCAAAGCGCCATCTGGTCGATGAAGGCACCCGTACCGCCTGCGCAGTTGCCATTCATACGCAAGTCGGAAACTTGACCATCTTTTAGGTAAACAATTTTGGCATCTTCGCCGCCAATATCAATGATGGTGGATACTTCGGGGTGCACCTGCTTGGTAAATTCCGTGGCAGCTACGACCTCCTGCACGAAGTTGAACTTACAGCGTTCCGCCCAACCGAGACCCACAGAACCCGTTATGGAGAACGAAAATTCCGACGAGCCAAGCACGTCACGCAAATCGTTGACAAATTCGGCAAGCACGCCGCGCACATTAGCTTGGTGGCGCTTGTATGATGAATAGATGAGTTCGTTGTGTGAGTCTAAGACAACTATTTTGGCTGTAGTAGAACCTACATCGAGACCAATTCTGTGCATATAGGTATGTCTATTGTTTTTTCGGTTATAAAAATTCGCGCAAATGTAGTGCTCAAATTGATAATTGAGAATTGAAAGTTGAAAATTGAAAATTGAAAGTTGAAAATTGAAAATCTGTTTTTGCGCCGCGGATAGTCCCATGCAATCGTTGCAGCATAGTTTCGCAACTACCAACGAATCATGAAAATGGTGTAGGACTTACGTTGTCATCCTGAGCGTAGCGAAGAAACGTAAGTTCGGCGCAAGCCAATCTCTTAGAGTGATGGATTCTTCGCTTCGCTCAACATGACAACACTATTTTGATGGCGATACGTCCGTGTATTTTTCGCAGGCGCAGAGGCCTGCGTACCAACAAAAAAGGCTGCCACGATGTGACAGCCCTACATACTACACAACCCTTTACCCTCTCCACTCTACACTAAAAAAGGCGACCACATTGCTGCAGTCGCCATATTTACGTAACAACGGGGCATGCCCCATTGTCTAATTCTCAGTTTTCGTCTCTTCCTCGTCGCTCTTCGCGGGCTTGTCTATATAATACTGACGCGCGTAGATTTCCACGCCCTTCAATTGGCTTACGAGAGCTGTGAGTTCGTCCGTTGGCTGAAGCTCCTGCATAGCCATAAGCATCTTGTAGAGGTCGGCCACAGCCACATCGGTAGCGCGACGAGCATCTTTCATCTCGCTCTTCACGTACTCGCCCTTCGTCTTAGCGCGCTCGCTCAATAGGTCGCGCACTTCGCGTGCAGCCTCAGCCGCCTTCTGGTAGAACGCCCACGCGCCCACCTCGGTCAGGAACGCCTCTTGCGCCTTCAGACGGTCGCCCATCTGTAGAATCTTATCCGCCTCTGCGCCGTAGGCATCACACGTGCGAAAATCGAAATCTTTGAATACCTGGTCGCATTGCATAGCCTGGAGCTTCGTGGTCTCCGTGTCGGGCAAACTGGCATACGCCATAATTATGTAGTGCGTAGCCGCCATATAGTTGTCCTGACGTTTGTCGGCAATTTCAAGCTGCTTCACCACAGGGTCGCGTTGCGATTTCTGCCATACATCGTCCTCCTGTTGGCGGCATTGATGCAAGGCAGTCATCTTTTCTTTCAGTTTGCTATTGTCGGTTACGAATTTTGCCACGATGTCGTCTATCTGTTGCGTAGTGCCATCGTGATGCGGGTTGGTCAATTGCCTTAACCACGCAGTGTTTAATTGATTTGCCATGAGTTTAATTTTTATGGTTAACAATAAAAGTGTCTGTTGAAAACTGATAATTCACATTCCTACTTATGGTGAAACCTTGCCATCACCGATGGCGAACCTTCAACATCATTGTGAAACCTTGCCATCACCGATGGCGAACCTTCAACATCATTGTGAAACCTTCCCATCACCGATGGCGAACTTTCAACATCATTGTGAAACCTTCCCATCACCGATGGCGAACTTTCAACACCTATGGAAACCTTACCATCACCGATGGCGAACTTTCACCATCGGAAGGTTGGGCGTTTAGCCGTAATGTATTTATGTAAATTTTCAGTGTCATGGGGTTGGATATATTATTTACGATTGGGATAAGTAGCATTGTAATAGCTACATATCAGACGTTTAGCGAACACAAAAATAGGAGGAAAGTTGAGAAATCAAAATTTTTGTGTAGAGAGTAGAGGGTAGAGGGTAGAGAGTAGTGTCGTATGTAGGGCTGTCGTATCACGGCAGCCTCGCTTAGAACACAGATGCCACCGATTGAACAGATTTACGCAGATTATAAATCCTGAAAATCCGTTTAATCTGCGTAATCTGTGTTCCTCTTCCCAACAAACAAAAAAGGCTGCCACCGAAGTGACAGCCTAATTATTGCGAGTTTGTAGAGAAGTTCCGTGTAACGTCTCGTTGTATCTACACTACTCTCTACCCTCTACTCTCTACTCTAAAAACTTACTTCACAAGCGCTTTCTTGCCATTGCGTATGTATAGGCCTGGCGTAGAAGGTTTGCTTTGTAGGCGGCGACCAGAGAGGTCGAACCAAACTTCCGTTTCGGCATTCTCTGCATCGACGTTAGCCACTGGCGTAACCACATTGGCAGCAAATACTGCGGTGACGGTGGTGTTGTCGGTTATGGTGATGGTTTGAGAGTCGTTCTCGTTCAGAGCGGCGTCGTTGCTCCAGCTTGCGAGGTGATAGCCTTCGGCTGGCTGTGCTACTATTGTCACTTCGATGCCCTCAGCTACGGTGTAGGTGCCGTCGCCATTATCCACGATGTCGGTAGAAACCGGTACTCCAGTGTAGAATATTTGAGTAGGAATGGACGGGAGATCAGCAATTATCTCTTTTGTATATGGTACATCTTGCAAAAGTTTATAATCATGATAAATTTGGACTGTTGCTACGCTTTCTCCTTCAAATCCATAAACAATAATGCCGGTAGTAATATTCAAGTCTGCTGCCAATGCAAGCGCCTCTTCACCGGTTACTGCAACGAATCCGGGCAGGTCGTCTGCGGAAAGGAGTGTCGTATTATTAGCCCACTCGGCAGGTATATTGCTTAATTCGATACTCTCAATTTCTCCCACACCGGCACCGCTTCCTGCTCCCTCGACGGTTACCGTGCCCATTGCTACATCGTTAGAAGCGACGGTGAGGGTGTAGGTGGTAGGATCATCGGCTTTTTCGTGAACGGCAACCGTAAACTCTTTATTCTCAGCAACTGTTACCTCCAGACCGTCCGAAGTCGCCGTAACCACTAATCCTTCTCCTTTAGCAAGATCGGATAATGGATAGAAATCATTGTTTTCAGCCTTGAATACGTAAAAGGCTCCATCTTCTGTTTCGGTTACCACAGGATCATCAAAGACACTTTCCTGATAAATATCGGCACGAATCAACTCGTATGGTCCCCAAGTATTTCTAAGGACGTAACCATTGATACCCCATGATCCATCACCTTCTGCAGGTACCTCTATCTTATCGCCTACTTTGATCACATCCCCCACTGAGAGCGAAGTCCAAGTCGTCGGCGTTGAACCGCCGCTGATAGCCAGCTGGAGCGTACTCTCTTCCAGGATGTTGTAGTCCGCGAGCGAGCGATCATCCTCCAATAAGGTTGAATTGAAATAGAGCGTCTGGTACTCAGGAGGGATACTCGTCTTGTCTTGAATCTTGCCCTTAACGTTTTCGATACCATCGCTTGGCTCAACATCAATTGCGAGCAGATCTTGTTCGGGCACGTCGATATAAATCTGCATCGCCCAACTCATGCCTACGCTCATGAGCGCGGCTGCTAATAGTGTAATGAATCTTTTCATGTGTATTGATAAATAAATAGTTAATAATTTGTTTATGCTTAAGCGAACAGAATGTTCACTGGTTTTACGTATGTATTTATGATTATAAGAATATCGAGAAAGTTGTGTTGTTGTGTATGTATGACTCTATTTGTGTGTATATCCTCGTAATAGTTAACGATTTGCTCAAAGATTATAAAAAGAATTTATACGTGAAATAGGCAGTAGAAATAATCAATAGTTAGTGTAGAAATTTTTTCCCCTCTTTCGCAGGCGCAGTGGTCTGTGTACCCAGAGACAATTTTCAGAAATCTAATCTATAGAATATGTTAGGTAGAGAAATGCCACTCTCTTCAGTGCGCACAGTACGCGTTCCCATGTCGAAACGTTGAGCCAGAGGAGCTTTGGCATCGAGAATGTTCACACCTTCGAAAGCTATGGTGTGGCTCACGCGTTTGCAATTGATTTTGAAGCTTATTGTTAAATCAATCATACCAGTGGCATCGAAGCGCTTCGAGAAGGCTTCATTTTCTTTGTATACAGGTGTTTCGTCTATTAGACCATTATCGAGGTTTTGGTTCATCTGGTCCACATCGATAGGAGTGTAGCGCAATCCGCCCTGAACGGAGTATTTAGCGCTGACATTAAGCACGTTTTTCTTTTCGCGACCGACCATCCATTCTTTTCCAGCTAAGATTTTATACATGAATCCACGGTCGTAGAGTTGGTTGCGCCAAATTTTGTCCAAACCTCTGTATTCCGATTTGTAGAGCGAGAAGTTGGTTTGTCCGTAGAAACCACGGCTCATGTAGTGTTCCAAAGTTATGTCGGCTCCATAATTACGCGTGTTGCCTTTCGACGATAGCGGCTCATCGGTGTAGGCAAAAAGTCGATTAGTAACGCAATAAGTGCTGCCATTCACACCCACAGGAGTGTTGAATCCATATTGATAGAAAGCATTAGCGCGCACATTGAGGTTGTCGTTGATTTTATACATATAGGAGAACAACAGATGGTGCGATTTCGTCATGCCAAGGTCTTTGTTGACAAGGTCTCCTTGCTCATCTTTATAGAAATAAGTGTCGAGCTTCTCGGTCATAGAGTGCAAGCCGTAGCCCATCGAGAAGGAGTTGTTGTCGGTTGGTTCCCATTTCAGACTGAATCGAGGTTCAACGGATAAATCCTTCGACAACTTGAAGTAGTTGAAGGCGATGCCAGTAGATATGCTAAACTTCTCGTTGAATTTGAGGAGGTTTTGCCAGTAGATATTCATCAAACTGGTATTGTCTTTCATATTGGTGTACTCCTGCATTGTGCTTTCGGGTGCATATACATAGTCGACAGAGCGATAGTTTAGGTTGAACGCGCGATGCGAATATTCAGCACCAATCATAAAGAACCACAAAGGTGAAATCTGCTTCGAAAGTTCGGTGCTGAAGAGTATTCTATCTTCGTTTTGCTTCTGTTTGCTGAAGAGGTATTTATTCTCTGGTTCTTCGTAAGTAAGAGGATCTTTCAGAGTGCCGTCGTCGTTGCGCTGCAAGCCATAGTAGTATGTATCTATACCGATGTGCTGCATGTTGTAGGCAAGCGTAGCCGACCACGACCATTTGTTGCTTGTGCGCAATTTGTATGATACACCAGCCAAGATGTGCGACAATTTGCCATCGGTGTCCGAAGCATCGTAGGCCGAATGAACATCGTCGATTTCCATTCTATCGTCGTAAGTAGAATCGTGAAAGCCAAGACCAAAAATCGAAATTGAGCCCATCTTTGTTGGGAAATTGAGCTTCATAGAAAAATCTTGAAAGCCCAAGTGTGCACCGTCGGTGTCGATGAGTCCTAATTGGTCGACTAATGTAGAAAAGCCGTAACGATAGTTTATTATGTAGCTCGACTTGTGCTCCTTAGAAATAGGTCCTTCAAGAGTGAGCTCCTCCGACGTAGAACCAATTTGAAGAATATTTTCATGTTTGGTGTTGTTGCCAGGTCGCATTTTCACATCGAACACGCCGCCGAGAGCGTTGGAATAGTTGGCATTGAACGCCGAAGTAAAGAAGTCGCTATTGCCAATAACGTTGGCATTGAGAGCGCTCACCAATCCAGCCCCAGCATTCCACAAGTCGTTGTAGTGATTTGGTGTGAACACTTCCACGCCCTCGATGCGATATTGCATACGCTCAGGAGCATTACCATGAACCGACAAACCGCTGCCATCACTCTCGCCCGACACACCAGCGTAGGCCATAACAAGACGCGCAGGATCGTTGTAGCCACCAGCAAAACGCGTTGCTTCTTCCATCGATAGCATCACGCCGCCAGTTAGCACGTTAGGGTTGACTGTAGCAAGTTTGTTTATGCGTGGCTTCACCACCACTTCGCCAAGTTGGTGAGTGCCTTCGCGTAGCAAAAAATCTATTACACACTCTTTTGCGCCCGACACCAGAATCTCCTTCATTATCATCGGTTCGTATCCTACGAAATTTGCCTCAATGGTGTATCGTCCGCCACGTTCAATATTGATAGTATAATTACCATCGAAATCGGCTACGCCACCTACTCCCGATAACTCTACAATTCTCACCGTTGCGCCAATGAGAGGCTCTCCTGTGTTGGCATCGGTTATGCGACCGCGTAATGTCTCAGCGTTGGATATGGCTATATTGCTTGATAGAATAATAGTAGCTAATAATGTTCTTAAGTGTGTCATAATTTATAATGTGTTTTTTATAACTAAAACGAAAAACAAGTAGCACGCTCTTCTATGAGAGAATGCCACTTGCTAACCAAATGTATTATGAAAAAAATCTGTTTCGCAAATTGGTTCGACACAAATGGTTGTGTATATATGTAACTGCGTGTGAAGTTTTCCTCATAATTCAAATTCAACCTTGTCTACGCTGCCAATTCCAAAAAGGTTACACGAAAAAGCAAAAAAAAATATCAGTGGCTCTTCATTTGAATAATTATCATCTAATTGGTTTGCTCACAGATTTCACCGATAAGAACAGATTCTCACAGATAATAAACCATTGGGAAACCTTATAAATAGCGTTGTCTGTGTTCACTGTGCGAAAAATGCAAATGAAAAAGCCGTGAGTAGCATCGCTTTTGCTGTTACCAATCTTTCAATTATGCTAAATTTGCAAGACTATTTACCCTATTGCATGATAAGACGAATATTTTGGAGTTGGGCATTGCTTTCGGTGGCTGCGGTGGCTTCAGCTCAACAGATTGTTACCGAGAATGGCAAAGCGTATAGACTCCATACAGTGGAAGCTGGCGAAGGCCTTTATCGATTGAGTGTCAACTATAACGTTTCGCAGGAAGATATTATTGCTGCCAATCCGCAACTGAAGACTACGGGTTTGGTTGCTGGAGTCGAGATACGTATTCCGTTGCGTCAGACGGTTGTAAATGCGGCCGAGGTAGCAAATTATACTACATACAAAGTGCAAAAGGGCGAAACTGCCTACTCCATAGCTACGCAGCATGGAATGAAACTCGCCGAATTTTTGCAACTCAATCCGCAAGCGCAAGCGGGTGTCGTTGAGGGACAGATGGTGAAGATTCTCACCTCGTCGAAACCTCAAAGCTACCTCATACATACCATGGTGGCTGGCGAAACGCTCTATCGCGTGGGCGTCAACTACGGCGTGAAGGTCGACGAAATTATAGCTGCCAATCCTTCGCTCGATGTAAATGCCATTTCAGTAGGTTCGCAAATTCGCATTCCTACGTCGTCGATACCTACCGACGATGAACATTACTATTATCATCGTATTGCTGCGGGTGAAACACTATATGCTTTGTGCTTGAAATACAACTTGTTGCAAGAAAAGATAATGGAGGTTAACCCCGATGTCGATTGGCAATCGTTGCAAGTTGGTCAGGTGATAGCTGTGCCTAAAGCTACAACAAAGGTCGAATACATAGTTCACAAAGTAGAACGCGGCGAGACTCTCTATAGCATATCTAAACGCTACGAAGTGGAAATAGCTGATATTGAAAAGGCTAACGAAGGCGTAGATATGTACAACATACAGCGCGGTCAGAAGATAAATATTCCACGTTTTGTGAATGTTACCGCATCGCCAGCTACGTCGAACCCCGATTACGTTGGCATTGATGATATAGTGAAGACGCAGTTTGAGAACTACGACTACAAAAAAGCTGGTTCGCCTACTATAAATGTGGCTATTATGCTGCCTTTCAATGCTGCCAAAGAGATGGCACGCTTGCGTGCTGCAAATAGCAGTGCAAATGCCGACATTAAGTCGAAACGCTACGTAGAGTTCTATGAAGGCATAGCTCTTGCTGCCGATACTCTTTCGCGCGATGGTGTAAATATTGCTCTCCGTGTGTTCGATGTCAACAATCGTCTTGATGCGCTCAATGCTCTTGGCAAGGCGGATGAGCAGCCGTTTGACCTCATTATTGGTCCTGCGCATGTCGATGAGATGAAAGACGTGGCTGAATATGCATATAGAACGCATACGCCCGTTGTGCTGCCTTTCGCGCAGATTGATAGTACCATTTTGGAGAATCCATACCTCGTGCAAGCGAGCGTAGTAGATACACTACTTATGAAGTGCATAGCCGAACAGATGGTGGCCGATTGCCGTGGTAAGCATGTAATTATGCTCAATGCTGGCGGTAATAACAGAGCTGATGTCATGCGAGCTCGATATATGACCGACCTCTGTGAGCGTGAAGGCGTAGATATAACCACATTCACCTTCAAACCTGCTGAAGCTGCCGAACTACTGCCATTGCTAAGCACCGAGAAGGAAAACGTGATTTTCTTGCCTACGAAGAGTGAAGCTCGTGTAAATAGTACCGTTGTGGCCATAGCAAGCACTATCGACCAACAACCTGAGGCTCGTGTGTCGCTCGTTGGATTTGGCGAATGGCTTATGTTTCAGACAATTGAAGTGGAGGTTTTTCACAAACTAAATACTCGCATTTACTCGACATTTGCTCTCGACTACAACGACGATCGCGTGTTGCAAATTATGCGTCAGTATAGAAATAAGTACAAGAGCGAACCTGTGGCATTCATGCCTTATTTCCAGAATGCAGGATCGAGCGGCTTTAGCGAATACGGACTTTGGGGCTACGACATAGCTATGAAGTTCATCGGCGCGCGTGTTAAGTATGGCTCGACGTTCTTACCTCGTATCAACGACTACGACGTGAAGCTTGCGCAGTCGAATTTCAAATTTGTAAACCTAACAAACTGGGGCGGTGCGGCTAACATAGGTCTACGCACCATAACCTTTGGCAGCGACCTTACCATCACGGTAGACGATGTCGCTAAATAGTATAAAATGATAGCAATAAATCAGTTAACAGTAGACTTTGGAGGGTTTAAGCTCTTCGAGAATATTTCATATAATATTGATGCCAAAGATCGTATTGGCCTTGCTGGTAAAAATGGTGCTGGCAAATCTACGATGTTGAAGATTATAGCTGGTCTTCAGCAACCTACGAGTGGCACTGTAAGTATTCCTAAAGGATATAAAATTGGTTATCTGCCACAGCACATGCTCCACAACGACACGCGCACCGTGTTCGAAGAGGCTGAACAAGCAATGGTGGAAATCAAAGAGTTGCAAGCCAGAGTAGACGAGATGAATGCCGAACTCGCTCAGCGTACCGACTACGAGAGCGATAGCTATATGAATTTCTTGTCGGAGCTCACCGAAAAGACTGAACGCCTGAGCATGATGGGCGGCGATAATTATAAGGCCGAAATAGAGGTTACACTCAAAGGTCTTGGCTTCGAGCGCTCCGACTTCGACCGCAAAACGAGTGAGTTCAGTGGCGGTTGGCGTATGCGTATCGAACTCGCAAAAATTCTTCTTGCGCGCCCCGACATCTTCCTCCTCGACGAGCCAACCAACCACCTCGACATTGAGTCGATTCAATGGCTCGAAGATTTTCTAAAGAGTTATAGCGGCGCAGTTGTTGTGGTGTCGCACGACCGCGTTTTTCTCGATAATGTTACAAATCGTACCATAGAAATTGTTTTAGGTAAGATCTACGACTATAAGGCTAACTATTCTAAATATCTGATTCTGCGTCAAGAACGATTCGAGCAGCAGATGAGCGCTTATAAGAATCAGCAGAAGATGATAGAAGACACCGAAAAGTTCATTGAACGATTCCGCTACAAAGCAACAAAATCGGTGCAAGTGCAGAGCCGCATAAAGCAACTCGAGAAAATAGAACGCATCGAAGTTGACGATTTCGATACATCGGCGTTGCATATAAAATTTCCGCCTGCGCCGCATTCGGGCGTCATTTCGGTGAAGGGAAAACATGTCACTAAAGCCTTTGGCGACCATGTGGTGCTGAAAGATGTCGAATTTGAAGTGCCTCGTGGAGAGAAAGTTGCATTCGTAGGTCGCAATGGTGAGGGCAAGACTACTATGGCGCGAATGATTATGCACGAGATTCCTTTCGATGGCGAAATTGTGTTGGGTCATGGTATAAAGATTGGCTATTTTGCTCAAAATCAAGCCGATTTGCTATTCCCCGACGATACCGTTTTCGATACTATAGATAGAGTTGCCGTTGGCGATATACGTACCAAAATCCGCGATTTGCTTGGCGCGTTTATGTTTAGTGGCGAAGATGTCGACAAGAAAGTAGCAGTGCTTTCGGGTGGCGAGAAAACGCGTTTGGCTATGGTTCGCTTGCTTCTTGAGCCCGTCAATCTGCTTGTGCTCGACGAGCCTACCAATCACCTCGACATACGTTCCAAAGAGTTGCTCAAAAAAGCCATAAAAGAGTTTGACGGAACGGCCATCATCGTTTCACACGACCGCGAGTTCCTCGATGGCTTGGTTAGCCGCGTTTATGAGTTCCGCAATCAGAAGATGAAGGAACATATTGGTGGTATATACGACTTCTTGAACGATCGAAAACTTGAGAATTTGCGCGAACTTGAGCAGCGTAAATCGCCGCAGAAAACAGCATCTGCAGTACCTCAGAATATTGAGGCAAAACCTGCCGATGATAATAAAAATGGTAAGCTCACCTACGAACAGCAAAAGGAACTTAGCCGCCGCAAAAACAAAGCCGAGAAAGCTGTGAAGGAGACCGAGCAACTCATCGAAAAACTTGAAGCCGAGATAGCCGAGATGGAAGAAAAAATGAGCGCCGATAGTAGCGAAGCCATGAAACTCCTCTCGCGCTACGATGCTGCTAAACGCGAACTCGACGACGCTATGGCTAAATGGGAAAAACAGTCGGAGGAACTTTCCAAATTGTAAATATATAAATACGTAAACAGTGGAAAATCAAGAATATATATTCGGCATAAGAGCAATTATTGAAGCTTTGGCTGCCGGCAAAGTGATAGATAAACTTATTGCTCGCAAAGGCTTAAATGGCGAATTGTTTGCCGAACTCCAGCAGGCATGCAAAAAGAAAGATGTACGCATTCAATATGTCGATAATGCCGTGCTCGATAAGGTCACAACCGCTAATCATCAGGGTGTTATCGCATTCCTAAGCAAGATTGATTACATAAAACTCGAGCAGATACTTACGCTTCCGCCTCAAGAAGGTAGAGAGCCGCTTGTGCTTGTGCTCGACGGCATTACTGATGTTCGCAATCTTGGAGCCATAGCGCGCAGTGCACATTGCGCTGGTGTCGATGCTATAATAGTGCCTACAAAAGGTTCGGCACCCATCAATGGTGAATCGGTGAAGACCTCGGCTGGCGCGCTTCATCACATACCTATATGTATGACGAATAACTCATATTTTGCAGTTAAGTTTCTGAAAGATAATGGTATGCGTATTGTTGGTGCAACCGAGCATGGCGCCGACGATTATTACAAAGTGGATTTTCGCAAGGCTACTGTAATTATTATGGGTAGCGAAGACAAAGGCATCTCTAACCAGTTGCTAAAACTCTGCGATGCTAAGGCGAAGATTCCTATGGTCGGTCACATCGAGTCGCTTAACGTGTCGGTGGCGGCTGGCATAATACTCTTCGAAACGCTTCGCCAGCGCAGTAAGTAGCTTGTAATTAGGTATATATACATAAACAACATAGCGACGATGAATGATAAAATAGTAACATTTGGAGAGATATTGCTCCGTCTAACGCCCCCGGGATATTTGAAATTCTCGCAGTCGCACACGTTCAACGCGACTTTTGGCGGTAGTGAAACAAACGTAGCAGTATCGTTGGCTCATTTCGGATTGAAGAGCAAATTCGTTACGCGCTTGCCAGAAAACGACATTGCGCAATCTTGCCTAATGGATCTCACTTCGCACGGTGTAGATACGTCGGAAGTGATATTTGGCGGCGAACGCATGGGATTGTATTATTTCGAAAATACTGTTGCTATGCGTGCTACAAAGGTTGTTTACGACCGTGCAAACTCATCTTTCAGTATGGCAACGCCTGGAATGTACGATTGGAACCGAATTTTTGCCGACGCACGTTGGTTCCATTGGTCTGGTATAGGTCCAGCACTGTCGCAGGCTTCGGCCGATATTATTGATGAAGCAATTACGGCTGCCGAAAATGCAGGTTTGACAATCTCTTGCGATCTAAACTTCCGTAAGAATTTGTGGCGCTATGGCAAAAAAGCCGAAGAGGTGATGCCGCATCTCGCTCATCGTTGCGACATTCTGTTTGGCACCGAAGGCGAATACGAGAAGGCTTTTGGTGTGAAACCTGTTGGTTTTGACGTTGTTAAGCGTGGTCAGCAAATCGATGTCGATAAGCATATTGAGTTTTGTCAGCAAGTTATGGCCAAGACGCAGAAGTGCAAGAAGATGTTCATTGCGCTTCGCAATGTGCTCGATGCCAATCGCCACGTGTTGACGGGCATAATGTATACGCGCGAAGGTAAGTTCTACAAGTCGCATATCTACCACATCAAACATGTAGTTGACTGCGTTGGCGTTGGTGATGCTTTTGCTGCTGGCATGATATATGGTTTGCTCAACTATCCTAACGATGATCAGATTGCGCTCGACTATTCTGTTGCCGCTGCGACGTTGAAAAATACCATTCAAGGCGATTATAATCTTGTCTCTGCCGATGAGGTGAAATCTCTTATGAGTGGTGAAACGGGGAGCATACGTAGGTAAATTGAGAATTGAAAATTGAAAATTCAAAATTGAAAATTCATAATTGAGAATTGAAGATTTGGGAATCTATAACTTTTCTAACCATGGGAAGAATGATTATTCGTTATGCGGCGATAGTGGCTTTTGTGGCTGCGAATCTTTTTTGCGCTAAGTCTGTTGCGCAAAACGCTGTAGATATGAAGATTAAGGTAGATAATTATTTCAATCAGCCTATCGTTTTGGGCTACTATTTCGACCAGAAAATGCTCGTGCGAGATACCCTCGTAACTAACGAAATGGGTGTTGCGCATTATCAGAAAAGCGAGCCGCTGCCCGAGGGCGTCTACGTAATCTATTTCCCCGAGCGTTCATATTTCGATATTATGATTGGCGATGACCAGACGTTCGAACTCTCGTGCGACACGCTGCCAAATATGGTTAGCCGAGTGAAAGTTTCGGGTTGCACAATGCTCGAGGATTTTATCGATTATCAGAATTATCTCAATGGTCGACAAAAAGAGATTCAGGCGCTCAACGACCAATACAGAGCTTTAGGCGAATCGCAGCAAGAGGCGCGCGATGCGTTGAAAAGTAAGTATGATAAGATTGATAGCGAGATAAAAGCTCGAAATGAGGAAGTTATAGCTAAGAATAAAAACAATTTCCTTAGCGTTTTCCTGACGGCGTTGAAAGATGTGAAAATGCCTGATTTTCAGGCAGAAACGGCGGAAACTCTTCCCGATTCTACACTTCAGCGCAAACGCTACGACTACTATCGCGCACATTGGGACGATAACTACAATTTTGCCGACGACCGCCTTTTGCGTACTCCTTTCTTCATCAAAAAAGTAGACGATTTCTTTGAGAAGACGCTAATTCAAGTGGCCGATACTGTTGCAAATGAGGCTATTCGCGTAATTGAACTTGCGCGCCCCAACAAAGAGGCTTTCCGCTATTTCGTGTCGCATCTCTATAATATGACTAACAATAGTAAGATTATGGGTATGGACGCCGCGCTTTGCAAACTTGCCGACCGATACTACCTGAGCGGTGAAGCCGATTGGGCCGACGAAAAGTTTATCAAAGATTTGCGCGAACAAGTTGATGGCATTCGATATACGCTTATTGGTCAGATAGCCAAAGACTTGAATATGATTTCCGTCACCGACGAGTGGTTCAAGTTGAGCGAGGTAGATGCACCATACACGTTGCTCGTATTTTGGGAACCGAGTTGCGGACACTGCAAAAAGGAGATTCCTGAACTGAAAAAGAAGGTGTGGGACAAATTCGCATCGAAAGGCGTTAAGATTTATGCCGTATACTGCCAAGTGGAACGTAAGGAGTGGGAAGATTTTATCACCGAGCACCAGCTTGAGGAGTGGATGAACGTTTACGACCCATACGGACGTTCGGGCTATCGTAAATATTACCACATCAAGAGTACGCCGCAGATTTTTGTGCTCGACAAAAACAAGAAAATCATTGCTAAGCGTCTCAGCGTAGACCAAATTGCTGAAATGCTAGATTATCTATTCGCTCATCCTGAGGTAAAACTATGAGAATCAAACTTTTGTGCGCTATAATATTGATGACGGTCGTTTCTGCATGTAATAATGACGACGCTGTCACGCCTGGTCCGACAATCTATTTTTCGTCGTCGGGCGAGTATGAAATTGCGCCTACCGACACGCTTGTGCTTCAACCTATAATTACCTACGACCGCAATTCTACATACGCGTGGCTCGTTGATAATAAGGTGGTTAGCGATGAGCTTAACTTAGAGTTTGTGCCAGATGGTATGCGCGAATACGACCTCACCTTCATGATTTCGAATGCCAACGGCGCCGATACCTTCAACGTCCACGTCTCGGTTGTGAAAAATATCGAATTCGACACGTTCGATAATTTTACAGTGCCTTCAAAATCAACACTATATATGCAGACCGACACCGTGCCGACTGACTATTTCGTTGCTGGCGACGTATATTTTCCAACGCAGATAAATGCCGACACAACTATGTGGGGCGGAATGGCGTTCAGCAATCGTACCACAACGAGTTCCTCGCTCAGTACGTCGGCAATTGGTTGCGCTTATACGCTTAATGGCACTGCATCAAAGAGTTACGCTGCTATGAGTGGCTATGGTAATGGTGCGTATGCTCTCTTCACGGAGCGTACATATTCAGTGAAATCGGTCGATATTACCAACGATAATTTCGCATATCTCGTAAGCAAATATGGCTTCACTTCTGCCGATTCTTCGCTCGTGTTGCCGCATTTCACTACCAACGATTATGTGAAACTCAATATTTATGGTCTGAATTTCGATGGCAGCGATGGCTCGTCCGTTACGTTCGACTTGGTAGATTGTGCTTACGACAATCCAGCTAAGTATGTACGTATAACCGATTGGGCTACAGTAGATTTGACGAGCCTTGGACAGGTTTTTGGACTTCGCTTCGAAATCGAGAGTTCGCAACCAGACTTTCCACCCTTTTTCTGCATCGACAACCTAAAACTTCAAGACTGATGGCTGCTGAGCATCATTCACTTTGGTCGCTTTTTAGTTCGTTTTTTCGTGTAGGATTCTTCACGTTTGGCGGCGGATTGGCTATGATACCATTCATCGAGGACGAGTTTGTCAATCGTCGCAAGTGGATTACGAGCGCCGAGATGAGCGAAAATGTAGCTCTGTCGCAGTCGTTTCCGGGCGTTGTGGCCATCAACGTAAGTATAATTATAGGTTACCAGATGGCTGGCGTAGCTGGTGCGGTGGTGGCTGCCGTAGCTACTATTCTGCCAGCGTTATTATCTATTGTAGCCATACTTATGTTTCTGCAAGGATTCGAGGATAATCGCTACGTGCAGATGGTCTTTGTGGGCATCAAAGCGGCTTCGGCTGCGCTCATTCTCGACACCGTCATTCGTCAGGCGTGCCACTCCATACACAACAAGTTTGGCATTGTGGTGGCTGCGTTGGCGCTGATAGTGGTGATGTTCGATTTCAGTGCCGTGTGGAGCATTCTGCTTGGTGCCGTAGCTGGTTTTGTTTTCTGTCGTAAGCCTGTCGAAAAATGATTTACCTCAAACTTTTCTACATATTTTTCAAAGTCGGACTGATAGGTTTTGGTGGTGGTTACGCCATTTTGCCAATGATTTATCAAGACGTGCAAGCCTTTGGCATCATCACGGCCGA
>JAFYCM010000066.1 GCA_017539645.1 Bacteroidales bacterium
CGTCGCGCAATGGCTGTGGCTCTCGAGCAGGAGATGAAGGCTAAGGCACAAGAGGCTCGCGCTCGTGTGATAGAGGCTGAGGCTGAAGTGCCTAAGGCTATGGCAGAGGCATTCCGCAATGGCAATCTTGGCATTATGGATTATGCGCGTTATCAGAATTTGCAGGCCGACACTACCATGCGTCAGTCTATTGCAAAACCTGGCGAAGCAGCACCAAAGAAATAATTAGTAAAACAAATAATTCATATTAATTAATTTGTGTGCATAGTGTGGGGGCTTGTCCGTGAAGGGCGAGTCCCTATTTTTATATATAGATTGAAAAATGATAGTTGACAATTGCCAAAGCCTCAATGGTTTATATATTTGCCGCCATGAAAAAACTTATCCTTTGCGCCATTATTGCGCTGACATTCAATGCTATTGATGCTCAAAAACGCGATTCTACATACGTAAAAAAAGGCTTCGCTTTCGGCGCTCTTCCTGCCGTGGCTTACGACGATGACCTCGGTTTTCAGTACGGCGTGCTTACCAATCTCTATTGGTATGGCGATGGCTCCAACTATCCGCGCTATAACCATTCGCTCTATCTCGAATGCAGCCGCTATGTGGCTGGCACGATGCTCCTGCGCGCCTATTTCGACTCGCACACACTGCTGCCTCGCCTACGCACTACCGCCGATTTCACTTGGTTCAACGACCTTACGCTCGACTTCTACGGTTTCAACGGCCGCAAGTCTATCTATAATTACGATTATACTGATGACGAAAGCTCCGATTACCGCACGCGCGTATTCTACCGCCACGCACGTCGTATGGCTCGCTTGATGTTAAACGTACGCCATAATTACGACGACCGTCCGCTATTTTGGCAAGCTGGTGCTACAGTTTTCAATATGAAGATTGGCAGCGTCGACTTGAGTAAGCTACGAGACAAACTGCCTGAGGTAGAGACTCTTTACGATAAATATGTACGTTGGGGATTGCTCGATGCAAAAGAGGCGAATGGCGGTGTAGATACATACATACGAGGTGGCTTCGGCATCGATACACGCGACAACGAAGCGTTCCCTACGAGCGGAATCTGGACCGAAGCGCTCATCGCCGTAGCACCCAGTTTCCTCTCTAACGACGGCAACAATTGGGGCAAACTCACAATCTACCATCGTCAGTATTTCGATTTACACAATAAAGACCTTGTGTTTGCGTATCGTGTTGGTTGGCAGCAACTTCTGTGGGGCGAGCAGCCGTTTTACCTCTTGCCGCATTGGAACACCTCTGTGCTGACATCTGCAACATCGCAGGGCATTGGTGGTGCAAAGACTATGCGAGGCATCAAACGCAACCGCATAGTTGGCGATGGTAGCGTGATGGGTAATGCAGAATTGCGCTACATATTTACGCGTTTTATGCTCTTCGGACAGCAATTCTCGGTTGGCACAAACCTCTTTGCCGACTTTGGTATGGTGACGCAAGAGCACAACGTAGACGAATCGAAAGTGCCCATCGATGAATATCCCGAATATTTTTCTGGCGATAGCGAAAACGTCCACACTTCGGCAGGCATAGGCTTGAAAATCTCTCTCAACGCCAACTTTGTAGTTTCTGCCGACTGGGGCAAAGCCTTAAACAAAAACGATGGCGAATCGGGCTTCTATGTGCAGATGAATTACCTTTTCTAATTACGAGTTCCGAATTTCGAGTTACGAGTTCAGATTTTCGAGTTCCGATTTCCGAGAGAACATAGAGGACACGGAAAGAACAGATTTTTGCAGAATTATTCTTTGTGTTGTTTAGAGTCTTACTTTCTAATCATCTCAATATCATAGACACGAATATCCTGTTTAGGTCTATCGCCGTTGACTTCTACTGCGGCAATGCGGTCCACCACGTCCATACCAGAGGTGACGTAGCCAAACACGGTGTAATCGTCATCGAGGTAGGGCGCGCCACCTATGGTTGTGTAGGCCTCGCGTTGAGCGGCGCTGAAGTGTTTGTGGTACTCCTTTTCTATGTCGTCGAGGTCCTTATTGGAGAATTTTCGTCCTGAAATGATAAAAAATTGCGAACCGTCTGAGCGGTTGCTGGCGTTGTGGTCTTCGGGCAGTTTAGAAGCGCAGACCGCGCCACGCTTACAGAAAAGACCTTTTGCACGTTCCATTGGCAGCGTGTAGCCCGGGCCTTGCCAACCCACGAGGTCGTCTTTCTTGGCATGACGACTATCGGCTGCTCCGCTCTGGATCAGATAGTTAGGAAGCACACGATGGACAAGTAAAGAATCGTAGAAATCGTCACAAACAAGGCGTATGAAGTTGTCGCGGTATGTTGGCGTTTGGTTGTAGAGCGCAATGCTGATGTTGCCCATGCTCGTACGTATGCGGAAACCGCTAATCGTCTTGTAGCTCGGATAAACCTTGTTGCTCTTCAGTCTGAGCGAATAGAGATTCTCGTGGTTCTCGCCACAATTTTTAGCCAGGTTGCTAATTATTTTGCTGCTAATCACGCGCTTATCTTTGTCGGCAATGCCACGCAAGTTGCCTGCTTCATCGAAAATTGCAGAGCCAATGGCAAGGTTGGTTTGCAAACCATCGTCAACAATATTCACAATGGTTTTATTTATGTTATTACGCTTATAATCAAGCGTATATAAGGTATCATTACTGCTAATTATTGTAGTATCTATTGGAGCAAGAGCCTCTTTCTGTCGGCGAGCCACACGCAGAGCCACCAATCCCTCGTCTAAATCGACAGCAACGTAGCCAAACACATTGAACGCTTGTCGATTCTTCATTGTATTTATTTTGGCCGAAAATGCGCCCTTTATCCATGCGAGCGGTGTAACCACCACATCTTTAGCGATATATACGCCTTGCGCTTCAGCAATCTTTTGCCCATAAAAATCATACGATGTTATGCGTACCATATTGTCGATATTTCGAGCATAATACGTAGGCTTAGCAGTGGTTGTGCTCGCTTTAGTTTTTGTTGTTTTCTCTTCGGAACAACCTGCTATGCAGATGATTATCGTAAGTATGTATAGGAGCTTTATCATTTAGAAAATTGAAAATTGAGAATTGACAATTGAAAAATCATCACCGAATGAACACGAATTGAGCCGAATGCGGTTCGTGTCAATTCGTAGGGAAGGCAACCTCAATACGAATGAAACGAATCTCCGTTAGTATTAATTCGTTCAATTAGGTGATCTATTCAATTGAAAATTGAAAATTGAAAATTCGTAACTCGTAACTCATAACTAGTAATTGAACGAAACTACTTCTCAATCACTTCAATGCGAATGATTTTCACGTCCTCCAATGGGCGTTCGTTTTTGTCGGTCTTTTGCTTATTTATGCGCTGAACTACATCGATGCCACTCGTAACTTGCCCAAACACAGTGTATTCGTTGTCGAGTTCGGGAGTGCCACCAATGGTGGTGTAGGCTTCGCGTTGCTCGGGCGTAAACTCCTTGTGGTCCGATATGGAGTACTCAAAATCCATCTTGTCGCGAATCTCCTTGGCGAGGGCGTTGTATGCCACCTTGTCGGTTGCTTTTAGCTCTGCAAGGCGCTCTTTATTTGGTAGATAGTAGAGCTTGCGCAGCTGTTTTTTTATAGGAATATTTATCGATTTCTCAATCTTATCGAGAATGCTGTCAGGATAGACTTTGCCGCAGACGATGTAAAACTGCGATATGTCGCTCGTTTTCAGCATATTAATCTTGTCTGGCTGACGTGGTGCGCAGAGGGCGCCGCGCTTATGAAAGTGCTTCTTGGTGAACTCTGAATCGATATTTACAGCCTCGTCGCCATAGCCGATGTGCTTGCCGGCTGGGGCATTGCGCGAATCGCTCGAACCGCCTTGAATGACAAAATCGCGCACCGAACGATAGAAAAGCGTACCATTGAAATGTCCAGCACGAGCAAGGCGCACAAATTCGTTGCGATGACGCGGCGTATCGTCGAAAAGCACGGCGGTGATGTCGCCTTTGTTTGTATGTATGATTACGCTGTATGTCTGAGCCTCGGTGTATGCGAACGATAGCGCAGCTACGATGGCGGCAATGATTTTCTTCATCTTTTTTTAGTCGATAGAGTTGCTAACCGTCATGCTGAAACGCACATCTTCCGTGGGGCGCTGCGTGTTGATGTTCACCATCACGTGAGCTATCGAATCGACAACCTCCATGCCGCGTATCACTTGGCCAAATACGGTGTAATTATCGTCGAGATGCGGAGCGCCACCTTCGCGTTTGTAAACCTCGCGAACTTCATCGGGATAGTGAAATTCGCCCATCTCTTTTACGCGTGCGTCAATCTCGCCCATAGCCGTAATTTGCAGATTGACAAGCTGTTCAGACATGCCATGCTTCTGATAATATGCAAGCGAATCTTGATATTTAGGCTGTATTTCGTAGAAGATTTTCTGACGCAACTTCTGCATATGCATCTCTTCAGCTTCATTCACTTCGTAGTCGGCAAGAGGTCCATTGCCTTGCACAATATAGAATTGCGAGCCCGACGATTTTCGCTCGGGATTGCTACTGTCGCCATTGCGAGCAGCTGCCACGGCTCCTCGTCTATGAAAATGCTTAGGGAATAGAATTTCGGCATCAATTTTTGAGCCTATTTCGTTGTGACCAAGTTCGTCGTAGGCTCCAGCGTTACGCGAATCGGGGTCACCACCTTGTATCATAAATCCATTTATAACTCGATGGAATAGCAAAGAATCATACTGACCAGAGGCCGCAAGATTGGCAAAGTTGCGACTATGATTGGGCGTATCGTCAAAGAGTTCAATGACTATATCGCCATACGTAGTATGTATAGTAACATATTTATAGTCAGCACCTTGCGAACAAGATATAAGCATAAGTGCAAATATCGATATTGCAAACAGGATTTTTTTCATAACAGATGGAATATTAACTAATTAGGCAAAAAAGGACTCTAAAAAAAGTCTCGTTTGCGCATCCATAGATACATAATTACACTCAGAACAATAGCCAACCCGATGATATAGAAGAATGCTAACGGGTTAGATTCGAGATAGTTAGGCACATTCATTCCATACAAACTCGCAACCAATGTAGGCAACATCATTATTAGGGTGATGCTGGTGAGTTTCTTCATGGTTTGGTTGATATTGTTGGAGATGACCGATGAATAACTCGTTGACATTGAGTGGATAATGTTGCGGTAGATGGAGGTAGTCTCCTCGGCCTGCTTCAGCTCGATTTCTACATCCTCGAGCAGGTCTTCATCACAGACATCAGCAATGTTTTTGGAATGAGCCATACGATAGAAAAGCACGTCGTTGCCCTTCAACGATGTGAAGAAGAAGACGAGTGAGTTCTCGATGCGCTGCAGCTCAAGAATCTGTTTGTTGCGCACCGAACGCTGCATGTCGGCCTCAACACTTTTTATATGTATATTGATGTGTTTCAGGTATTTCAAGAACCAAACCGATGTCGACAAAAGCAAACGAAGCACAAGTTCGTAGCTACTATTTACGGTGATTTGTTTGCGAATGGTGTAGACCACAAAGTCGTCGAGCATCTCAATTTTGTAGTTGCAGATGGTGACGAAGATGTCGTCTTTCATAATTATACCTAATGGAACGGTGGTATAATCGATGCGGCTCTCATTCTTTCGCCAAGGAGCACGAATGACAAAGAGTTGCCAGCCCTCGTCCTCCTCGCGGCGCGCGCGTTCGTCGGTATCTTCTACGTCGGAAAGAAACGACTCCGGCACTCCTAATCCATCAAGTAAGTAATTACGCTCCTCGGCCGTAGGATTTTCTACGCTCACCCAGCAGCCCGACACCCAGCGCTCCGAAACCTCGAAGCCTTTATTATTGACGTAAAAGGTCATCATGGCGATTAATTGTTTTACTTGTTTTCGAAGGGCAAAAGTAAACTTTACAAAAGAGAAAAAGGCATGACTAACAAATAGGATTTGCGAAAAAACACTTTTGCACGTGAAAAAGAGTCAAAAAACGCGTTAGCACGCCAAAAGATGCGCTTGTATGTGATACGTTGCGTTGTAATGCGATACGTTGCGCTATTCGGCCAAATCCTTTGGAAATCATTGCGAGGGGCTTACTCGGGGCTTACGATGGGCTTATGCGGGGATTACAGCATTGTCATTGGCTTCGCCGAACTTCGTT
Organism: Bacteroidales bacterium; assembly: GCA_017539645.1. GTDB lineage: Bacteria > Bacteroidota > Bacteroidia > Bacteroidales > Marinilabiliaceae > W3P20-009. The sequence goes on from JAFYCM010000066.1 coordinate 6,166, forward strand.
TCTGAGCGCGGTGAAGAATCCCATACGCGAGGAGATCCTTCGCGTTGCTTCCTGTTGGAGGGGATTTGCAATCCCCGACTACTGAGTTTGCGGATTTCAAATCCGCGATTCACAGACGGCGGATTGCAAATCCGCCTGAACGAAAATTCGTAATTATAAACGCTCGTAATTTGGATTTCGTAATTCTTCTTGCAACCTTTGTTCACACTCCTTCGTAATAGGAGCATGATTGACACATAATAATTACACATTCAAATTATCGTACATAACTATGAATAGCAATCATTCACACATACGTAACTTATTGATAATCACCAACCAGCCGGGCAAGATAGGATTGTTATCCATATTACCACCATAGCAGGCGGTGCTTTCTCGGCGCACGAGAGGGCATCGCCTGCGTGCGTTTTGTTATACATACACAAGATTATAAACACATAAAATAAATCAATATGAATAAACACATTTCTAAATTTTTGCTCAGCCTCACTATGGTGCTGGGGCTGACTTTAGGGCTTAGTCCGACGGCGTATGCGAGTGAGCCCGTAACGGAGGTTCAAAATTTCGATGAATTCGTAGATGCTGTCGCGAATGGCGGTTATGTGAAGCTGGAAGCAGATATTAAAACAGGTCTTTTTTATGCTTTAGATGATGATATAACAATTGACTTGAATGGGCATACGTTGAGTGTAACTTGGTTACAATGCAATGCATCTGTGAAGATAATAGATTCGTCAACTGGTGGGAACGGAGTATTAATATGCAGTGTGGGTGGTTCTCCGATAATAATTAGTGACAATGGATCGTTGACGTTGGAAAGCGGTACTCTATCTTTTATTGGCAGTGGTAACGCTGGGATTAGTGTACGGGAAGGTCCATTTACGATGACGGGAGGTAAAATCGAAAGTGCATGTAACTCTATTAACCTAGGTGGTTCGAATGCTTCGATTAGCGGCGGTACAATCATCGGGAACATAGTTGGCAGCGATGGAGAAATAGATATTACTGGAGGCACATTCAGCTTCGACCCATCGGACTTGCTGAAAAACGGGTATACCGCATATAATAGCGGAGACTTTTGGGTAGTGAATGCTCCGGTTGCCAGCGTAACCATTGGAGATGCTACAACAGAATACGCATCACTTGCCGATGCCCTCGCAGCATGGGATAATGGCACGCTAACGATTCTCAAAGATGTTGAGCATACTGGTGACATTACTATTTTGAGTGATGCGACGCTGACTATCCCCGAAGGCGTGACACTGACGGTTAAGGGTGATGGTTCTACAGCAGAAGATGAATATTCTTATAGATCTTGTGGTGCTATCACCATTGGAGAAAACCGTACTCTGCATATCACAGGAGGCGGAACGTTAGAGGTAATCGGCGTTGACTATTCCTATGATGGTGAAAGTGCCATTTACCTTAGTGGTACGCTTATAGTAGAAAATTCTACGGTTGTTAATGCCACTGGCGGCAAAAAAACAGGCAGTAGCAGTGGTGGGGGTGGTTGTGGCATTCATGGTAGTTGGACAAATTGGTATAATGCTACGGGATCTAACGTTATTGTTGACGGCGGAATTGTGAATGCTACTGGTGGAGATGGTGGTAATTGGGGCGACGGCGAAACAGGACTCTATGAATGCAACATCATAGTTAAGAGTGGTATGTTATTAGCAACAGGCGCCGACGGCTCATATTACGGAGCTTTCAGTTCGGCAACAGTTTCCTCTGGCAAAATCTATCAAAGCGACGACGGCAGTAGTTGGGCTGAGGTTTCCGGCGAACCTTCCGCAAAATATGTCAAGGTCGTGGTAGCCCACACCCACAACTTCATCTATTCTGCCGAAGGTGCGACCATCACGGCTACCTGTAGTGAGGCGGATTGTCCGCTGACAGATAGCAAAACGACGCTGACAATAGAAGCTCCAGAGATGACCGTCAGCGGCTCGGCGAAGAACCCCGCAGCTACACTTACGGGGCTCGATGTCTTCAATAGAGCCACCGGTCTTGCTGTCGATGCTACCGCCATCAGGTACGTCTACTACAGCAACAGCGATGACTCGTTCGAAACGGAAAACGCTCCATTCTGTGGAGGTCAACACACCGCCAAAATTACGGTCGAGGAGCAGACGGCAAGCGTGGATTATGAAATTATCAATTACACTGATTTCGCCTTGTCGAGCAACAATGATGAGTGGGGAACTGTGGAGATTTTGAATAGTGGAAAGTCAATTCAGTGGTCATCATATGGTAAATCAGATTGGAACAATAGCGCAACTCAAAATACGTTTGATGGCATTACATTGGAGACAAGTAGTGCGGGCAATCCTGAATGGAACGATTGGGGGTGGAGCTTCAGCAGCGGTGCTGAAATCAAGTTTATTTCCGATGGAGAACCATTCAGAAAAATAAGAATAACTGGCGAATATGTTTCGTCTGTTACTCCAGGGAATGGATGGGTTTTCCTTGCGACTAATGGCAACTATCAAGGAGATTTAGTATGGGAAGGAAATTCCAACGAAGTTACCTTGCCTGATTGCCAAATGTCTGCAACCCCGATCATTTTCACTCTTGGCGAGTCGAATATTGTTGCGTATAATACTATGAGGGCTTCCGTTCTCCCTGGCACTGAGGTGACTGTGAAGGCTACACCTGTCGAGGGCTACGTCTTGAAGAGATGGAGTGAAGGTGTTGAAGTGAAGGACAATGACGACGGCACCTACACGCTGACGATGCCAAAGACGGATCGCCTTGACCTCGAAGCCTACTTCGAGAATGCTCACACCCACAACTTCATCTATTCTGCCGAAGGTGCTACAATAACGGCCACATGCAGCGCTGACGAATGCTACTTGACTGAAAGCAAGGCTACGCTGACCATTGCAGCGCCAACAAACCTCGCATATAATGGCACAGCAAAGGCTGCAACGGTAGAGAATAACATACCTGACGTTACTACTGCGCCGAGCATCGTCTACACAAAAGACGGCACTACGATAGACGCGGAAAACGTCGTAGAGCCTGGAACATATACTGCTACCGTTACGTTGGCAGACGTAAAAACTGGTGAGGATACCACAGGTGAAGTCACAGCCTCGGTAGAGTTCACCATCACCAACAATCCTATGCCCGTGGCACTCACTTCGTCTGGCAATGGCGGAACGGCTTTGCTGCTGAACGATTCATACAACGAGGTCAACTCACTGAACAAAAAAGTGGGCGAGAAATTCATTTTGCGCGTCAACAACGACGATGGGTACAACTTTGCTATCTCGTTCAACACAGACGACGTAAGCACAACGGAATTCACCTCCGATGAATATAAAGCTTACATCGAATACGCTACCGAGAACAATATTTATGTGCCTGCTAACACGGTTTTGCTTTGGGGCACTATGCCATACATTGAAAGTGGAAACCTAACGGCAACAGTCACTTTCGCAAAGACGAAAACCTTCACCGTGTTGTATCAGCCTCAAGACGGGGCAAATCCTGATGTGGTATTTTGCAAGATTGCCAAAACAGAGGGGGCTAACGAGGTTGTTGGCTATACACCAATGAATCATGGAGCTACCATGGGCAATACGGTGGTATGGTCGTTGGCGATGACTTCAGCCTTTGACCCGACAAAGGTTGCTTTTGTTGCAGCTAACACTCCTTCGACCGATGAAGAGAAGATTGCCTTGATGACAAATATTGAAAATGAGGCTTTGAGCACCGCCATTGTCAGTCAGAATGTGGAATGGACAGATGTTACAAGCGGTAAATATGCCATCATCGGCGGTAATGCCAAAGTAGTAGTTGCGTCATTTGTGTCAGACGCAAACAATATCACTACCTATAAAGACAATACGCTCTCCGAAGCCGAATCGGGCGATGGTGTGACGTATCAGTTTGCAGTGTGCAAAACAGATGAAAGCGGCGTAGTAACCGAAGCGGGTACTGTCAAAGTTCCAGCAAACACCTTAGTAAAAGACGGATATGATTTTGCTGGTTGGAGAGGATTTGAAGGCACAGCCTCAGAGCAGACGGAGAAAATCTACAGTGCTGGTGACGAAATCACTATCAGTGAAAACACCATACTGAATGCCATCTGGAACCGCAGAAACTTCACCATCGCGTTGGATCTGAACGGAGGTACGGGCAGCAGCAGTGTCAATCCCGTAGCATACGGCACGACTCTGACAATTGCGGCTAATCCTACAAGAAAAGGCTATGCCTTCGATGGTTGGACTGTTGGCGAGGCTGTCACAGAGAACGGCATATACTTTGCCAAGGGTTCTGCATTTGACCTCAGTACGCCTATCACCAATAATCTAAAACTGACGGCACAGTGGAAGCACGTGCACAACTACACATGCTATAAAATCAGCGCCTTCGGTAGCCAATTGGAAAAATATAAGAAGTATGAATCATCCCTTCATATTGCGGTATGCGGCTGCGACGATGTTGAGGTGGAATCGCACTCATTCGGTGCTAACGGCAAGTGCGCTTGTGGCTTAACAGATCCGTCAATACCTACGACGGTGACGCTCGACGTCTCTTACGGGCAGTGGTCAAACGGCACATACACCGAGAGAATGTTGGAATTCCCTCAGGAGGCGAAGAAGAATCAGGAGGTTTCCATTGATGCTCCGCACAACTGGGGTAACCTACAATTCTCCAAGTGGCAGTACAGCACTAACAACGGTGCTTCATGGTACGATCTGACGGCATACGAAATAGTATCGTTCATCATTCCTTGCAGCATGAAGGTGCGCGCTCTCTACGTCAATCCTGTTACGGCACCAACGGTGGAACTGAATGCCCGTCAATATGATGACCTTGCGGAAGTCAATGGTAAGACCTATACGATGGACAATATCCTGTTCCAAATGAACTACAAGCTCCCCGACGGCTATACTTTTGTGGATGGTGGCATTAAGATGGGCGACAACAACGGCATTTCATATTATAATATTCAGGAAGTAAAAGTGTCGTACGATAATGAATGCAAGGGAATAATTGCAGGTATGGGGGCCGCACTGGGAGCAGTGAGCTTCTTTACCAGTGGAGGATGGGATGCCATCTCATCATTCAATGAAGTCGCAAGTCACATGAATGATAAAGCTACCACATACAATTATGTTGAAACCGAGGAGAATGTCTTGAACAAAATGGATGCAACGCAATTAGCGAAATGTATGTATAAAGGCACGCCAATTAACGTTGAAAAATATTCTCCAATATACTGGGTTGCCAATGCAAAAACCAAGAGCATGAGCGGCTCAATGGCTACGCTGCCACCGCTGCGTTTCGCCCAGAAGAACAATGGCAACCACTATATTTATGGTATCGGCTGGATGACATTCAAGACAAGAAGTGGAGCAATCTATACTATTTATACCGACGCGCTTGCCGCAACTATTAATAATATTCCTACCAAATCTGTCAAGAAGGCAGCACCAATTAATATTGGTACGGTTGGATATGATAACGAATCAGAAGAAGGTAAGCTCGATATGAGCCTCGTCTTTGTCCCAGAAACACAATTGAATGTCTATGTTGACGGTGAGTGGTCGGCTGACCTTTCTGGCAGCTACGGTTTCGGCGACAAGGCCACCATCAGTGCTCCAGAAGTGAGCGGCAAGACCTTCTCATATTGGGAAGCCGACGGACGACCAGTGAGCAGCAGCAATCCGCTGACGCTGACAATGAACGCCCACACCACACTCCGCGCTGTGTATGATGGTAGCGCAGTGAGTGCCAAAGTAGGCTTCACCTCCATTACCCGCATCAACGACAAGATTTCGTTCCAAGCTATTGCCGATGCGCAGGCAACAGCCGTAGGTATCATCTATAGCACAACCGCCACTGGCGATGCATTGACTCTCAATGGTGAAGGCGTGATACAGGCGGCTGCCGAACGTCTCACTGATGCTACTACCACTATGCCAGCCAGCGTGCTTGACGACAACAACTGCTGGATGCTGAAAATCGCCCCAGAAGACGAGAACACCATCTATCATGCTCGTGTCTATGCCACCATCGATGGCACCACCATCTACAGCGACGTTCGTGATGTGAAGCTTGCCGATCTCCAGAGCGGTGTTAGGCGTATCGCCAACCTCGATGGTTTTGTAGAGGGTATCGACGAGGCTCTGACAGAGTTGCTGAAGAGTGGCGAGGCTGTAGCCCGTTACAGCGTAACCGTTAGCGGCACCGA
>JAFYCM010000067.1 GCA_017539645.1 Bacteroidales bacterium
AAAAAATATCTACGAATAAAGATGTGTGTGTAAAGTGTAGAGCGTAGTGTCGTTACAATTTCTGTCTACTTTAAGCTTTACGCTATAAACTCTACGCTAAAGGTAAAATGGCGACTCTCTTTTACTTTTTCATTTGTAGTTATTAATTCAAAACACTATTAGCTAACTTCGTAGAAGTTTCTGTGCTGAGTAAAAAAAGAGATATAAATATTCAAATAAAACGATGAAAGCTTTTGTAAAAACGTTGCTGCTATTGCTTGTAACTATAAGTATGGCAGGGTGTTCGGGCGATAATTCAAGTTCGCCAAATCTTATTCCTAATCATAATAGTTATGTATCGTCGTTCACGGGAGGCACCATAAATCGCGTGGGGAGCAACATAATTTTGGAGCTCTCGGCCGACATTCCCGACACGTTGAGATCTACTATTCCTGTATCGGACGTGATGAAGATAAAGCCGTCTACGCCGGGTCGCTTCGTTTACGCCAACGAGCGTACGCTGCAGTTTATCCCCGACGGTGCGCTGCCTTTTCAAACGCAATACACCATGACCGTCGACCTCTCGAAATGGTTCAACGACGTCAACGATGATGAGCGCGAATTCACCTTCTACTTCAATACCACAGCGCTCGAATTTCGTGCTGCGTTTGCCAATATGGATGTGACGGCGAATAATAATTACGTATATACATTCCAACTGACGGCTTCGGATTTCGTTGAAGATAAGCAAGTTGAGAGCTTGATAAATTTCAGCGATAAGCCATTGAAAGTTGAGTGGAATCACACGCCTAACAGCTTGACGCACATTGCAAAATGCGAAGTGAAAGCCACCAAAGAGCAGCGCTATTTGTCTGTAGAAGCGCTGAGCGACAAGGAGAGTGGCCTCGCAGGATCGACACTTTTGACGGTAGATGTGTTGCCGCAAAACGAGTTCCGCGTGCAAGATGTACGCATGATGAGCGACGACACGAAATATGTAGAGATAATTTTCAATAAGAATATCGACCCCAAGCAAAATTTGATGGGCTTGGCTTACATAAAAGACAACGAGTCGCGTGTTGTTGATGTGAAAGGCAACAAACTACGCCTCTATCCCGACTACGGCAAACAGAAAATTGCCATTATACTTTCAACCGACATACGCTGCACAACAGGCGAAACGCTCATCATTGATGAGGCAACAAAAGAAAAGTTGCGCGAGTTCCACGTTGATGTTGAAAAACCAGGTGTGGAGTTTGCCACTTCGGGCGTCATTGTGCCCAATGGTAGCACCATTCAAATACCGTTCAAAGCCATTTATATGCGCGGTGTGCAGGTGCGCGTTTTTCATATCTACCAGAAAAATATTTGTCAAGCTTTGCAGCGTGGCGATATAAATGCTATCGATGGAGAGAATTTTATGTATGTAGCTCGTCCTGTGGCTGTTAAGACACTTTTCCTCGACGATGCTGGTGATCCAAACCGTATCAAACATTGGGGACATTACTCTATCGACCTTAGCGATATTATGCAGACCGAACCAGGCGCTATCTATCGTGTGGAGCTCAATCCGCGCGCAGAACTCACCGCTTGGGACGAAACCGAATTTCAGAAAGAGACCAAAGAGCAAGCCTACGCGCGCGACAAAGCCGACTTTGCCGACCTGAAACGGCAATTCGACAACGGCACGTGGAGCTACTATAGTAATTATGATGAGAGCAACGACTATTGGTGGAGCGACGACGATCCTTCGCGTGCAAACTACTATCGCACGAAGATGAAACGTCGAAACGTGCTTGCTACCAACATCGGACTGTCGGCTCTTGCCAATGGCGCCAACGAAATGAGCATCGTAGCTATAAATCTGCAAACCGCACAACCGATGAGTGGCGTCGATATTGAGCTGTTTGGCAAACAAAATCAGTCGATTGGCAAAGTATCTACCGACGGCAACGGCATAGCTACGTTCAGTTTGCTAAACAGTTCTACACCAATTTATGCCATTGCTCGTAACGACGAAGATTTCAGCTACTTACGCGTAGCGCCAGGTGAAAGCCTCTCAACGAGTACGTTCGATGTCAGTGGTTTGGCTGTACATAAAGGTATCAAAGGCTATATATATGGCGAGCGCGGCGTATGGCGTCCGGGCGATACGTTGCACATCTCGTTCATGCTCTACGACCCCGACAAAACTCTGCCCGAAAACTATCCGGTGAGCCTTCGCCTCGACAACCCTCTCGGACAGACGCAGACGCGCGTCGTAAATAGTAATGGTGTTAGCGGTTTGTATACATATAATATACCTACCGATGCAAATGCTCCAACCGGCAGCTGGACGGCTTACGTTAATGTGGGCGACGTTGGCTTCAGCAAGAGCATACGTATAGAGACCATCAAGCCTAACCGATTGAAAATTGATCTCACTTCTACAAGCGATGAACTGAAATACAACTCGCCGCTCAACCTGCACACCGAATGGCTCACTGGAATGACGGCTCATAACCTCAATTATAGCATCGATGCCTCATTCAGCAAGACCAAGACGACGTGGAGCAACTACAAAAATTTCACCTTCGACGACCCTGCTTGTGATTGGACGAGCGACGAAACGCGCATTGCCGAAAGCACCACCGACGCCGATGGCAACGCTTCGATTCGCATTGCACAAGCTATCAACGGAGCACCAGGCAAGGTGATGTGCAACCTCTCAACGCGCGTCTACGAGCCTTCGGGTGAGTACAGTATTGATGCTCAGCGCATGCTCTATTCGCCTTATAATCAGTATGTTGGCATAAAAGAGCCTGCCGACGATGAATCTTTAGATTTCTATACGCTCGATGAACAACACACATTCGACCTTGTAAGCGTAGATACGAACGGTAAACCTGTGGCCAACAGTGAGTTGGAGGTTTCTGTATATAAGATGGAATGGAGTTGGTGGTGGGATTCGAGCAACGGCTCTCTTGCTTCGTACGTTAGTGACCGCTCGCACAGACCAGTGAAGAAGGTCACCGTAACTACGAATGCCAACGGCAAAGCTACGTTCCCTGTAAATCTCAGCGAATGGGGACGTTACCTGATTCGCGCTACCAACAAGCAAAGCGGTCATAGCACAGGCGTAGTTTGCTGGTTCGATACCGATTACTATTCGCATCGCGCTGGCGAAGAAGGTCAGTCGGCTGCTACGGTACTCGATATAACTACCGATAAAGAGGCTTACAACGTTGGCGAAACGATGCAAGTGACCATACCATCGTCGGAGTCAAGTTGCGCAATAGTTAGCGTTTGTCGTGGCGCGCACATCATATCTACGCAGCTCGTCAATTGTGGCATGGGCAAGACAACCATAAGTATACCTACGACCGACAAGATGTTGCCGAATGTGTATATATACATATCGCTCATTCAGCCTTATAATCAGACGAATAACGATCGCCCGATACGACTCTATGGCATAAAATCGGTGTCCGTAAATTCGGAGCGTAGCAAACTCGTACCCACCATAAATATGAGCGACGAGATTCGCCCCGAGAGCAAGTGTAAGATTACAGTTACCGAGAAAGACGGTCGCGCAATGGCTTACACGCTCGCTATTGTGGACGATGGTTTGCTTGATTTGACGCGCTTCAAGACGCCAAACGCTTGGGATTTGTTCAACGGTCGCGAGGCTTTGGGCGTACGTATGTGGGATCTTTATAATAACGTAAGTGGTGCGTTCGGCGGTCGCATAGAACAGGTGTTCAGCATCGGTGGCGACGAGTCGCTCAATGCCAACAGCAAGACGATGCAGAAGCGTTTCGTACCTATGGTATACTTCGCAGGTCCGTTCACGTTGAAGTCGAATGGCAAAAACACGCATAATATAGATATACCTAATTATGTAGGTAGTGTGCGTGTGATGGTTGTGGCTGCCGATGGCGCGGCATACGGCAATGCCGAGAAGACTGTGAAAGTTACTAAGCCAGTTATGGTGCTGCCTACTATGCCGCGTCTCTTGGGCGTCGACGACGAAACGACCGTTACGGCTACCATTTTCGCCAATACGCAGAAGTCGGGTACAGTAGAGACCTCAATCTCCGTCGATGGCGATGCACAGATTATTGGTAGTAAGTCGAAGAGCCTGACGTTCAACAAGTCGGGCGACCAGAGTGTGACATTCCGACTCAAAGCTGGCAAGACTGAAGGCAGCGTCAAGGTGCGCCTCACTGCCAAAGGCCTCGACGACAAATCTACTGCGACTGTGAATCTGCCAATTCGCGCTGTGAGTCAAAACATAATTACCACAACCGAAAAGTCCGTTGCAGCCGACTCGAAAACCAAGTTTGATGCTGCGAAGGGTACAGTGGAATTTGAAGTTTCCGGCGTGAAGCCGCTCAACCTCTCGAATCGCTTGAAATTCTTGCTCGGTATACCATACGGTTGTTCGGAGCAAATCACCTCGAAGGCTTTCCCACAGTTGCTCCTCGATAAGTTCACCAAACTCAACGAGGTGCAGCGTCGTGGCGTAGAAGAGACGGTGAAGACGGTTATAAGCAAACTGCCAAGCTACCAAACTGCCGACGGTGGCATCTCTGTTTGGCCAAACGGCTCAACGCCATCTGTTTACAACTCAGCATACGTAAGCCTATTCCTCACCGAAGCACAGAATTGCGGCTACTACGTGCCCGAAGGCATCAGCAGTCGTTTGTCGGCATATCTAAAACGTACTGTAAAGAACTGGAAATCGGGCAGTTCGCGATATGAGACAGAAGCCTACGCCATGGCTCTATACGCCTTGTCGGCAGCCCGCAACGCCGATTTGTCGACCATGAACCGCATGCGTGAATCGCGCGACAGAATTTCGCCTTATGCTCTCGCTCGTCTCTCTGCGGCATACGCGTTGGCTGGTCATCGTAACTATGCTAAAGAGATGTGGTCGAACATCAGCGATGCAGTTGTTCATCCTGAAGTACTTATAGCTATGGTGACTACCGGCGATGCTCAAACCGACGTTATGGCTGAGAAGATTCGCACTCGCCTTGCAGACAACAACATCTGGTGGCGCGGCGATTATCTATCGCTTTCTATAAATGCCATGTCAAAATATTATCAAAAATTTGGCTCGGCTAAAGAGCTAAAATTCAGCGTAAATGGAGACAAAGTAAGTAGCGAAAAACTTATGTGGCGCAATAGTTACACGGCCAACGGCAAGTCGTTTGAGATTGCAAACAAAGGAGAATCGAACCTGCACGTAACTTGTGTAAATACTTACAAAGCTGTGCAAGACTCAGTACGTAAAATAGACAGCGGTCTCGATATTTCGGTGAAATATTATAGTTCAACGACGGGCAACGAGGTTAATATCAACAACCTAACAGAGAATACGTTACGCGCCGTAGTGACCGTTCGCAACACCACATATAGCGAAGTTGAGTCTATTGCATTGACGCACATTTTGCCAGCCGGTTGGGAAGTGCTGAAAGCCTCAGGTTCCGACGCTGTCTCTTATCAAGATGTTCGCGATGATCGCATCTATACATATGTTGATAAACTTGGTGCGGCAAGCTCATTCACCGCTACCATCGACATTAGCGTTACCTACGAAGGTTCGTACTACGTACCAGCTATCACTGCTGAGGCGATGTACGACAACAAGATCTTCGGCTGTACCTCAAGTTCATTCGTGAAGTTTTGAATAAATAAATAGAATATGTAAGGCTGTCATTTCGGTGGCAGCCTTTTTTTATGCATTTCAATAAAATATGACGAAGTGGCGCAGTTTGATAAGATTCAAAGGTTTACAAAGACAATTTTCAAATAGTCCGTTTTTTGTTCTGTTAACGATTGTTTTTGACAGCAAAAGAAAATACATTTGCGCCCAAATTTAACTATCCCGAAAAATGTCACAGAACAAAGTAGATCAGGAAACTGACAAAAGTCTTGAGAACGTAGAGTCGGCACTCACTGGCGCTGAGCAGTTCTTCGAGAAGAATGTAAAAACAGTAACTATTGGTGCCATTGCAATTTTGGCAGTTATCGTAATAATAGCAGTAGTAAACAGTTTCTATTTGAAGCCTCTCAAAGCAGAAGCTCAAAAAGAGATTTTCAACGCACAATATTACTTTGAGGCAGATAGCTTCCGCTTGGCTCTCGAAGGCGATGGCGTGAACGCTGGCTTTGCTCAGATAGCCGACGACTATAGCTCTACTCCTGCTGGCAAACTCGCTAATTACTATGCTGGCGTTTGCAACTTGCGTCTCGGTAACTTCGAAGAGGCTATTCGCTACCTCAAATCGTTCTCGTGCGACGACGCTACCCTCAATACCTTTGCTGAAGGTCTCGTTGGCGATGCTGAATGCGAACTTGGCAACAACAAAGCAGCCGTAGCAGCTTACAAGAAAGCCGCAAGCAACAAAAATGAAGTTGCTTCGCCTATCTTCCTTTTCAAACTCGGCAAACTCTACCTCCGCGATGGTCAGAAAGATGAGGCTGTTGCTGCTTTCCAGCAGATAAAAGATGAATATCCGACAAATCAAATCAACAGAGATGTCGAGAAATACATCAATGCTGCTAAATAATTGAGTTAATTTTTGCACAAATATGAGGGTTGCCCGAATTTATTGGACAGCCCTTTTTTCATAACTATAACTATGGCTAGTGAACTAAAAAATCTTTCGGAATACGATCCGAACAGCATACCATCTACAAAAGGTATGAAATTCGGCATTGTGGTGTCGGAGTGGAACCATAACATTACTGGCGCTCTGCTCCGTGGTGCTATCGAAGGCCTCACAGAGAATGGCGTCTCTAATGATGATATTGTTGTGAAATATGTACCTGGCAGTTTCGAACTTATAGCTGGCGGTAAATACATGGCAAAATTCACCGATGTTGATGCTGTTATTTGCCTCGGTTGTGTTATAAAAGGCGACACTCCACATTTCGACTACGTATGTGCAGGCACAACTCAAGGCATTGCGCAACTTAATATCGAGTTCGATAAACCGTTCATTTTCGGATTATTAACTACCAATAACCTGCAGCAGGCCGAAGAACGTTGTGGCGGTCGACTTGGCAACAAAGGAACCGAATGTGCAATTACTGCTATAAAAATGGTAGATTTCCTTTGGCAGACACGAAAAAAATAGCGACATTTGCACCCGCAAACGAGAGGTGAATAACCTCAATATTTTGTGGCTTGGGTGAATACCAGAGTGGCCAAATGGGGCAGACTGTAAATCTGCTGTCTTTCGACTTCGGTGGTTCGAATCCATCTTCACCCACAAGACTTCAAAGAGCGAATCTGACTTACGGATTCGCTCTTTTTTTGTATATAAATGCCAATCAATCGAATCTGCGCAAATTGGTTGGATTAAGTGTTTCTCTGAGTTTTGTGCTCTGTTGATACTTACTACTTATAACGCCAAAACTTATCGCTTACTTCTGTTATCTTTGCAGCGCAAGTAACCAATAAACACTTACACATGCCTTCAATATCACAGCGAGGAGTAATAATGCCATCTTCGCCAATTAGAAAATTGGTGCCATACGCTGAAGCTGCCAAAGCTCGCGGCATTCGCGTATTTCATTTGAATATCGGTCAGCCAGACATACTTACGCCTGACATTGCTCTTGCCGCGGTAAAGAATGCCAATATCCCCATTGTAGAGTATTCGCATTCGGCTGGCATGCCCGAGTATCGACATAAGCTTTCTAAGTACTACAAATCGGTTGGTATCGACCTCTCGCCCGACGAGATGCTCGTTACGTGTGGTGGTTCGGAGGCTGTGCTCTTTGCCTTCATGAGCTGTCTCGATCCGCTCGATGAGGTGATTGTACCTGAGCCTTTCTATGCTAACTATGAGGCATTTGCAGCTTGCGCCGGTGCTTGTGTTACGCCCGTTACGTCGACCATCGAGAATGGCTTCACACTGCCTTCGATTGAGGAGTTTGAGAGCGTAATTACCAATAAGACGAAGGCCATAATGATATGTAACCCAAACAATCCAACGGGTTATTTATATAGCGAGCAGGAAATGCAGCTGCTCAAGGAAATTATACTTAAGTATGACCTTTTCTTGATATGCGACGAGGTTTACCGCGAGTTCTGCTACGACGGCGCTAAGTTCTACTCGTCTATGTATCTCGAAGGCTGCGAACAGCACGTAATTATGATCGACTCGGTGTCGAAGCGTTATTCGGAATGCGGTTTGCGCATCGGTTTGATAGCTACGAAGAATAAAGATGTGCTCGCTTCGGCAATGAAGATGGCGCAGTCGCGACTCTGTCCGCCAACTTTTGGACAGATTGCTGCAATGGCCTCGCTTGACGTGCCTGAGGAGTATTTCAAGGCTGTAAATCAGGAGTATTGCAAGCGTCGAAACTTCATGCTCGACGAACTCAATAAGATTCCGGGCGTATATTCGCCAATGCCACAAGGCGCGTTCTACACCGTTGCGCGTCTGCCGATTGACGATTCGGACAAGTTCTGCCAGTGGTTGCTGTCGGATTTTAGTTACAACAACCAAACTGTCATGTGTGCGCCGGCGTCGGGTTTCTATAGCAATCGCACGCTCGGACGCAACGAGGTTCGTCTCGCATACGTACTCAACTGCGACGACCTTGCCATAGCCATCGACCTCTTGGCGCGTGCACTGAAATGCTATCCTGGACGAACGCCAGAGAGTGGCTCGCCGCTACTCGAACATGAGCGTAGAATGTTGCAAGAAGGCTGCTGATGAATAGCAAATTCACAAATTTCGTTGCACAACGTCTGCTCACGAGCAAAGTGGGTAGCCGAAAACTCTCGGGACCTGTGGTGGCTGTAGCTACTGCAGCTATAGCTCTGGGCGTGGCAATAATGATAGTGGCGGTAGCCATCGGTCTCGGCTTCAAACAAGAGGTGCGCGACAAAATTGTTGGCTTCGGCACTCACCTGCAAATAGTTAGTCTCGACTTCAATCGTAGCTATGAAACTACGCCCATAAAAGTAGATTCTGCACTCGAAGCGAATATTGCTAATATTGAGGGCGTTAGACACATACAGCCATTCATACTTAAGCCTGGTATAATAAAAACTACCGAGGAGATTCAAGGCATTGCGCTCAAAGGAATCGATGCTAAGTTCGACACCGCGTTTCTTGCTTCGTGCCTCGAAGATGGGCGCATGATACATATCGACACCACGCGCAGCTCCGACATATATATTTCGCGCAGCATAGCTAATATGCTGAAACTCAACGTTGGCGATGCCGTACGTATGTATTTCGTTGGTACAAAAGGACTTCGCGCGCGCAAGTTCACTCTCTGCGGCATATTCAACTCGCACTTTTCGGAGTTCGACGACAAAATGGCGTTTGTGGACATTCGTCAACTGCAAGCGCTCAATAATTGGGAGACGAATCAAGTTTCTGGCTACGAGGTCATTATAAATAATTTCGACGATCTCAACACGATAACTAAAGAGGTCTCGGCCTACACCGCATCGATAATTGGCCCTGACGACACGTTTCTACATACGCAGAGCATCACGGAGTTGCAGCCGCAAATGTTCGGTTGGCTCGCGCTCCTCGATATGAATATTGCCGTTATTTTGGTACTTATAATCGCTGTGGCGTGCCTCAACATGATTAGCGGTTTACTCATACTTATTTTGGAAAATACCAACACCATCGGCTTGTTGAAAGCCCTTGGCTGCCGCGGTAAGCGCATACGTAGAATTTTCCTACTTATGGCAATGCGCATCGTTGGGCGTGGAATGCTGATAGGCAACGTAGTAGGTATAGCGATATGCGTTGCGCAAGCCACAACTGGCATCGTGAAGCTCAATCCAGAGAATTACTACTTAGATACCGTGCCAATCCTTTTGCCCGTTGGCGTTTGGGCGGTGCTGAACGTTGGCGCGTTCCTATTTACAACGTTGATGATGGTAGCGCCATCGCACGTGGTTTCGCACATAACGCCGGCTAAGTCGCTGCGTTTCAACTAAATATTTACATAAGTATGCAGCGCCCGAAACTCTTCGTAATTGCAGGTCCGACGGCGGTTGGTAAGACCGACATGACCATACGTATAGCGCAACAACTTGGTACAGAAATCATTTCAGCCGATAGCCGCCAGATATTTCGCGAGATGAAGATTGGCACTGCTGCGCCTACTGCCGAACAACTTGCCGCCGTGCCGCATCATCTGGTGGCACATCGCTCAATATTAGATAATTACAACGCTTTTGAATACGAGCAAGAGGCGCTTGTCGCTGTAAACGACGTTACCACTCGCTGCAACGGCATAGCTATACTTACGGGCGGCTCGATGATGTATATTGATGCGCTCTGCAACGGCATCGACGAAGCCCCCACCATAAGCGATGAGGTGCGCAACGCCGTGATGGCAGAATATGAGACGCAAGGCATCGAACACATGCGCGAACGCCTTCGCCAACTTGATGCCGAATATTATGCCGAGGCCGATTTGCAAAATCCGCGGCGCGTGCTGCACGCCATTGAGGTCTGTTTGCAGTCGGGCACTACATACAGCTCGTTTCGCTCCAATGCTGCCAAAGAGCGCCCGTTCGACGTTGTTCGCATAGCTATAAACCGTCCGCGCGAAGTGCTTTTCGACCGCATAAATCGTCGCGCTCACATGATGATAGAAAACGGTCTTGTGCACGAGGCTCAAACGCTGATTGAACATCGCAACCTTACGGCGCTCAACACCGTGGGCTACAAGGAGATTTTTAGCTACTTGGATGGCTCAGTTGACCTCGCGGAGGCCGAACGCCAGATAGCTCGCAACACGCGCCACTACGCCAAGCGACAATTGCAATGGTTTCGCCTTCGCAATACCTACGAGTGGTTCGATGCTGATGACGAAAACGCTATTTTAGACTTCATAAACTATAATCTATAGGTATGAAAATCGTTGTTCTCGATGGCTATACGCTCAATCCGGGCGATCTCTCGTGGGACCGTCTGAAAGCGCTCGGCGAGGTAGAAATCTACGACCGCACCGCGCCCGAACGCGTTCTCTCGCGACTCAGTGGGGCAGAAATCGCGCTCACCAATAAAACCATAATTACTGCCGAACATATAGCTGCATTGCCTTCGCTGCGCTACATTGGCGTGCTTGCTACGGGCTACAATGTTGTTGATTTGCAAGCGGCAAAACAGGCTGGCATTGTAATTACAAATATTCCTGCATACAGCACTGCATCGGTGGCGCAGATGGTTTTCGCTTATCTGCTCAACGTCACGCAACATGTAGATCACTACGCGCGCGAAAACCGCGAAGGACGTTGGACGAAGTGCATAGATTTTAGTTATGCCGATACGCCACTCATCGAGTTGCAAGGCAAGACGATGGGTATTGTAGGCCTTGGAAATACTGGTATGGCTACGGCTCGCATCGCACTTGCGTTTGGCATGGAGGTCGTTGCCGTGACGAGTAAAACCGCGCTTCCGCAAGGCATACGCAGCGTTTCGCGAGATGAACTTTTCCGCACTGCCGATGTCATCAGTTTGCACTGCCCACTCTGCGACGACACGCGCCACATAATAAACGCCCACGCTCTTAGCCTGATGAAGCCCAGCGCCATACTTATAAACTGCGGCCGTGGTCCGCTCGTAGACGAAGAAGCACTGAGCCATGCATTGAAGAACGGCCAGATTCAAGCTGCTTGCCTCGATGTGCTCAGTAGCGAACCACCACGCGCCGACAATCCGCTTGTTGGGTTGGACAATTGCTACATCACGCCGCATATAGCATGGGCAACCAAAGAGGCTCGCGAACGCCTAATGACCATAGCTACCAACAATGTGCGCAACTTCATAGCTGGTAAACCCTCGAATGTGGTGGGGTAGGGCTTTCCTATTTGAGAATATTAATCACCTAAACGAACGAAAACAGACGAAGTAATCTGTTGTCATTCGTTTAATTTTATACGTTCAGTTGTTACGAATGAAACGAATTCGTTTGGTGTAAATTCGTTCAATTGGGTGATAATCAGTTTGTATTGAAAGGCAAAATAAAGGACCGTGTCTCCAAATTTGCCCAATAGCTTTTGTAACCTATTAACACTATTTTCGTAAAAACACATTGACGATAAAAATATTCACCAATTAATACTTACACACTTAGATATTCAACTATCTGATAATCACAAAAACACAAGGCATAGAAAGCACCGTGATAAAAAACTGAGAGAACTTTCTGAATCTGTTCAATAGGTGTTTTCATAGACACCTAATTCAGACCATACAACTCGTAAATTATAACTACCAATAATATGAACACTACAAAAAATCAACTTACCATTTTGCTAACGCTATTGTTAGTTACGGTGCTGATGCCAGAGAGGGCGGCAGCGGACTATGTGGAAGATACTTGGCGCTACTCCGTTGTGCTTAGTGGCGCTAACACCATCACCATCAAGATGCCTGTCTATGATGAAGAGGGCGCAGACGATTGGGTGGACAACGGCTATCTAAAGGCCTCGTGGACGGATGCCGATGGCACTCACACCAACGAGACCGTCATTTGGTGGTCGAAAGATGAGAAAAGCCACAACAATGATGACACCGACCTCTGGTGTAAGTTCTATACCAATGTGGGCGGCAGCTTCGACGTGACACAAGGCAACTCAAGCAGTCACTTTACACTGACCAAAGCCGACGAAACCCTGCGCCGTAAGATTTACGAGAACAACGATGGCAACACCTACGATATTACTATCGTGTGGCGCGTGCCATACAACATGTTAGGCAGCAAGATCAAGTTCACGTGGGACGTGAAGTGCGACTATACTAACGGTCTTGCGTGGGACACTCACTATACCGTGTCGCCTTCCAGTGCCGACATCACCCTGCCTAAGGCGCAGAGTGTCGTGAACCCACAGATTACAATGGCCACTCTGTCATATAGCGAAGCTGGGAAATTGGAACTCCCTTGGTTCATGGGCTCTACCTCCTTGACCTCCGTATACTATAAATACACCGATGCCAATGGCAACACGGTCAAGCAGACGCTGCCAAACAACGAGAACAGTGGAACTATATACCTCGATGCCACTGTGCCGCACGAAAACTTCGGCCTCGTGGTGAGCTACAAAGACAATAGCGGCTACCTCATAGAGAATATCTCGTCGGAGACTCAGAATCTGACAATGGTTCACGCCCCCATCGGCTTCTCTGCCACGCCTACTGGCAACGGCAAGGCTGCGGTGCAACTCAACTGGTCCGTTCAATACACTGGCACCAACGACATCACCAACTCCGACTTCTTCGAGATCCAGCGATCTCTGACGGGCAAGGAGGCCGACTTCGTGACCATCGGCTCTGTACCATACACTATGGATAACGGCACGACCAACTACGAATATGTAGATAGCACACTGATTGACGCCGTTGCTGCCGAGCAGTTCGTAAACGGTGGCACTCTCGACAAACTGACCTACCGCATACGCCGTATGATTACGCAATCGTGGGGTTGGGAAGGCAACACGTGTGCTGCCACGGCTTCGTGCATCGTGGACGACCTTCACTTGAGGCGTATATCTACATATTCGGCTAAATGGCAAGACGAGCGCGCCTACACCGTGCGCGTGGCGTGGGATTATGCCGATGAGCATGGCGCTGTATGGGACAACCGTGCAAAAGTTATGTTGCGCGTAACATCTACCAACCGCGCAGACGATATAGTGGATAGCACTGTATATGAGTTAACTAAAGACGAGATAGAACAGCGCTACAAAGTTGTTTCGCTTTCTCGTCCGTGTGTGAATTTCAATATTGAAGTCTACGTAGATCGCGCTACTTCGCCCATTTGCCTTATGAAGGACGTAAAGGAGTTTTTCTTCCCCATACGTAACGCCAACGATTGGCAGACTTTCCGCGACAAGGTTAGCAGCGCAAAGGGGCAGTACGACGTGAACGCTCGTCTCTATGCCGACATAAGTACCGACCTGAGCATTGGTTCGGGAACGGATACTGCCTACCGAGGCATCTTCGACGGCAATGGTCATACGATAAACTTCGACGTCAATCAGACTGAAGGTTCTGCGGCTCTCTTCCGCTATGTAGCGCCGAACGCTACATTCCGCAACTTGCACATTGCTGGCTCTGTCACCACTACTGCTCGGTATGGGTCTGGACTCATCGGTCAGGTGATTGCCAATTCCAACGTGAGAATAGAAAATTGTCGTTCGTCAGTAACCATAAATAGTTCGGTGGATGGCGATGCTACAAATGGCGGTTTCATTGGCGTAGTACGTAGTGGTAGCAGCGTCTCCATGCACAACTGCCTGTTCGATGGTAGCTTCAAGGGGAGAAATTGCCATAGCAATGGTGGTTTCATTGGTTGGATCGAAAACAATAGCAATGTAAAGATCTACAATGGTCTGTTTTCGCCGACACACTTGGGTACGAAACGAGACGGCTGCGAGTCGTTCGCAAGAAACCGTAGCCTCGCAACCTTCAGCAACTGCTACGCCACGCAGGAGTATAGCCCGACCTTCATCATTATCAACAGTGCTGACGATTGGAACATCTTCTGCGACATGGTGAAATCTGCCGCAGGTAGTTATGATGTAGATGCTGTGCTGAACGCCAATATAAGCATTGGCTCTACGGTTAATTCTGGATACTACGCAGGCATGGACACCTATCCATACCGTGGCACATTCAACGGCAACGGGCACGTGCTGACTGTGAACATCGATTGGGGAACAAACGACTATGCCGCACCATTCCCCTCTGTCAACAAGACTACTATTAAGAATCTGACAGTAAAGGGTAATGTCAATGGCGGTATGCATTCAGCAGGTCTCATAGGACATGCTTCTGGCACGTCCCCTTCCATCGCCATAGAGAATCTGGATATGGAGGCAAAGGTTACAACCCAAAATAGCTATGCAGGTGGAATTATAGGTCACGCAGATAAAGCAACTGTTAGGATAGAGGATTGCAAGTCGTTTGGCTATCTATATGCCAAAGGTTCAAATGCATACGGAGGCGCAGTCATAGGTTGGGCAAATAGTGCAGATAATTGGGAACTGCATCGTGTTTTCGAAGATGTAGACTTCCATGATTTTGCCCATGCAGGATTCTGCTACTACTACGACAACAATCCACACCCTTGGGGTTATAACGCCAAGAGTACTTCTTGCATATCATACCACGATTGGGGCGAAGTGAAGCAAGAGTATCGCAAAATGTATAGTAGTGATGCGGCTGTCATATTCAAGCAGGAACAAGCCGGGTCATGGGGATATAGCGAACCTATTATGGAAACTGACGCCCTTGCCGATGTCCCCACTGCCGATGAGTTGGTAGCCTCGCTTGGCGACGTCTGGAAGAAAGATGACGACAAGGCTGTGCTCATCATGAAGTCATTTAATGAAGCAAATGCTTCATGTTCTAAGCCGGCACTCCCTGACTTCTACCACGAGAGCTTCGGCAAGGTGGACAAGACGCTCTTGACGCTGACACGCCAGAGCAGCGTCTTGCTGACGTGGGATACCGATGGTAATCCTATCGACTATTTCGAGGTGCTGCGCCGCGAGAAAGGCGCTACTGCGTGGGACACCATAGCAACCGACCTCGACCACATGGGCTACGAAGACCTGGATGTGTCGCCACTCGTGGATTATGAATACAAGGTGCTCGGCGCTAACGACTGCGAGGGTATGAGCTACTCCGAGACGGCCATCGCTGTGGGCGCTTGTAAGCGCAGCGGCAAGGTGGAAGGCTACGTTCGCTTCAAGGATGGTACGGGAATCCCTGGTATAACGCTGGAGATCGTGTCGGGCAATGCGAAAGCTACTGCTGTCACCGACGAAACGGGCTACTACATGGCCGACGATCTCTCGTATCTCGGTCAGCAAAGCGTTACCTATGTCGTAACGCCCGTAAGCACAAGCGGCATCACACTCGAAGTGGAGAGCTACGCCGCTACGTTCAACGACAAGAGCAACCATGAGAAGCTGCACGAGTTCACGGTAACTAACAGCCACAAATTCACGGGCTACGTCATGTACGAGGGCACAAGCATACCAGTTAAGGGCGTACGCTTCCGCGTAAACGGCAAACTGATGCACAACGCTAAGGATGCATACGTAGAGACCGACTTCGAAGGCAAATTCTCCTTCAACGTCCTCGACGGCAAGAATATCATTCAAGCCGAGATGGACGGCCACTCATTCACCGACAATGGCTACTTCAAGAGTAAAGACGGCTTCGTGTTTACTGATGACGTGGCGCAGATCTACTTCTACGATGACACCAAGGTGAAACTCACCGGGCGCGTGGTGGGCGGCAACGACCAAGGCAATCTGCCTCTCGACAACAACCTAAGTCGCAACAACCTCGGCGACGACCTCACTATGGTGCTCGCTCTTGAAGGAGACAACACATCGTGGCTCGTCTACGACAATCAGAACCCGACTATCAATAAGCGCGAAGTGACATTTGCTCACCCGGGCGGAGGTGGACACCAGACTACTGCTGAGGTGCAGCGCAAACGCATGATAGTGAAGCCCGACTCTATTACGGGCGAATATGTTCTTATGCTTCCGCCTGTGCGTTGGAAAGTGCAGCAAATCTACTGCGAAGGCTATCCGACGCTCTTCCAAGACGGCATGGTGAGCGAGGTTATCGACCTGACCAACAGTCTGAACACCCAGACTGTATCGCACGATGGAACATACGTAGATGTAGATAAAAAGAGCGTCTATCGCCCAACGGAAACCTACAACGCCCTCTACAACCGTATATACCACGCACCCGTGGAGATTACTTACCGCCAAGTCGGCTACGACACCTTCGACTACTTTGGCGACAAGAGCTACACTGCTACCAACGTGGGGGGCGACAAGGTGGTTGTGCCGTTAGCATACCAAGATCAAGTAATAGAAAATAAAGATGTATTTGTTGGATATGAAGAGGGTGTCGTAGATTATGAAGAGGGTGTCGTAGGATATGATTTGAGTGGCGACTACGAAGCCTATACCTATACGCCCAAACTGACAGCACAAGAAGCAAGCAATGCAGGTGTTGATCGTTATGAGAATCTGTTCGATGGCAATGCGAACACCAAGTGGTGTGTCGTGTCTCGTAACGGAGGTTGGTGGGTCAACTTCAAGACCGATAAACTTGTCAACATCAAAACTCTCAACTTGACTACGGGTGACGACTCCAAAACATACGATGGACGAAATCCTAAGGCGATACGCTTACTCGGTCGTATCTCTGAGAAAGACAAGTGGACGACACTGATGGAAACCGACGATTCTGGAATTGAGGCCTACAATCTCAAAACATATAATTTTGATATACTAGACCACAATTTCTACCAATTCTTCCGTTTGGAGATTGTCAGCACACAATGGGGCAACATCGGAACCTACGAAGGATATGAAGTTCAATTGGGTGAGCTATCCTTAACTTGTCGAGGCAATGAAGATTCCACGCCAAAGCCTATCTTGGGACAAGTGCCAGTCTATGGACAGGTGCCAGTCTATGAAAAGAAACCTGTCGTAGTGGGCAAGGGTGTTCACTACACCTTCAATTATCCCGTATTTAGCCTTGAACGCCGATACCCGATAGAGATCGCCGTCGTGGAACGCTATCCGTGGAATGGCGAGACTGGCAGTGCTACGGAAGACTTAGTGAGGGTAGGCGGTGGTCGCGTAACTATCCACAATGGATTGAAGGACGGTGTGAACCAAGACATTGTCGAACTCGACAGCGTTGGGCGCGGCCTGTACTACCTGCAAGCTGGTCAGACTACTCGTCTGCTTACTGACAAAGATGCCTTGCGCACCGTGACTATGACGCTCGAGCAGGACGGCACGACTTACGAGGCGGAGCCATTGCGCGGCTACATCCTTAACATGTTTGCCACTGGCGCAGGTAAGGATGTCCTCGTCAACGGTCAGCCACTGCTCTTCGACATCTTGCGAGACCCTCCGGGAAGCGGCAGTAGCGCGACCCTCTCGAAAGGCTCTACGCTGAAGTATACCTATACCCTCGACATGAATCTGCATTCCGGCCTCCACCTCAACATCGTCACTGGCAGCACTATGGATAATTTCCAAGGCACAGTGGCAGCTCCTGCAGGCGCAGGTGGCGTGGCTGGCATCATCAACAGCAGCAACAGCGAAGAACTCATCGACTTTACCTACGCCTTCGATATGGAAGGTCGTCGTGCCTTCGCCTACACGATGAACATCAATCAAGACATCAGCACAAGCAGCGATGTGGCTATGGTGGGCGCCGATGCCGACCTATACATAGGTACAGTCCAGAATATCGTGGTTGAACCTATGTCGACCATTCGCGCTATCCCAGACGCTATGTATCAGCAGATGCTTGGCAGACTTGGCGGCGGATCTACCGCAGGCGTAAAGAATGAATACGGCACATTGGTACATATTGCCGAAGGCTCAGACGCCAATGGCAATAAGTATCACCTCGTACGCGACGAGTCTATCGGCTACGGTCCAGAAGTGACGTCCCATTTCGTCCACTCACAGAAGCACATACTTACGGAACTCATCCCTGCCAAAGTGAAGGAGCTGCGTGCTTTGATGTTCACAGGTTCGAAAACCGAAGCACAGGCTCAAGCCAACGCTACAGGCAAACCTGTCTATTGGACTGATATGCCGGTAGACGACGATCTTTTCGGTTCTAAATACGAGATGGTGAAGCCAGAGGGTTCAAATCAAAATTTCGAAGATGAGGCTTACCAGATCTACCAGATTATAGAGGCTTGGGTGCAGATGGTGGCTCAAAACGAACGCGAAAAACTTCAAGCTACCGACCGCGTAGCTAACTACGACGTCGACGGCGGCTCAATCGTGCAGTACAGCGAGCAGTTCACAAGCAACTACGACATAACTAACTACTACCATCTGCCAGGCATCATCAGCACAACATACTTCGACGAAAGCGGGGCTGACTTAGGCATCACCGTTAGTTCGCTGCTGGGCGTCAAGATCGTGAGCGCCATTCTCAAGGCTGTCTACGATAAAACTATCAACTCCTCAACATCTGCTAATGGTGCCGGAGCTGCTCAAGGCAAGCAAAATGACAATGGCTTCAATACTGCTGTTCACTTCTATGGCAGCACATTCAAGTTTAGCCTCCTGCCCGTACTCGACTATAACGTCAAAGACGTTTCAGGCGAGTCGAAAGGCTACGACCGTAAGGAGAGTTTCAATATAGTTATGGATAAGCGAAGCCACTTGAATTTCGACGTCTATCGCGTATGGACCGACACAACTTCAATTGGCAACAGCGCTGCGCTCGATGTTTACTCCAACCAGAACTTCAACGACATGACCAACTATGTGGCAGGATTCCTACATCGCGACAACACTATGGCGGATGCTCGCTACGCTCGCAGCTTCGTCTATCGCACGCGTGGCGGCGCTACCGTCAACACGTGGGAAAACGAACGCCGTACGCTGTTCTACAATGAGGGCACTATCCTCGACGAGCGCACCAAGAAGATCTGCAACCCGAAGATTACGCTCGACCGTCAGAGCATCAGCGGTGTCGCTATCAACGCCCCTGCTCGCTTCAAGGCTTATTTGACCAACGAGAGCGAACAACCCGAGATTGCTATTGGTGTACTGAAGTCGTTCACTCTCTACCTGAACGAGACAAGCAACCCCAATGGCGCAAAAGTCTACGTTGATGGCTCTCCGCTAAACAGCGCTGGCATCAACGTGATGCTCGAACCTGGTCAGACGGCGCAAAAGACTATCGAGGTGTATGCCGGCAACGGCTTCGACTTCGAGGGCCTGCAATTGGGTCTCTGCCTCTTGTCCGACTGGACTAACTCCAACGACACCGTGGCTTTCGACGTTCACTACCTCCGTCAGGCTGGATCCGTCAACATAACTTCTCCAGGCGACAAGTGGGTCATGAATACCGATGCTCAGTGGAACGACAAGCGCGGCTGGTTCCTGCCTATAACTATAGACGGCTTCGATAAGCATCAGCACAACTTCGACCACATTGAGTTCCAGTATAAGGAGAGCCAGCGTGGCGACGACTATTGGATGAACCTCTGCTCATACTATGTTGATTCGGCACTCATGAATAAAGCTTCTGGCGTGCGCGAGATGATCCCTGAAAATGGCAACATCGTCACGCAGTTCTACGGCGAAGGCACTGTCATGGAGAAGGCCTACGACCTCCGAGCCGTGCTCTACTGCCGCGACGGCAACTCGTTCCTCACTACGTCGTCGACTATCATCAGCGGCGTCAAGGATACACGTCGCCCGCAACTGTTTGGCTTGCCAGAACCTAAAGACGGCATCCTTACTGCAAGCAGCGATGTGATATTCAACTTCACCGAAGATATTGAGCACAACTACCTCAACAACATAACCAACTTCGAGGTCAAGGGCGAGGTCAATAACAACAATGTCTCCGAATCGGTTAGCCTGCTGTTTAGTGGCAACTCGAGCGTAGAGAGCGAGGCTCAGCGCAACTTCAGCGGCAAGGATATTACTATAGATATCATGGTGAATCCCGATGAGACGGGAAGCAATATGCCGATCTTCTCGCATGGCACGAATGGCAAGAAGCTCCAATTATGGCTGACTGACGACGACCGCCTGAAAGCTGTTGTCGACGAACAAGTGTTCACCTCTACGGACAAGATTGCTAAAGGCGGATTCACTCAGATTGCCATGAGCATCAGCCATAAGGATAGCGTGCTGACCTTCTACAATGGCGGTAAGGAGATTGGGCTGTTCAAGATGTCGGCTCCATATCATGGCACTGGCAGGCTCATCTTTGGCCGTAGCAATGAGACCGACCGCAACGCGAGTCAATACTACAAAGGTCGCATGATGGAGGCTCGCTTGTGGTATCGCGCGCTCTCTGGCGGTCAGGTCGGCACTACCTACGGCAATCGTCGTCTGACGGGCTTCGAGATGGGTCTGGTCGACTACTACCCGATGAACGAAGGCTCGGGCGAATACGCGTTAGACCATACGCAGGGTGCAAATGCTCAACTCATCGGCGCTTCGTGGGCCATGCCACGCGGTCTCTCGCTACGTATGAATAGAGACGACCACGGCCTCGAACTCAACCAAAACGCCTTGAACCGCACTGCCGAACAAGACTACACGCTCATGTTCTGGTTCAAGACTGATGCGGATGGCAGCAGCACGTTGCTTAGCAATGGCTCCGGAAGCAGCGATGAGGCTGGCGCTGAGAATCTCTTCCGCATTGGCTTCGAAGACAACACTCTGCTCTATCGTTCGCATGGCATGACGGTGGAAATCCCTGGCAACTGGAGCGATGGACAATGGCATCACTATGCTATGACGGTCAACCGTTCATACAACATAGCTAATATCTACGTTGACGCTGTTCTCCGCTCTACCTTCGCATCCGATTCGCTTGGCGGCATCAGTGGCGGCACTCCTATCATTGGTGCCGACATGACTGGCAACATCGACGAGCTCTGTCTCTTCGCTCAAGCGCTACCGGCGACGCTCATCAAGAGCTACTCTACCAAGAGCCCCTGCGGCGACGTGGTCGGTCTGCTTACATACCTTAGCTTCGACACCCAAGAGCGCCAAAAGGACAACGACATCACGCTTGTGGCATATCCATATAGCAAGAAAGTTTACCTCGACGACTTGGGCAAGGTTAGATATGAACTCGATCCATTGACTCAAGAGCCTACGTCTACGCCTGTACGCGACTTCTCGTTTGCCAACGACGTAACTATCGACGACGTGCTTGCTCATATCGACAATTCGACTGCCGCTCCTGTTGTGCCCTACGAAGAGCTGAAAAACTTGAATTATAGCTTCGTGGGCAAGGACAATCAAGTTCTGGTAAATATCGACGAGCAAGCCTCTCGCATCAATCATCGTAATATCTACGTCACCGTGCGCGATGTCGAGGACAAGAACGGCAACGCTATGGCTTCTCCCGCCACGGCTTGCTACTACGTAACCAACAGCAGTTTGCAATGGCTGAGCAGTCACGAAGACGCAACTTCTTGGTATGGCTATGGCGGAGATATCTACATGAGTATCTACAACGCAAGTGCTGTTAGTCATACTTATACTATAGAGAACTGTCCGAAGTGGTTAACTCTTGATAGTTATAGCGATGTCATTGGACCGCAGTCAATAATTTCTATCATGGGCAAAGTGAACAGTAATCTCAACGTAGGTTCGTACGACGAGATTATCTACCTGACCGACGAGGAAGGCAACAGCGAGCCGTTCTACCTCAACTTGACTGTGGAAGGCACTGCACCTGATTGGATATGGAACGTTGATAGCGACTTGCTCGAATACGCAATGAATATTTCTGGACGCGTATATCTCAACGACGAGATTGATATTGATTCGCGCGACATCGTGGGCGTATTTGATAATGAAAATAGATGCCATGGCTTTGCTCATATCTACTATTCGGCACTCACTGGTGAGACAGGCATTTATCTGACCGTTTACGACGGGCAGGCAAACGGTAGAGATCTCTACTTCAAGTTGTGGCAATACTCTACTGGCTTGGAGATAGTGCTTACGGTGAACGGTGAGAAATCGATGACGTTCGAGAAGTCGGCTGTGATTGGTGTCGACACACCAGTTCGTTTCGATGGCAGCGATGTATATGTACAGAAGTTCGACTTGAAAGAGGGTTGGAACTGGGTTTCGTTCAACGTAGTCAACGATCAACTCTTCGATGTCAATGCGCTGCTTAGCGGTTTGCCTTGGAGAGCTGGCGACGTCTTGACGGATATGAATAGCGACCTGACGCTCGTCTATCGCGGTGGCCGTTGGCTCTCGACCGATAGTGTTAGCAACATTCGTTTGTCGCCGCAGAAGTCGTACGCTATCAAGGTTAATGAAGATATTTCATTCCCTGTTGGTGGCAACATAATTAGAAGCGTAGATATGCGTACCATCACCTTGAAGCAAGGTTGGAATGGTATCGGCTATACGCCAATGATGAATTTGAGCGTAGAAACGGCCCTAAGCGACTATTACGACAATGCTCAGCCGGGCGACGTAATAAAGAGTCACGACGAGTTTGCATACTTCACTGTGTCGGGCGGTACTGGCCGTTGGCGAGGCAGTTTGCAGTATATGAAACCCGGCATTGGCTATATGATGTTGCGCAATAGTAGCACCGAGGTATCGTTTGTATATCCGTTCTACGAGCCAGGCAGCACATTTATAGATGAATGGTCGTTTGTAAATGGTACCAATAAGTCCGCGCAGCTACGCTCTACGATGTCGCTTTCGGCTATCATAGATGGCTTTGAACCTCTCGATGGCGACCGATTGGTGGCTTATTCGGGCGATAAGCAGAGCGGTGTTGCCGATGCGCTGAGCAATGAGGTTGTATACATAAGTATAGAAGGCGAAACCACCAAACCGATTTGGTTCGCCATTGAGCGAGATGGCGAGATTGTTGCCACTACCAACGAACAGATGACGTTCCGTGCAAACGGCGTTGTTGGTAGCCCCGACGAGCCTATCGTAATACGCTTTACAACCGAAATAGAAGATGGACCATGGTATTCCGTAAATGGCATAAAGTGGCTCACTCAACCTACCGAGCGTGGCTTGTATATACATAATGGAAAGAAAGTCTTGATCAAATAGTTTATAGACAAGGGAACATGCCCCATTGTCTATAAACATTCCGACTAAAGAACTTGTGGATTTGAATCTCGTTAGAATAAAACAAACAGTTGATAATAAAATAATTACAGCTATGAAACGCATATTATTCCGTAATATACTTATGCTGGCAAGTCTCACCTTCTTGTGGGCTTGCGATGGCGACGACGATGGCAGAACTTCTGGTTACAGCGTAACTAATGTGAGCGAAGTGCCAGAGTGGCAAATAGATTGGAATAACAATCAAGAGCGCCCCGATTGGCAAGAGCCCATTGCCTCCGATTATGAAAACTGGGCTGTAATGCTCTTCAAAATGGAGGAGACGTTGCGCCCATACGTAGATCAAAACGACATGATGGCACTCTTTGTGGGGGACGAGTTGCGTGGCTTGGCGCGACCTGCTATAAATATTGGCAATGGCGAAGACGATGACGCATTCTTCCTGCTGAAGGCCTATGGCAACGATTCGGGGCAGACGCTACTAAACGTGACGCTCCGATACTACAGTAGCCGCCTGAATCACATATTTACGCTCTCGTCGCAAATCTCCTATGTGCCCGATGAGGTCTACGGCGTCGACGACGATTTGCTGCCAAAATTCACCTTGGGCGCAGAGAAATATCCTGTGAAGATGAGCCTTCAGCTATCTACGTCGCCACTTGCTGTGCTATTCGAATCGAAAAATATCGAAGAACCGAACGCCAAGACTCAAACAGCTACATCGCCAATAGTTGAGCCATCGGAGGGCGATATTGTGGCTGCATTTGTGGGTGGCGAATGTCGTGGCATATATACGCTCGACTACAACCTACTTGACGATTCTATCGAAATGATGGTGTTTGGTAGTGCCGCTGGCGAATCTGTCTCGCTAAAGTATTTCGATGCCGATGAAATGCGCGTCTACACATTTACCGACGTCTTGAAAATTGAGTAATAATTACAAGCTTTCAACGCAAAAGCAGAGCCGCCCCTATTCGCATAAGGACGGCTCTCTTTATTTATATTGTATGTATCTATATTAATCGTTTGAGCTAATTGCTTTCCACGCAATAGCTGCCAATGCTGCGCCCACCATCGGACCAACGATGAAAATCCAAAGGTTTTCTAAAGCCGTTCCGCCTTCGAATACTGCAGGAGCAATGCTTCGAGCTGGGTTGACCGAAGTGCCAGTGTAGCGTATGCAAACGAGGTGAACTATCACGAGGCAGATACCTATAGCTAAGCCTGCAAAGTTGCCTGCACCCTTGTCTTTGTCGGTTGTGCCGAGCACTGTAAGTACGAATACGAAAGTGAAGAAGACTTCGGCAAGTAAGCCGCCAACCATCGTTACTCCGGGTTGTAGGTCGTTAGCGCCAGTGCCGTGCAACACCGTAGGTATGGTGATGAACATAAGCAGTACGCTACCGAGAAATCCGCCTAAAACCTGAAATAACATATACATCAATGCCTCTTTCCATGGCATACGACCCGAAAGTGCTACGCCAAGAGTTATTGCTGGATTGATGTGGCAACCGCTAACGCCGCCTATTGTGTACGCCATTGCTACCACTGTAAGACCAAATGCTAATGCAGTGCCTACGACCGATGCTGTGTCGGTGCCGCAATTGAGGCTCACCGCTGTGCCACAGCCGATTAGCACAAGCACCATTGTGCCAATCATTTCTGCTAAGTACTTTTTCATTTTGTGTAAATATTTTGAATGTTTTAGTCTATCACGTGTTCGCTCCAAATATAGCGCTTTTGATAATCACTTATTACGGTCGATATTCAGTCGGATTCTCTACATAGTGCTCTGGGTCGCGAAGGTTGCCGCGCTCAGCATCGTACTTATTATATAGCTTTATAATACGCTCTTCCTCAGCTTTTTTGTCGAGCAGGTTGCCTTTGGCGTCGTAGTGTAGAATGCGGAATTTTACGCCATCGTCTTCGTAGGTTTTCCACTCGCCAACGCATTTTCCATGGCTATACATACCCTCAACACTCTTAGCGCCCGTCGTTGCATTCCAGCACTGATAGTAACCATCGAGTTTGCCATCAACATAAGTAGCCGAAAGCTGCGTACGCCCTGACGGGAAGAAGCATTTCCACTGACCATCGAGTATGCCATTTTTATAGTAACACGTCTCGGCCACCTTGCCATTATCGAAATAGATTGTCTGCAAGCCATTTAGTTCGCCGTGTATGTAATTAGAGCGTTCAATGAGATTGCCTTCAGCGTCGAAGAAGAGCCATTCGCCCTCTTTTTGCTTGTTTACGTATGCACCTTTGCTCTCTTTTTTGCCATTGCCGTGGAATGTTGTGGTATGGCACGTGTCGCCACTGAAAATCTGCTCAGAACTCTTTTCGCCTTTCTCGGTGTAGCGCACCACAGGACCAACGGGCACATCGTCGACAAACGTGGCGGTGTATGCATAACGACCATTACGATATTTCTTTGCCCATTCGCCTTGTTTCTTGCCATTAGCATCGGTGATGTTGGGTTTGTCGGGCAGATTCACTTCGGGGCGCGATGCTTGTCGGGTTGTGGGTACGTTGCCGAATAATCCTTGCGCCATCGTCGTCATAACTATAGATGATAGCGCAAACGTGGCTAATAGTCTGTATATCATTATTGTATATATGTATTTATCGTTTCTTCGATTTCGACTTTGTGATGGGCTTGCCATATTTCTGACGCATGATAGTCTTATGCGAAATATGTATGTTCACCTTCTTGTTCTTCTCCAACTTCTCGTGGAAAGCGCCACCCGGTGTAGCGTCCGTCTCGACGAGCGTGTTGCGCATACGATAAACTGGCAGTTCGAACTTGGTGAGTTTGTCAGATATTTCAAGATCCTCGGGCAATGCAAGTTCTGCTATTGGCGTATGCATAAAGCCTTCAATCTCAGTAAGTTTATCTTGCTCCATCGGCGATACGAACGTGATAGACTTACCTTTCTCGTCGGCGCGACCCGTACGACCGATGCGGTGTATGTATTGCTCGGTCTCCATGGGTAAGTCGAAGCAGACAACGTGTGACACTCCGGCTATATCTATACCACGAGCCACAAGGTCGGTGGCTATAAGTATGCGTGTCTCGCTATTGGCAAAGTTGCGCAGCGCACGGAAACGCTGGCTTTGCGTACGTTTTGAGTGTATATAGTCAATATCTTCACCAAAAGTCTCGGCGATGGCTTCATAAACAGTATCGGCAAGCGCCATAGTACTTACAAACACCAGCACGCGCGACATCGATTCGTCGTTTTGTAGTAGGTAGCTCAGCAAGTTGACCTTCGTATTGAAGTTCGGCACTTTGTAGAGCACCTGTTCAATGCCTTCGAGTGGCGTGCCTACTGGAGCAGCCTCGATGCGCGTTGGATTGTTGAAATATGTATCGGCAAGCGATGCTATAGAGTCGGTCATAGTGGCCGAGAAGAGCAGGTTTTGGCGTTTGTTTGGCAGAAGGTCGAAAAGTCTACCGAGTTGTGTGCGAAAACCCTGCTCGAGCATCTCATCAACCTCATCTACAACGAGTTTCTTTACGCCTCGAAGTTTCACATAGCCATTCAAAACGAGGTCGAGCAAGCGACCTGGCGTGCCAATAAGTACGTCGGCGCCAGCAACAACGGCTTCGGCTTGCGGCATCATGCCTACACCGCCATACACGCCCACGCACATGCAACTTGTGCCATCAACGAGGCGTTTGGCCGTTTCGACCACTTGCACCACAAGCTCGCGCGTAGGCACAAGCACAACAATTTGTGGTAAGTGATCTTTGGAAAATTTCCATTGCGAGAGCGTTGGCAATAGGTATGCGAGCGTTTTGCCCGTACCAGTTTGCGCAATGCCCAAAATATCGCGCCCCGACAATGCTACAGAGAATGTTTTTTCCTGAATAGGCGTAGGAGTCGTAAGCTCCATTGCAGCAAGCGACTTGCGTAGATTCTTAGTAAGATTTAGATCGTCGAATGTCATTATTGCAATAATATGACGCAAAGTTAGTCATATACCGCAAAATCACAGAATATTTACGTGTTACGAGTTTCTAATTACTTATTGCTCTGTGGCTACGTACATATTTACAAACTACGTATGCGCCACTCTTTAGGGTAATAATTGTTTGCACGGGCGCCAACCGATTTGCACAATCCGAGTGTAAGATCGTTGTATTCCACTACAAACCAGCTGTTTGGCATGTCGGCGGATGTGAGCGCATCGCCGTGGAGAAATTTTAGCGCAGTCTCTTTGTCGACGGTAAACGTTGGCAGCGATTTGCGATTGAAAGCCAAACTCAGTGGCAATGTTGCTGCGGGCGCATAACCCTTGCGCGACTCTTCGCACACCTCAACGCCAATTCGCAACGGGCGCAGTGCGGTTGATATGGCGAGCATAATATCGCTTACGCTTGCTGGTAGCGCAACTTGTTTATTGTCAATAGTATAGAAATTGTAATTGTCTTTATTTGTAATAAAATCCGTTGGCTGACCTTTTTGCGTTTTGGGCAACTTGGGTAGTTTGCGCATTCGCCCCGAGGTCTTGCGCATGACGCAGATGAAAAAGCCTTCGCCGCGTACCTTGTGAGGATAGAAGGCGTAACCCTCGCCACCGTCGAACGTCAAGCGAAAGATGCCGCTATCGTCGGGCAGTGGAATGGACACATTTTCGAAATCGTAATTTTCGAGTAGCCACTGCATATTGTCTTCATTTTCAGCGGGATTGAATGTGCAAGTGGAGTAGACCAAATATCCGCCATCGACAACGGAATCGGCAATGTTGGCTATTATCTCGCGCTGACGTTGTGCGCACATGTCGGCATTGGCAGGCGTCCATTCGGAAACGGCGACATCGTCTTTGCGGAACATGCCTTCGCCAGAGCAAGGTGCATCGATAAGTACCACGTCGAACATGGCACCAAGCGGAGCAAACGAAGCTGCATCGCCATTGGTGACTATGGTATTAGCATAGCCCTGTTTTGCAACGTTCTCCGCCAAAATCCACGCGCGCGAGCGTACATATTCATTGGCAACAAGCACTCCGCGACCATCGAGAAACTGTGCGGCGAGCGTAGATTTTCCGCCAGGCGCAGCGCACAAATCGAGCACCACAGGTTGAGACGGAAGTTGCGCCTCTATGGTGTTCAGCACCGTACGTAGGAACATGCTCGAAGCTTCTTGCGGATAGAGTGCACCAGCGTGGAATTCAGGCATTTGCGTGTAATTAGGGCGCGTAGATAAATAGTATGCACCCTTGCACCATTTCACCTCGTCGGTCAAGTCGAATGGGAGTTGCGAGGGCTTGCGCGCGTTGAGGCGAACGGAATAGAAAGGTTCGTTGCTTATGGCGGCAAGAAATGCCTCGGCATCTGCATGCGTCTGCCGTATGCGCTGCTCAAATTCTGCTGGTAACTTCTTCATTTTCAGTATTATAAATATTACTGTTCTATTTTATAATATAGCTTATAGAAATTCAAATCGCGACCTTCGTCGTAGCCCTTTTCCATGTAGTAGCGACCTCCGTGTACGTATACATGAAAATTTTTATCGAGTTTTATAACCGACTTGAAATTTTTCTTCTCACCCTTCACGGCATCTTTAGAAATCTCAAATTCCGTTGGCAACGACTGCGGCAACTCGTGCTCTTCTTCGTATTTCTGTTTGTATTTATCGAACTCGCCTATGATGTCGAAGTCGTTTATCAACTCCGTGTCGGACATCACTTTTTCTTGGAATTGCTGCTGGCTGAACTGAGGATTGTTGTTGAAAAACTCTATCGAGCGGTTCATCATATCTATGCGTTCGGTGCGAGGAATGTGGTTGTCGTCGTTGAAAACATCGTTCACAAAGCCTTTGCACATTTGCAAATAATTATCAGTATAGTAATAATTGTCTTCGCGCGGCTTGAGACCGAGGAAGTCGTCCATCCAGAAACGCGCCTCCTGACCTTTGTTTATATTATCTATGGCGCAAACGCGGTAGCCATCTTCGGGTTCTATATTGAATATTATGCAACCTTTGTCGAGTTTCTTTATACTTATGCCTTCCTGCGCGCCAAGTTCCACGTGGCCTTCGCCCATGACGACCTTGAGAAACGTCTCCTTGCTCTCCGACTTGAATATGCCCACCGCATCGCACACCTGCCCATCGACAACGCAATCGATGAAATGCGCTACGTACAACTCGCCGCCGCGAATGTTAGGATTGTTGGAACACAAATCGAGCAACTGCGCAATGTTCACCGAAGTTTGATAGAAGAGCGTGTTGTCGGCAAATAGGTCGCCCACAAGCTGTTTTATTTGATTTGGTGCGTCGCCATGTTCGGTCAAATTGAAATAAGCCTCCGTTTTGAAAGGACGAAAAAAGAAATCCTTCAATATGTCGGCAACGCCTTCATATTCAGACGGATTCATCGACGTACGCGACAATCGCAAACCTTCGCCCAAAGCCTTGCAACCCATCTGATGCACCACAAGGTTGTCGATAGAAGCATTTACACTCTCAATCATTGCATTAGAAATTTTTGGCAAAGTAAACACGAAAAGAGTTCTAAATTCATAAATAGAAATTCAAAAATTGCAACTCGCGTCATCAGTGAGCCGTAGTTATGCCGCTGCACATCATTATACGATACAAAAAACTATCTTTGCGTCAACTAAAAAAATTAGCAGATGAAAAGCATTCTTGATGGTCGCGCTGCTCTCAAGGCAGAAGTCGATAAAGTGGCCGAAGTAGCAGGCTACCTATGGCAAAATGGTTGGGCTGAGCGCAACGGCGGTAATATCACGGTTAACGTCACTGAATATGTCGACGACGAAATTCGCAACCTCCCCGCAATAAGCGAGGTTAAGCAAATTGGTGTTACACTTCCTGCCCTCAAAGGCACATATTTCTATTGCAAAGGCACTGGAAAACGTATGCGCGACTTGGCTCGCAAGCCAATGGATAATGGTTCTATCATTCGCATTCTCGACGACTGCGCAAGCTACGTCATCATTGCCGACAATGCAGTGAATCCTACCAGCGAACTCCCGAGCCACTTGACGGTTCACGCTCACCTCATAGAGTCGGGTTCGTCATACAAGGCTACCGTACATACGCACCCAATAGAGCTCGTAGCTATGAGCCACAACAGAAAATTCCTTGCTAAGGACGTGCTTACCAACATTCTCTGGAGCATGATTCCTGAGACTAAGGCATTCTGTCCGCTCGGTCTTGGCGTTGTGCCTTACGAACTTCCTGGCAGCAATAAACTCGCCGATGCTACACTCAAAGAACTTGAAGACTACGACGTAGTACTTTGGGAGAAACATGGCGTCTTTGCTAAAGGCCTCGACGTAATGGACGCATTCGACCAGATTGACGTGCTCTCTAAGAGTGCAAAAATCTACATCAACTCACGCGCAATGGGCTACGAACCAGAAGGCATGAGCCAAGCACAGATGAAAGAGATGTCGGTTGCATTCAACCTTCCGAAATAATTATCATCTATATAAATATGAAAAAGGCAGTTGTCGCGTGACAGCTGCCTTTTTTGATATTTATAGGAAAGCGTTTAAATACTTATGCGGTTAGAATTGAACTCTTCGATGAGTTTTATTATAGCACTCGTGTCTTCTTCGGATATGTATAAATATTTCTGACCTTCGTTGGTGGCGCGAAGGAACGACACAATTTCATACCTAATGCCTTCGCCATCGAGTTGGTAGAAATAGCGCTTGTTGTCGGCTGGATTTTCGTGTCGAACTTCAAAATACTCTGTTTTCCACCAAGGTGCGGGTACGTATATATATCCGTTAGTTCCTGATATTACAAGTTCGCCTTCAGACTTCACGCCTTGTCCAACCTTCAACGAGGCTACGGCATGTGGATAGATGAATGAAACTTTGGTAAAGAGATCGAAATCAGGATGTTGTTTGTCCATTTTGGCGGTAATGACCTTGTCGGTATAATTAGAACCGAGCAACTGGAAAATAGGTAGCATTGCCGTTGGACCCCATGCGCAGATACTATTCCAGGTGTTAGTCCAGTCAGAAGAGTCCTTTTTCGCTTCAAGGTCCGAGAGACTTGTGCATACTGCATCGACAGAAACAACATCGCCTATTACGCCGCTCTTCGCCAACAGAAGCATGCGATAATATGCTGTAGAATAAGCCGTTTTTATCGCATCCATAAGTACACATTGGTTCTTTTGGGCTAACGCTTTCAACTCTTCATATTGCTGAAAAGTCAAAGCAATTGGCGATTCGCACAGTACGTGTTTCCCACGTTCCAAAGCGAGTTTTATTTGGCTATAGTGCTTCGACGGGTGCGAAATTATATATACAGCGTCAACGGAATCGAGAAGCATTTCGAGTTCAGTGGTGCGCAATGGCAACGCTTTCAGCTCATCAGATAGCAACGAGTCATCCGATGAGCAGTAGCCAACGATTTTTACGCCGTTTACATACTTACTCTCATTGGCGAACTTGTTCAGTATTTTCGATTCGCCCACAAGTCCAAGACGAACCTCTCGCTTCTCAGACCTGATTTCCGAACTTGAAATACCTTGCGTCCTATCGAGGTAGACAACTTTGCAATATTCGTTCAGATAGTCGAAATGACCTTTCCAATCGGAGCCTACGGTAAAAATATCTATACCCAAACGACGAATGTCGTCTATTTTCTGACCTTCGTATTCTTCCACAATTATCTCGTCGGCAATACCCGTAGCTCGCACAGCCTCAATGCGTTCCATGAGTGGCTGCTGCACGTTTATTTTACCACGAGCACGATCGAATCCGTCGGCCGTCACACCAAC
The DNA here is from genome assembly GCA_017539645.1 of Bacteroidales bacterium. Lineage (GTDB taxonomy): Bacteria > Bacteroidota > Bacteroidia > Bacteroidales > Marinilabiliaceae > W3P20-009. The sequence continues at coordinate 32,393 of JAFYCM010000067.1, forward strand.
AACGAGGTAGTCGCCTAACGCCTTGGCGCGCTCGAGCAAACGTATGTGTCCATAGTGAAGGAGGTCGTAAGTACCGTATGTAATTACTTTTACCATAGTAACGATTGTTCAGTTTTTAGATAAATCCTTTGTTTTTCAGATCGTGGAATGCTGCTATGAGCTTATCGTAGTCAGCCGTGGTAAGATAACCGATGTGTCCCACGCGGAATATGGTGTCTTTCATGCTGCCACCATTCGGGCAAATCCACATGCCATACTCATCTTTTATCTTCAAAAATATGTCGTATGCGCTGACTGTCGTTGGGTGCAAAGGCGTAACAGCGTTCGACAATGATTCGCTTACAATCTCGAAAGGCAAATCTTTTATGCGCTCGCGGAAATAGTTTGCAAGCTTGGCTGTTCTTGCAATCTCTGCCTCAACGCCACCTTCAGCATCAATTTGTTTTAGACGCACATTTATCTGACGAAGTATGCCCACTGCCGGTGTCCAAGGCGTTTGTCCACGTTCTTGGTTCTTCAGCGCCAATTTCAAATCGAGGTATTGACATTTGCATTTTGTCTCTTCGATACGTTTCAATGCGCGAGGTGAGAATACCATTACTGCTATGCCCGGAGGACATGCGAGCGCTTTTTGCGAACCGGTAATCATTATGTCGGCACCGAGCTCTTCCATGTTGAACGGGTCGGTAAGGAATGTACTTATGGTATCTACAATCAAGAACAATCCGTTGCGCTTGCAGAAGTCGCTTATGAGGTTTATATCGTAATGAACGCCCGTAGATGTCTCGTGTTTATTTACGAGGAACGTGGTATAACCTTGATTCTCGTACGGAGCCAAATGCTCAGCTTTCAGCGCTTTGCCTGGCTCAAGTTTTATCTCGGTAAATGGTATTTCGTGCAAAGTCAGCAATTCAACGAAGCGTTCGCCGAAGCTACCGCCATTGACCACAATAGCTTTATCTTTAGGCGTCAACGTGTTCATTATTGCCGTTTCCATGCCGCCTGAGCCAGAGCACGTCATAAAAGCTACGCGAGACTGCTCTCCCGATTTCGCAAACTTCTTGATCAAAGTTTCATTTTCGAGCATAAGCTCAGAAAATTCTGCCGTTCTAAAATATGGCACTTGCTCTGCGCCAATCGCTCTAACGGCATCGTTGGATTGTACTGGACCTACAGTAAAGTTTATCATTGGTATTATTTATAATCTAATTCCACATCGAACCGCAAAAGTACGATGATATTGGGATATTGATGGTGTTTAGTGCACCTATTGATACTAAAAAAACAAAAAAGCCGTCCCGAAAGACAGCCTTTACTTATAGTTATCTGTTGACGATTGATTTATAAATCGCATCATTGGGATTCAGCGATACTTGCATATTTGTATATTTATAACATGATACATACTTTCGTCTACATAGTAAAAATTATTATACTCTGCAATTGTATAAAAGCCTATATATGAAAAGATTAGTGCTGTTATTGTTCTTGCTTTTTATGTGTATAGTTATCAATGCAGGGCGATATTCCGAGGAACATAGACTCTATTTACGTGATGGAAGTGTAATTACGTGCACTACCGTTGAATATGCAGACGAAGGTCGTGGAATAACATCTATAAAAACCGCAATAGCCATAGCGATTGGCTTCTCTGTGGAGTTTTAGAAAAAGGGCCGCCACTCATCGTGACAGCCCTCTATTATTGAATTAATAATGTAATAGTAAAAAGAGCCGTAGCCCTCTTTTACTTCTTACTTTTTTACTTCTTACTTTTCAGATATTCGTCCATTGAAGCAGCGGCTTTACGACCGTCGCCCATAGCAAGAATTACCGTAGCACCACCGCGCACGATGTCGCCACCAGCAAACACATCTTCTTTGGTTGTCTGAAGTGCGTCGTTGGCTTCGAGAGTGCCTTTCTGTGTGGTGTGAAGCTCTGGGTGAGCGTTCGGGATGAGCGGGTTAGGCGATACGCCTACGCTCACTACAACCATATCGGTGTCGATAGTTACGGTCTTGCCTTCAACAGGTACTGGACTGCGGCGTCCTCGTTCGTCAGGTTCGCCAAGCTCCATAACTTGTAGTACGGCTTGTTTTACGCGGCCTTTCTCGTCGGCAATGTACTCAATAGGATTGTGGAGAAGCATAAACTCGATTCCCTCTTCCTGAGCGTGCTTGATCTCCTCTTTGCGGGCTGGCATCTCGTCCATAGAACGACGATAAACAAGATAAACATGCTCAGCACCAAGGCGTTTCGCTGTACGTACAGAGTCCATAGCGGTGTTGCCACCACCAACCACAACCACATTTTTACCGAAGAATACCGGAGTATCTTTCTTTGGATCGGCAGCGCCCATGAGGTTAACACGTGTGAGGTATTCGTTGGAGCTCATAATGCCAATGCAGTTCTCGCCAGGAATATTCATGAAACGAGGTAGTCCGGCACCCGAACCAACGAAGAAGGCTTTGAAGCCCTCGGCGCGGAGGTCGTCCATAGTAGCGGTCTTGCCAACGATGAAGTCTGGCTCGAATTTCACGCCCATCTTGCGGAGGTTGTCAATTTCGGCTTCAACAATCGAGTTAGGCAAACGGAATTCTGGTATACCATATTTAAGCACACCACCAATCTCGTGCAATGCTTCGAATACGGTCACATCGTAACCACGCTTAGCCATATCGCCAGCGAAGGTCAAACCTGCAGGGCCCGAACCGATAGCAGCCACTTTGATGCCGTTGGCAGGAGCAAGTTCTGGAATAGCCATCTTGCCCGAGTGGCGCTCATAGTCGGCTGCAAAACGCTCGAGGTAGCCAATAGCCACTGCCTGCTTCTTCGATTTTGTATATATACATTGGCTCTCGCACTGCTTCTCTTGCGGACATACACGACCACAAACTGCTGGCAATGAGCTTGTTTGCTTTATTGTCTTGGCTGCTTCGAGAATCTCGCCACGTTCGATATTCTTTATGAACTTAGGTATGTTAATCTCAACAGGGCAGCCCGTCATACAGCCCGGATTTGGGCAGTCGAGGCAGCGTTTTGCCTCTTCGCGAGCCTGCTCAAGGGTGAGGCCTTCGTTTACTTCTACGTATGATTTATTGCGGACATTAGGGTCAACCTCTGTCATCTTTACGCGCTCAAGAGCCATACGGTCTTTGGGTTTGATGGCGTTGCGAACTTCAACACGCCACGCCTCTTCGCGCTCGGCTTTCAGTTTTTCTATATCTATTGCCATGTTCTTCTTTTGTTGAGGTGATTAATTGTTTTGTGCGGCTTTCCACGCTTCGAGGGCTGCCGTCTCTTCGGCTTTATAGCCAGCCATACGGGCAAGCATACCATCGAAATCTACCTGATGAGCATCGAACTCAGGTCCGTCAACGCAGACGAACTTGGTTTTTCCGCCCACCGTCACACGACAAGCGCCACACATGCCTGTGCCGTCTACCATTACGGTGTTGAGGCTCACTACGGTAGGTATGTCGTATTTCTTAGTGGTGAGGGCTGCAAATTTCATCATTATAGCCGGACCGATAACTACGGCTTCCGACACCTTCTCGCGTGCTATCACGTCTTCCATACCAACGGTTACGACGCCTTTCTTGCCATACGAACCATCGTCGGTCATGATGATAACCTCGTCGGCACTCTTGCGAACCTCGTCTTCGAGAATGATGAGGTCTTTGGTACGAGCAGCCAAAACGGCTACAACGCGGTTGCCGGCAGCTTTGTGAGCTTGTATGATAGGAAGCAGCGGAGCAACGCCCACACCACCACCACAAGCCAGCACAGTGCCTTCTTGCTTCTCTATTTTTGTGGCCTGACCAAGCGGACCAACAACATCGGTGATGTAGTCGCCCACGTTCAAGTTGAAGAGTTTGTTAGTCGATACGCCGATGCGCTGCACAACAAGCGTTATTGTGCCTTTCTCAACGTCGCTACCTGCGATGGTTAGCGGAATGCGTTCACCGTCTTCGCCTATGCGGATAATTACGAAGTGTCCTGCACGACGCGATTTCGCAATGCGTGGTGCCTCTACAACAAACTTCGCCACATTAGCGGAAAAGAGTTCCTTAGCTACTATCAGATTCATATTCTATAAATATTTATTCTTTGGCCTTTAGCCCTATTTTTTATGCTATGTCTACCTACTCGTAGGTATAAAACGGTGCAAATTTTGCAATTTTTCCCCCGTCAATGGCTTTGTTTTGCCTATTTGTATTTCTTCTAAATTCATATTTATGACACCAAATACTTATAATTATGAACAAATACCATGTGCATACTTATGAATTGTTATTGTTTATATGTGTGTAATTATAAATCTTAATTATAATGGTGAATATGCATGTAAATATTTACGCGAAATACTTATACAAAATATGTTAAGTGTAGATTTCTGCGAGTTTCCTCTGTTTATATACAACACTTTACTCTCTGCACTATTTACTACCTTTGCGGCTGCAAAAAATAGAGATATGCGCATAGATATACTTACGCTTTTTCCGTCGCTTTTCGATGGCCCTTTCTCCGAGTCTATTATCAGAAGAGCCATAAAAGCCAACCACGTTGAGATACATACCCACGACATTCGCGAATATTCGACCGACAAACATAAGCGCGTCGACGATTATCAGTTCGGTGGTGGTGCCGGCATGGTGATGATGATTGAACCCATAGCAGCTGCCATAGAAGACCTCAAGAGTCAGCGCAACTACGACCATATTATATATATGACGCCAGATGCTCCTACGCTCAACCAGCAGAAAGTCAATACGTTGTCGCTTTCGGAAAACATAATGATTCTTTGCGGCCACTACAAAGGCATCGATCAGCGTGTGCGCGACCATTATATTACGGACGAAATATCCATTGGCGACTATGTGCTCACAGGCGGCGAATTGGCGGCTTGCGTGGTTGTTGATGCTGTGGTGCGCCTCATTCCTGGCGTGCTCAACGACGAGGAGTCGGCTCTCACAGATTCGTTTCAAGACAATTTGCTCTCTCCGCCTATATATACGCGCCCCAAAGAGTTCAATGGCTGGGGCGTTCCAGAAATTCTACTTAGCGGACATGAAAAGAAGATTGAAGAGTGGCGTATGCAGCAAGCCGTTGAACTCACTAAGCGCCTGCGCCCCGATTTGCTGAAATAGCGCGGTCATTTCACCACTTTTAGTCGCGCAAATTTCAGCAGTAAGTGCTTCGTACCTACGTTTCTAAATTCTATGGTTAGCTTCGTCGATGCTCCCACTCCATCGATGCCTTTCACTTCGCCCATGCCAAAGGTGTCGTGCATAACGCGCGAGCCTACATATATTTTCTGATTGCCATATTCTATGCCGTCCGAATTTACGTTCATCGTTGGCGCTGAGGCGTTTGGCGTAGGTATTACGCGCTTCATCTGTTTGGGAACAATAATCGGTCGCGAACTCTCGTGGCGATTGTTATTGTAATTATTACCGTAACTACTACGCTGACCGTAACTGCCTTGTTGATAGCGGTTTTGCCACGTATTTTCGCTGCTGCGGCTTACATTGTACGATGGTTCGCTCTGTGTGCGCTTGTCGCAATATTTATCATCAATATCGCTTATGAAACGCGACGGGCGAGCCGAAGTGCGGTTGCCATACATAAAACGCGATGTGGTGTAGGTTATTGTCACCGCCTTCATTGCGCGTGTGATGGCTACGTAGAATAGTCGGCGTTCCTCTTCGAGTTGCACTGGGTTTTGTGAACTTTGCGAACTTGGGAAAATCTCTTCCTCTACGCCAATTATGAATACGTATGGAAATTCCAAACCTTTGCTCGAGTGGATTGTCATTAGCGAAACGCTATTGCGCTCGTTTTTGTCGTTTTCTACGTCGGACACCAAAGCCACGTCGGTCAGATACGTATTTATGTCGGCTGGCTCACCCTCTTCTTCTTGCTGTTGAGCAAACATCTCTACGGCATTGATAAGCTCGTTGACGTTGTCGAGTCGTTCTTTGCCGTCGCGGTCGTCTTTTTGTGCATTGAGGTCGTTGATGATGCCCGATTTGCGTATAGCCTCTTTGGCGAATGTGTTGGCGGGCATTTCAGCGGCTGTAACTATCAAATCTTCTATTATGCTGCGGAAACAGAGCACTTTCTTTATCGTTCCTGCGTTCAGCCCGATGGCAGTCAGGTGCTCAAGAGTCATTGCGTCCCAAGCGCTGATGTTGTTTTCGGAAGCGTAGCGGAAAATCTTCTCTTGCGTAGTGTCGCCAATGCCGCGTGCTGGGTAATTTATCACGCGTCGAAGCGACTCCATGTCGGTTTGGTTGACAGCTAAGCGGAAATATGCAATAACATCTTTCACCTCTTTGCGTTGGTAGAACGCTTGTCCGCCGTATATTTTGCAAGGAATACCGGCCAAACGGAGTTGCTCTTCCACATTTCGCGATTGGACATTGGCGCGATATAGCACGGCAAAATCCGAAGGCGAGAGGTGCTCGTATCTTATGCGCGAGGCTATCTCTTTGCCTATGTATGCAGCTTCGTCAATATCGCTATGCATAGCCAGAATATGAATCTTCTCGCCTTCGTCGCCAGCGGAAAAGATTGTCTTGTGTATTTGGTTGGTATTCTGACTTATAAGAGAATTGGCAGCGTCGACAATGTTTTGCGTCGAACGGTAGTTTTGCTCAAGTTTATACAGATGATAGTCTGGGTAATCTTGGCTGAAACTCAATATGTTCTCTATGCGAGCACCACGGAAACTGTAGATACTCTGCGCATCGTCGCCCACAACGCAGATGTTGCGATGGCGTTCTACAAGTCGACGTATGATTATGTATTGTGAGCGGTTAGTGTCTTGATACTCATCGACGAGCAAGAATCGGAATTTGTCTTGATACTTATGCAAAACCGCCTCGTTGTCTTTGAAAAGGCGATTGGTGTACAGCAGCAAATCGTCGAAGTCGAGAGCGTTGGCTTTGCGACATTCGGCGGCGTAGCGAGCATAAATAGCACCCGTCTGAGTGCGCTGCGATGCACGGTCGCGAGCCGCAAAGTTGGCATCGTTGGCGTAGGCTTGAGGCGACACGAGGTCGTTTTTGGCTGCCGAAATGGCCGATAATACTTGCGAAGGCTTGTAAACCTTGTCGTCGAGTTTCATCTCCTTCACAATGCTCTTTATGAGCGATTGCGAGTCGGCGGTGTCGTAAATAGTGAAACTCGACGACAAGCCGAGACTCTCAGCCTCCATACGTAGAATTTTGGCGAAAATGGAGTGGAATGTCCCCATCCACAATTGGCGAGCTACGTTGTCGCCCACAATTTTGGCTATGCGCTCTTTCATCTCTTGCGCTGCCTTTTTGGTGAACGTCAGTGCCAATATGTTGTAGGGCTTTACGCCTTTGGATAATAAGTATGCAATGCGATATGTCAGCACTCGAGTTTTTCCCGAACCTGCACCTGCAATAACCAACATTGGACCTTCGATATTGGTGACGGCTGCGCGTTGTGGTGGGTTGAGCGTACTGAGTTGCTCTTGCAAAGCTTGGCTTATCTCTTCCATTTCGTCTGTTTTGCTTCTTGCGTTAATTTGATTGTTTGAACCAGCGCCACAACTCTTTTAGCGATGCAGTCTTACCATACATAAGTATGCCTACACGATAGATGCGTGCTGCTATCCAAATAAATAGTATTATGGTGGCTATCAGTAATATACATGATAAGATTATCTGCCATGCAGGTACTCCGAACGGCAAACGCGCCATCATAACTATTGGCGATGTGAATGGTATTATTGATGACCAGATGGCCAATGCTCCGTTAGGATCGCGGAACGTGGCGGTGGCAAGGTATATAGCTACTATTATAGGCAGCATAACAAATACAGACAGCTGCTGACCTTCGCCAGGGTTGTCGACGCCAGAACCTACTGATGCAAAGAGCGTTGCGTATAGCAATATGCCGCCAAAAGAGAAGAATAGGAATGCTGCAGAGATGCCGATGAGGTTCAACCCCGACAGTGCGTTCAATACGCTCGATACCGTAGAATCGTTAACGGCAGCAGTAGCGTCGGCAGAAAGTTCGCCAACGGCAGCCGATTGCAAGAATTGTCCACCTATGTTCATAATTATGCCGCCCAAAATGAGCCAACAAAGCACTTGAGTTATCGCTACGCCTACGATGCCAAATATCTTACCGATAAGTAGTTGACGTGGTTTTACCGATGCTACGAGGACCTCCATAATGCGGTTGTTCTTCTCCTCTATGACGCCCGTCATCACCATTGAACCGTAAATACATAGGAATATGTATATAATCATCGATGTGACAACAGCTACTATGATGGAAACCGTCGAGTTAGTCTCGTTTTCGTCGCCCTCTTTGCTGATGTTGATGGTGCTTACGGTGGCGTGTACGTTATTTATGTTGGTGAGAAGCGAATCGAGGCCTTCTGACGCACCAGCGTGCGAGGCTGTATAGTCGGCTACAATCTCTTTGCGGACCATTTCGCGGAGGTCGCGTTCGATGTGATTGCTAACGTCAACTGGCAGAGCTTCAGACGAATATAGCTTTGCATTGCCTTGCTTGGTAGGCGTGTCGCTGATGAGCAGAAAACCATCTAAGTTGTTGGCTTCGAGGTTTTGCTTGAGCGAATCTTCGTTGGTTTGCGCATCGAGGGTGGTGAAGTTCACAAAGTCGGTGTTTGTCAACTTGTCGCCATATCTTTCTGTGCGGTCTATCACGCCAACATTGCTCGACGTGGTTGTGCCAACCATCTCTATAATAGCAGGAATGCCCATAAGTAGCAATGTAAGTATTGGGCCAAGCAGCGTAAGTATTATGAATGCTTTGGTGCGTACGTGAGTGATATATTCACGCTTTATGATGAGAAATGTCTTATTCATTGTATATGCTTTTATATCAGATGATTACTGATTGTTCGACTTAGAAACGAGTTGTATAAATATGTCGTTTATTGAGGGCAGAATTTCGTGGAATTGCACGAGTTCTATGTTTGCCGCAATGCGTCTGATGAGCTCTGCGGGAGAAGTTTCGTTGATGGCTTCAACTACAGCGTCGGTATAGTTGTTTTCGGTTTTGACGTCGCTAATTTTTATACCGTCCATCGAGAATGGTGTCTCGGTAGCGCGATATTTTATAGCGAATTTGTTCTGCTTGAACTGTTGTTTTATGTCGGCCACCGAGCCGCTTAGCACGGCGTGAGAGTTGTTTATGAGCGTAATATCGTTGCAAAGCTCTTCTACCGACTCCATATTATGCGTAGAGAAAATTATGGTAGCACCTTTTTGGCGAAGTTCGGCTATCTCGTTTTTCAGCAAGTTGGCGTTCACTGGGTCGAAACCGCTGAATGGTTCGTCGAAGATGAGCAGTTTGGGCTCGTGGAGCACCGTAACAATAAACTGAATCTTCTGCTGCATACCCTTCGAGAGCTCGCCTACTTTCTTGTCCCACCAACTCATTATGTCGAATTTCTCGAACCAATATTTCAGTTTTACAAGCGCATCGTGGCGGCTCATGCCTTTTAGTTGGGCGAGGTAGAGAGCCTGTTCGCCGACTTTCATTTTGCGGTAGAGGCCACGTTCTTCGGGCAAGTATCCAATGTGCTCAACGTCAGCGTCTACCATAGGTCGGCCGCCGAGCATCACTGTGCCACTGTCGGGGAGAGTGATACGGTTAATTATTCGTATGAAAGTTGTTTTGCCTGCACCATTTGGGCCTAAAAGTCCGTAGATGCTTCCTTCTTCAACCTCGATGTTGAGGTTGTTGAGAACCTTTTTACTACCGTACGTTTTGTTGACGTCGATTGCTTGTAAGTACTTCATATAAGTATGTTTAGGTATTTATTTCGATGAACGTAGATTGAGCGTTTCGCCCGTTGTCGGCTCCTGACCAATAGCCATGTGGTTGAAACGGCGCAAGCGGCGGAGTTTTATGCCATATTTATGCGCTATAGACCACATTGTGTCGCCTTCACGCACCGTATGTGTCTGACAGTCAGAGTGGGCGCGATTGCGTTTCGAGCGTATGTATAGGTATTTCATATCGCCAATCTTAGCCGAGGCGTCCAAATCGTTGTAGCGCAAAAGCTCGCTCACCATTAGGTGGAATTCGCGTGCAATGCCTTCCCACGTATCTCCCTTGATGACCTTTATGTAGCGCACTCCGTTGTTGTATTCCACTTTGTGAACGTGTATAGGGTTTATCATGAACGACGCGTCGGCACGAACGGCAGGAGCATCGTAGACTTCCTTAGGAGCTTCGGTATCTTGAGCTATGTATGTCGTAGGCTCATCGCTGTCAAATTGGGCGAGGTTGAGTTGCTCTATTATAGTTATGAGGCGTTCGGGGTAGTTAGGGTCGGTAGCATAGCCGCATTTCGAGAGCCCTTCAGCCCAACCTTTGTAGTCGTTGGATGCGAGTTGAAAAAGCGAGGCGTAGCGCGGTTTGCTGACGAGAAAGTCGGTGTGGTCGTTGTACGACTCTTCGGCGGAATCGTAACTTCTGAAACACTCTTGTTTTTGGTCGTCGTCGTGGTAGGCCGTAGCGCCAGTCCAGCCGCCCGCGCACTTGATGCCGAAGTGGTTGTTGGCGGTGGTAGCTAAGTAGCTATTGCCGCAGTCGCTCTCAAGAATACCTTGCGCTAATGTTATCGACGCTGGTATGCCCGAACGCTGCATCTCGCTGATAGCCTTGTCTTTATACATATTTACATATTGTTCGCGTGTGATGCGTTGTGCCGTCACCGTTAGAGTTGTAGATATTGCTATTACTGTAAATATTGACTTTATCATTTTGCTTATATGTATAAAAACGAGATTTATTAGTACTTATCCTTACGACTTATAACTCAAAAACTTATAACGTCATCAAAACTCCGATGTGAAGTGGAACTTGATATGCTTGAAGCCTTCGAGCGCCATCTGCAACATGTAGTTCGATTCGGCCAAAAACACATCGCGACCGTCTTTGTCTTTAGCCATATACTGCACTTTTCGTTTTTTGAACTCGGCAAGTTCAGCCTCATCGTCGCTCTCGATCCAGCAAGCTTTGTAGAGTGCAATTGGCTCGTAGCGGCATGCGGCCTGATATTCGTGTAGCAATCGGTATTGGATAACCTCAAACTGAAGCGCTCCCACCGTGCCGATAATCTTGCGATTGTTGAACTGGTGCACAAAAAGCTGTGCCACGCCTTCGTCCATAAGTTGGTCGATGCCTTTGGCAAGCTGCTTCTGTTTCATTGGGTCGTCGTTTTCTATGTAGCGGAAAAGTTCAGGCGAGAAGCTTGGTATGCCCTTGAAATTCATCACTTCGCCTTCGGTTAGCGAGTCGCTAATCTTGAAGTTGCCGCTATCAGGAATACCTACGATGTCGCCTGGATAAGCTTCATCGATGATAGATTTTTTGTCGGCCATGAACGCCGTAGGACTCGAGAATTTCAAGTCTTTATTGAGGCGTACGTGGTGGTAGTTTTTGTTGCGCTCGAACTTGCCGCTACAAACCTTCACGAAAGCAATGCGGTTGCGGTGGTTCGGGTCCATATTAGCGTGAATCTTGAATACGAAGCCGCTGAATTTCTCCTCTTCGGGGTTCACCTGACGTTTGTCGGTGGTAGCAGGTTGCGGCGATGGTGCAATCTTGAGGAAGCAGTGCAGAAGCTCGCGTACGCCGAAGTTGTTGAGCGCCGAACCAAAGAACACTGGTGCGACTTCGGCTTTCAAGTAGCTATCTACGTCGAATTCTGGATATACGCCTTCTATTGTCTCTAGCTCTTCGCGGAGCGTGGCAGCAGCTGAGTCGCCAATCATTTCGTCGACCGATTTGTCGTTGATGTTGCTAATGGCAACACCCTCTGTTATAGTCTGTTTGCTGGCTTGGAAGAGGTAGAGGTTGTTCTCGTAAATATTGAAAACGCCTTTGAAGAGTTCGCCATTGCCGATTGGCCACGAGAGCGGGCGCACCTTTATCTGGAGCTCCTTCTCAATCTCGTCGAGGAGGTCGAACGGGTCGTTGCATGGGCGGTCGAGTTTGTTCACGAATACCATCACCGGAGTCTTTCTCATGCGGCAAACTTCCATAAGTTTACGCGTCTGAGCCTCAACGCCTTTGGCAGCATCGATAACTATGATACAGCTATCCACAGCCGTCAGCGTGCGGAAAGTATCTTCCTGGAAATCTTGGTGACCCGGTGTATCGAGGATGTTCACTTTGTAGCCATCGTACTCGAAACCCATAACGGACGTCGCAACGGAAATACCGCGCTGCTTCTCAATTTCCATAAAGTCGGAAGTGGCGGTCTTTTTTATCTTGTTAGACTTCACAGCACCTGCCACGTGAATGGCACCACCAAAGAGCAGCAACTTCTCGGTAAGAGTTGTTTTACCTGCGTCAGGGTGGCTAATTATGGCAAATGTGCGGCGTCGCTTTATTTCGTCTGTAAATGTCATTGTCTCTATATTTTTATGTATGTACGTACTTATTTATTTGCTAATTCCCGATTCTATTGCGCTGCGCGTAGCTTCCACCAATTCGTCGTGGCGCTCTTCGTAGCTCTTTACGTCGATAGGTTTGTGTATCACAAGGCGCACTTTGCCAGGCATGAGTGTCGATATTGACGGGCCCATGATGTTGCGTGTGCCATCGATAGTTACTGGTATTATTGGCAATTCGAGGCTTTCGGCCATCTTGAACGCACCGCTCTTGAACGGTAGCAGTTTGCCCGTCTTGCTGCGTGTGCCTTCGGGGAATATCACCACCGACGTACCGCCAGTGAGTATTTCCTTCGCCTTCTGTATGCTGCGATATGATGCTCGAGCCGACGAACGGTCGATGAAGATGTGGTTCATGGCTTCGCAAGCCTTGCCTATCGCGGGCGCGTGGCGTAGCTCCTCCTTCATTATCCATTTGAAGTGCGCTGGCAAACTGCCGTATATCAATATTATGTCGAATGCGCTCTGATGGTTGGCTGCGAATATGTACGATTCGCCTTTCGTAATATTCTCTTTACCAATTATTTCCACGCGCATAGGTATGAGCAAACGCACTACAGTTGCCCACATCTTACCTATTATGCCATCGACGTTTGGGGCGAATTGCAGCATTACTATTGCCAATAGCGCGCAAAACACTGTGTATATACCGAAAATTGGTATGACTATTATCCATTTGTATGGCTGATATAGCCAATATGCTAATCTCCTCATTATTAATGATTAATGATGAATTTGTTGAACTCTTTTCTTTGTCGGCGAAATGCGTCAATGTCTACATATTCTCCAATGCCGTCGACGAAGCCACGGTCGGTGAATTGCCAAAAATCGCAGTCGGACGCGGGTTCGTCAACAGCGTAATGGCCAATCCAAAAACTATATGGCTCAAACTCCTTGGTATTTAGATACTTATTGCGAAACGATGCCGATGTATATATGAGCGGCTTGCATTTGTAGTGTCGTTCCACAATGTCGAGCCACTCGAGCACCATGGTGCGTAGCTCGTCGGCGCTGAGTTTGCCTATGTTTTCCACATCGAGAATTGGCGCTAAGTCGCCTTTTTTCAATCCTGCATTTTGCAGAAAGTTTTGCGCTTGGTCGGCAGCCGTGCTTGCAAGCGAGAAGAAGTGGTATGCGCCATATTTTATGCCCGCTTTGCGTATGGCTTCGCGATTGATTTCTACGTATTTATCGGTCAGTGTAGCGCCTTCGGTAGCTTTGGCAATGGCAAAATCCACGCTCTTGCGTCCGCTCGATTTGTCGCGTTGAATGCGGCGCGTAAATATGTCGTAGTTTATGCCAATCTTGTCCCACTCAATATCCTTCTGATATGCCGAAATATCTATGCCATATACCTCACTCTCAGGTAGTTTGGGGCTATAGAATATATAGTCGATGTAGCGTGCAATCATAGGGAAATGGCGGCTGTTCATTACGGCTACTACGGCCACCGTACTTACTACTATTGTAATTATTATCGCGCTGATAATGAGCTTCTTTTTGCGCATAAATCGGGTTGCCGACGAATGAGATGTTTGTCTCTTTCGTTGGTTTCTTCGGGCGGATAATATTTTGTTACGTTGCGTGGTCATCAATCGTAGAAATTCCAAGATATGCCAAACTTGATTGTGGCAGGATTGGCAGGGTAGTTCACCGTGTTGAAATAGTCTCGACTGCCCCAAAGGTAGTTCACATGTTCATATTTCAGATAGCCTCGACAACGTTTCAACTGAATATTTATGAACGGGTCGAAATAGCCATAACCGCCAACTTCGCGAATTTTCTGCGTGTGGAATTGCATTATTCCCGGCGTGTAGGCTGGCGCGTAATACTTAGTGTTGTAGCGCACGTCGAAGCCCACTTGGAATGTAAGTACGCCGAATAGCAATCGCTCGTAGAAATTGGTGCTGAAGAGCGCAAACGACGGCAAGGCGAGCACCTCATTGTCCGACGTAGATTGCACCGTCAGTCGAGTGATGTTGTTGAAGCCGATGATTGCCGAATGCTTATATAAATATGCGCCAAACACTTGCAGCACACCATCTTTCTGCGATGGTAAACTCTTCTCGTTGAAGTAGATACGATCGTTTATGGTTGCGCCAAATACGCGAGCCTCAAGTTTTATTGTAGGTATACGTATGCCGCCGCTGTAGTCTAACGTCTTGGTGCGGCTGAGACTCACATCCCAACGATAGTTGTTTGAGCAATACTTCTCCTCGAATAGTTCGGGCGATGTCATCTTCAAATTGGCATCGGCGAAAATCTCCGTCTTTATCTTGCCTATTGGAAATGCCGAACTGATATGTCCCGAAAGGTCGAAGTCTCCAGTGCGGTAGCCTTGCAAATAGAGCTTAGCGCCTGCGTTCCAGCGTATTGCCTCGCCAATGTTTTTGAATATCTGTCCGCCTACATACGTAGTCACGCGATTCTCTTTGTTGCGATGTTTCTCGAGTTCATACGCATCTATTTCGGCATTATACACCGTGTCGGACTCGGCGCCCCAGCGGTATTGGCGAATTTCGTTACATAAGTATGCACGCAAACCGAACCTCAGCAAACTGTTGAACTCTTCGTTCATCTTGAGCTGAAACATATTGCTTACGAGCAGATATTTTTCTTCGTCGTAAGTTTCGTTCGGATCGCGCAATACGTACGGAAAAAGCTCTTCGAAGTTGTCGAGCGAATAGTAATCCGATAGACTTGCAACTTTGAACTCGTGGTGACTCTTATCGACGTGTAGCGTGTGAAAAGCCGTTGCTACTGGCACATCGTAGTCGACACTGTCGGCCGATTCGCGTTCCACAAAACCAATGTTGAGCCTCTGTGCATAGTGTAGCTGATATATACTACGTTCGTTGTACATATTCATAAACTGCACTGGCAGGTCGTCGGCTTTGTCGTAGTCGAACGAGTCGGGGTAGAGAATGTAGTTGTCGTCCAGAATACCGCCATTTTCGCGAATCTCGTGTCGCGAATATTGCAGCGTGAGGTTGTGCGAGTAGTATTCACCATCATACGAACTCCAAAGCCTAAAGAGCGTGTGGTCGGCTCGTTGTGCTTGATAGCGTCCAATCGATGTGCTCAAACCAAACTTCATACCTATGTTCCAGTCGGGCGTAACGTTTTGCGTAAATATTACGTGTACGTATTCCTCCGAGCGGCGCTTCGGATAGCCCATCTGATACGTAAGGTTGGTGTAAGGCGTCTTGGTGTCGTAGAAAATGAAGTCGTTGGGGTATTCTATGTATTCTGCAAGCGAGTTGTAGAATATGTTGCCATCGTTCTTCTTGATGGTAGGGTAGAATGCCGAAACCGACGGCGAACCAAGGTTTCCGAGCGTAGTGTTAGCCACGTTGCGCAGCCAAATGCGGTTGTTTATTTGGTGCAAGTTGGTGAGCGTATCCACTGCTATAGTATCGGCAAGGGTATAGTCGTCCACCATGCGCCAAACGCGTATGTTGGGTTTTATGAATGCCTTTTGTCCCCCTCCATTGTCGCTCTTTCCGCCTTGCTTAGCTGCACCACCTCGCGGAAGTGTTTGCTGGGCTATGGCAGTGTTGCTAACTACGAAAGACGACAATAAGAGGCATATTGCGAAAAAGTGTTTCACTGCCTATTGTGTCTTGAGTCGCTTGAGTATCGAGAATGCGCGGTCGACATCTTCGTCGGCCACAATGAGTGAAAATTCATTCGTTGTCGATACTACCTCCTTCACATTGATGCCTTCCCATGCTATAAGTTTCAATATTTGATAGTAGAAACCTACGGCTTGCACGTTGCCTGCTGGCAATTTTAGCGTTATGGCTGAGAGGTTCGAATTGCGGAAGGTGCAGACTTCGTGCGCAAAGTGCTTCTCCACAAGCGAACTAACATCAGAATCGACCACAAGGTTCGACTCGAACACACCGCGCACCATGGTGTAGAAGGCATCGGCATGTGAACTGATATCGCCTATCAGTTGGATGTGGCATTTCATTATAGTGCCACTATTGCGGAAGGTGTAGTCCGTTAGGTTAGAGCGTACTATTATGTCGCCCAAATTGTTCATCATGCCATTGAACAATGGCGATGCAAGTTCGTTGGTGTCGGGCACCATACGTTTGAGTGCCATAACTATAGCACCTTGTTTCACGTCGCGTCCAGTGAGGCGCGCTACATCAGGTAAAATAGATCTTGCTAACGATGATATGTTTAGCAATCCTTCGCTCAACGATTCTATTACGAAGGGCTTTACCTTAATAATCTTTTCTACTGCTTGACTGATTGTCAACATTGATATTGTCACTAATGATAAAAACGGCAGCAAAAATACTACTTATTGTTAATTTCTTAACATTATGTCTATGAAATGATGCTAATATTTGTGTATCTGTTATTTGCTCAGCCGAAATAACATGGTTTGATAATTTGAAAAACGTAGTTTTGTACATACATAAATGTTACCCATCCTAAAATGAACACAAAAACCATCTTTACTCTTGCTTTATGTCTCAGCGTGTTGCTTTTCTCTTCCGTTGCTTCGGGGCAGGAAAAATCAGAAAACTTGTTTCCTACCGCCATTGAATATTCTCAATGCGGACAGTTCGAACAAAGTAATGCACTTTGCTTTCAGATGCTCGAAAAATCGAAGCTATCCAAGAAAAAGAAACTTGAAGTCTATTCTCTGATTTGCCAAAACTACAATTTGGCTGGCGACTACAAGCGCCACTATCAGTATCTCCCGTTCACTATGAGCAAAAAGGAGTTCAAAAAGCAAGTTGCGTGGAAACTCTTGTCCGAACAGCCTGGCGAGACTATGCGACGCCCCAATGAAGATGTCTCTGTTGAGTATACTCTCGATTCTTGCTATTACGAGGGCAAGTTCAAAGGTTGCAATATGCTGGTGCCTGTTACTATAGGTGGCAAAACTGAGCGTATTATGATTGATAATGGCTGTGCTCAGTATTGTGTTGCCAACGAAACTTTTGTCAAGAGTCACGGGCTACGCGCATTGGATGCAGATGTGGCTATAAAAGGTTCGGCTGGAGCTTCAACGAGCAGTCGGTTTGCTATTGCCGATTCGTTGATGATAGGTCGATTGACCTTCTATAATGTGCTTTTCGTTGTTTTGCCCGACGAAGCAACCAAGAATCCCGTAAAGAGCTTCGACGCTATAATTGGTGCAAATATTTATCGTCTTGTCGGAGAGATGTATTTCGATAATCGCAGTAGAACAATAACTTTCCCATACGTACAAAAAGACGCCGACCCAAACCTCACAATCAATTGGGTTGGACATCACTATGCATCGGTGAAAATAGGCAGCGACACGCTAACGATGATGTTTGATATGGGCGCAGCAACCACAGTGCTATCCTCTTTATACTATGAGAGATACAAAGACGACGTAGAAAAGAGCGGTCTGAAAGATACCGTTCGAACAGTTGGCATAGGTGGTACTAAATATGAAGTGGGCTACAAAATGCCCGAGTTGAAAGTGCAAGCTTGTGGCGGCGAATTCACGGCGCATAAAGTGTCTGTTCAAACATCGAGCAGAGGCTTTGCCGAAGAAGATTTTGGCTTGTTGGGCTTAGATTTCTTGCTGTCGTTTGAGCGGGCAGTGCTCAATATTCAGAAGATGTATCTGCAAGTGTATTAGTGGATTATAAGTGTTATAAATACAATGCCCGTCGGCACAAAGATGTGTGTTGGCGGGCATTGTTTTGTTATGCTTTACTTTTTTCGTCTCTCGTAATCTTTTCTAATTTCTTCGTCCCAATCGTCGGAGATGCAACCTTCGGTACGAATTTCCGACACGGCATTCGCCATACACATAAAATTGAGGTTTACACCAGTTTCGTCGCATACGAAATTACTTGCGCGTTCAGGACGTATGCCGTAGCTACGAGCCGTCTCAACAGCATCTATGTTGGCACCAAGGAAGATAAATTCCCAGCCATATTTTTCGCGTTCGTGAGAAATTATCTGCTTTACCATCTTCGCCGAGAAGCGCTGCGACGAATTCTCCTCACCATCGGTAATTATCACAAATACCACATTGTCGGCGCGTTCATCGTCGGCCAATAGCTTTTGAACCCTGACCGTATGGTTTATCGCGTCGCCCAGTGCATCGAGCAGCGCCGTACCACCGCTAGGTACGTAGTCTTTATGCGTAAGCGGCTCTACCTTATCAATATTGCGCCTGTTATGAATCACCTCAGAACTGTTAGCAAAAAATACCGTCGAGATGTGGCAAACGCCCTGCTTGCCGCGTTGCTTTTCGAGCATCGAATTGAATCCGCCAATTGTGTCATCTTCCAAACCTGACATCGAACCCGACTTGTCGATAACAAAAACGAGTTCTGTAACATTGTTAGTTTTCATAGCTATAATTATTAATGGTTCAACATATTTTTCATTGCAAAAATTGGCTGAATGCTCAAGATTCTTGTCGCCTCAAAAGCGACATTTCATACATTTGCACATACATAAAACACCATACTTATGCCACTAATAATCAGCAGAAACGACATCACGAAAATCTCCGTCGACGCAATTGTTAACGCAGCCAACACGCAGTTGCTGATGGGAGGCGGAGTGTGCGGCGCTATTTTCAACGCTGCCGGACCCGACAAATTGCAACAGGCTTGCGATCGCCTTGCACCAATAAAAACCGGAGAAGCCGTCATCACCGATGGCTTCGACTCGATGGCTAAATACATAATTCACACCGCAGGGCCAATCTATCACGATGGCAACGAACATGAAGAAGAGTTGCTTTACAATTGCTACTATAATTCGCTGCAACTTGCTGCCAATAAGCATCTTGAGTCGGTGGCATTCCCGTTAATCTCGTCAGGTATATATGGCTATCCGGCAGACAAAGCGCTTAGCGTTGCGCTTCGGTCGATTCACGACTTTCTGGGAGCATACGATGGCGTAATGACCGTGTATATGATAGTGTACAACAGTGGAGCTTTTGCCTCTGCGCAGAAGTTGTATAGCGACATTAAGAGCTACATCGACGAAAATCTCATCACCGACGACATAGATTTTAGACGTCGAAATGGAAATATCCTTTGTTCATTAGAAAATGTATCAATAGATACTTGTGATGAATCCCTTGGATCAATCTCCGATGTGCTTGAGAATCTCGATGATAACTTCAATACGCTGTTGTTCAAATATATACGCGAGAAGAAGATGAGTAATACCGATGTATATAAAAACGCCAACATCGACCGCCGACTATTCTCAAAAATCATTTCAAACGAGAACTATACGCCGAGCAAAAACACCATTTTAGCGCTCGCCATATCGCTTAGGCTCAACTTGGAAGAGACCGAAACTTTTTTGCGCAGTGCAGGCTACGCCATCTCGCACTCGTCGAAAGCGGATGTTATTATTGAATATTACATCACCCATGAAGCGCCATCAGATTACAACATCTACGATCTGAATTTTTTGCTTTTCCAACACAATCAAGTGCAATTGGGCGAGGTGTAATAGCATCGTTAGGTTCACTATAGTTTGTACCAAAACTGAACGAAGCGAAGAATCTCTGTTTTTTTTCTATTACTTACGAAAGTAGAGTGGAGTGAGTACACCTTGTGTACCGTTTGGGGATTTTCTATAAAAGAAAAGAGACTGATAATCAGTCGATTATCAGTCTCTTTTGGTACCGAGACCCGGGATTGAACCGGGGACCTCATGATTATGAATCATGCGCTCTAACCAGCTGAGCTATCTCGGCATTCCGCCATTTTCGTTGGGGTTGTCCCCTCCGTTTTTGCGAGTGCAAATGTAGATGGTTTATTCGTCTCTCGCAATAGGTGGATGAAAAAATAATAAGAAAATATTTTTCGTGTTGGTGTCAAAATGACACTTATAATCCATATTTTAGCGGCGAATAAAATCGTATTTCTATAATGGTCAGAAAATTAAACGACGCTCTATCTGTCGATTGCGTGATTCTTGGCTTCGATGGCAAGGACTTGAATGTGCTGCTTATAGACCGCCGTTTCTACGAGGGCGAAAAGCTTCTCTGGGAAGATAAATCGCTCACTGGTAACCATATCTACGAAGACGAGGACATCGACGTAGCTGCCAGCCGCATTCTAATCGACTGGATAGGCATAAATAATATTTACCTCGAACAGTTTCACACCTTTGGCGAGCCCGATCGTGTGAATCGTCCGCACGACCGCCAGTGGATTGCCGCCTCAGGACGCAACCCCGACACGCGCATCATCTCGGTTGGCTACGTGGCGCTGCTGCCAACAGTGCAACTCGATAGCAACTTGAAACTGCACGAAAATGTACGTTGGTATAATATCGATTCGGCAACAAACCTTGCCTTCGACCACGATCTAATTCTTGATACGGCGCTGAAATATATACGCCACAAGATAGAACTCGACCCTTCGGCTGGTTTCGCACTTTTGCCCGAGAAGTTTACGCTTACGCAGCTCCAGAATATGTACGAATCGGTATTCAAGGTTAGCTACGATAAACGCAATTTCCGCCGCAAAGCTATAAAAGTGGGTTATATGGAGCCGCTCGAAGAATGGCAGGGGGGACGCACCAACAAGCCTGCACAACTCTACCGATACAACCAAGAGCGCTACGACGTTTTGCAGAAAAACGGTAGATTGTCAAGTATTTTTTAGTTATAGTAAACAATTGAACCATAAATAGATACAAACCTACACAAAAGTGATGGAGAAAAAACAGTTCGGACATTTCGATGATGCCAATCGCGAATATGTTATCACCAATCCTGCTACGCCGTGGCCTTGGATAAACTATCTCGGCAATGAGGATTTCTTTTCGCTCATTTCGAATACTGCGGGTGGCTATTCTTTCTATAAAGATGCCAAGTTTCGCCGCTTGACGCGCTATAGATATAATAATATTCCTATGGATAATGGCGGTCGCTATTTCTATATAAAAGATGGCGATGAGGTTTGGAATCCGGGCTGGAAACCATGTAAAACTAAGGTCGATAGCTACGAATGCCGTCACGGTATGAGCTACACGCGCATCACGAGTAGCAAGAATGGGGTAGAGGCGAGCGTGCTTTTCTTCGTGCCGTTGCATACGTGGGCTGAGGTTCAGAAGGTTACGTTGCGTAATAATAGTAATGAGAAGAAGTCTCTCAAGCTATTCTCGTTTGCCGAGTGGTGTTTGTGGAATGCCGCTACGGATATGGAAAACTTCCAGCGCAACTTCTCTACTGGCGAAATAGAAGTTGATGGCTCTACTATCTATCACAAAACAGAATACAAAGAGCGCCGCAATCACTACGCTTTCTATAGTGTGAATGCGCCTATTCAGGGCTTCGACACCGATCGAGAGAGCTTTATAGGTCTCTATAACGAATTGAGCGAACCGCAGTGTGTGCTTGCTGGTAAGCCGTCGAATAGCGTTGCTCATGGTTGGAGTCCGATAGCTTCCCACTACATAGAGGTGGAACTTGCACCAGGCGAATCGAAAGATTTTGTGTTTGTGCTTGGCTACGTAGAAATGCCTCAAGATGAGAAGTTTGCAGCAGTTGCCGAGAAGGGGCTCATTTGTTCAACCGAGGCAAGTCCGATTATAAATAAGGTGAAGGCCAAAGAGCTTCTTGCCAAGTTTGATACTACTGCCAAGGTCGACGCTGCATTCGCCGAACTCAATGCTTATTGGGATAACTTGCTGAGTATCTATAGCGTACATTCACCAGAGGAGAAACTCGACCGCATGGTGAATATTTGGAATCAATATCAATGTATGGTTACGTTCAATATGTCGCGCTCGGCATCGTTTTTCGAGAGTGGCATCGGCCGTGGTATGGGTTTCCGCGACTCGAACCAAGACCTCGTGGGCTTCGTGCATCAGATTCCAGAGCGTGCGCGCGAACGCATCATAGATATTGCATCAACGCAGTTCCCCGATGGCGGTTGCTACCATCAGTATCAGCCACTTACGAAGCGCGGCAACAACGACATTGGTGGCGGCTTCAACGACGATCCATGTTGGCTGATTTTTGGTACAGTAGCATACATAAAAGAGACGGGCGACTTCAGCATCCTCGACGAGCCTGTGCCGTTCGACAATGTTGAAGGCAGCGAGGTTTCGCTATTCGAGCACCTAAAGGTGTCGTTCGACCACGTGGTGAAGAATCTCGGTCCGCACATGTTGCCGCTCATTGGTCGTGCCGATTGGAACGATTGCCTCAACTTGAACTGCTTCTCGTGGGATCCTAACGAATCGTTCCAAACTACCGAAAATAAGACGGAAGGCTCTAAAGCAGAGTCGCTTATGATAGCTGGTTTGTTTGTAGTTACCGGTCGCGACTACGTAGAACTTTGCCGCCAAATAGGTAAAAACGCCGAAGCTGATCGCGCTGAAAAGTTTGTAGGCGATATGGTAGAAGCTGTCAAAAAACACGGTTGGGACGGCGATTGGTATCTGCGTGCATACGACTATTATGGTCGCAAGGTTGGTTCGAAGGAGAACGAAGAAGGTCAGATATTTATCGAGAGTCAAGGTTGGTGCACCATGGCAGGCATTGGTCTTGAAGATGGTATGGTTCGCAAAGCCCTCGATAGCGTCAAAGAGCGTCTCGACTGCGAACATGGTATCGTGCTCAATAATCCAGCGTTCACTAAGTATGTGGTAGATTATGGCGAGATCTCGTCGTATCCAGCTGGATATAAAGAGAATGCGGGTATTTTCTGCCACAACAATCCTTGGGTCATTATTGGCGAAACGGTTCTTGGACGTGGCAACTATGCGTGGGACTACTATCGTAAGATTTGCCCATCGTATACCGAGGAGCATTCGGCGCTGCATAAGGTTGAACCATACGTAAACTGCCAAATGGTAGCTGGCAAAGATGCTGCCGTGCCTGGCGAAGGCAAAAACTCGTGGCTTACTGGCACTGCCGCATGGATGTGGTACACCATCAGTCAATATATTCTTGGCATTAAGCCTACATACGATGGCTTGATTATCGACCCATGTGTGCCAGCAGACTGGAAGCAATTTGAAGTAAAACGCCGTTTTCGCGGTGCAACATACATAATTAAGGTTAGTAATATAAATGGCGCCCAGAAGGGTGTCAAATCTATCATGTTTGACGGAAAACCCGTAGAAGGCAATTTCGTACCGGCTTGCGAGTCGGGGGAACATGAAGTGGTTGTTTCAATGTAAATATTTGGGGAATACACAAAGGGGAACCGTCGTGATTCGTGATGAAATGCGGCGGTATTTTTTTGTGGTTATGTAGCTATTCTATATACATACAAGAAAGGTTGGCTTCGAGTGGAAACCAACCTTTCTTTTGTATTTAGTAGCGTATAGAAACTATTCTATTATCAGCTTTTTGAAGCCTTCGGTCATCTCTTCGTGAATCTCTTTGTCGGGTGTTTCGTAGATGATATACACTTCGATGTCCTTCATATCTTTCACGAGTTCCATACCTTTTTCGGCGCCCATAACCATAATTGATGTCGAAAGAGCATCGGTGGTAATGGTGTTTGGACCGATAACCGTTGCGCTGAGCATTCCGTGCTCAATTGGTCGACCGGTACGTGGGTCTATGGTGTGAGCTACGCGACGGCCATCTTGCGTGTAGTAGAATTGGCGATAGCTGCCCGAAGTAGACACGGCGCAGTCTGTTAGTGCCAATTTATATTGCAACTGACGGTTTGCTTGATTTGCAGAGTTGTTGTCGATAGGTTTATCGATACCGATGCGCCATTTTTTGCCATCGCGGTTGAGGCCTTTCATGTGTATCTCGCCGCCAATCTCAACAAGGTAGTCGGTGACGCCAAGTTTCTCGAGTGTGGCAGCGGCTATGTCTATACCAAAACCTTCAGCCAACGCGCAAGCTTCAAGACGAACGCGATCATCGCTGCGGATTAGTTGCTTATCATCGGTGAGGCGTATTTTGTCCATACCTATGAAATCCAAAATGCTGTCGACCTTCGAGAGAATGCTTGCGTATTCTGCATTGCTGATGGTGTCGGGGTGCGAAGTGTCGAACTTCCAAACGTGGCAAAGTGGCTCAACGGTGATGTCGAAAGCTCCATCGGTAAGTTTGTATATCTCGAGGGCTTTATTGTATACAATGCGGAAATACTCGTCGGTTGCCGTGCTTGTGCCGTCGTTAATCTTACTTATGGTAGAAATTGGATTGTACGACGAGAGCGACTCATCGTATAGCGAAAGTTGTGCAAGAATAGAGTCTTCAAGGTCGACGCTCGATTTGTATATAAAATTATACGAGGTGCCGAACACAAGACCAACGTTGCGTTTGTACTCCTCATTTTGGCACGAGGTGAGTGCCAATACTACGATTGTAATCAATAAAAGACTAATGCGCTTCATTTGCGATAATTATATTATGTGTTCTCTATCTTTTTTATGCAGAGGCAGCTATTGCGTCTGCCATCATATCCACAAATTTCTGAATCTGCTTCGAGACGAGCATTTTCATCATCGGGTTGAGATCCGCTTTGAGAGTGACTTTTATTCTTGAGTCGTAGGGTGCAACCTCCTTCATCTGTACCCAAAGGTTGAAGTTGAATTGCACGGTGCCATCGGCTGCATATTTCACGTAGTCGCACGATTTGCGGTCTACAATTCTGAGCCCCATCTTGCCTATCTTGTCCACAGTGAAACGGCACGAATCTTCGTCGGCTTCGTAGTCTGTTACCTTGTCTTGTGGAATCATCTTCGACAGCATACGCATATCGGCCAATCTGTCGTAGATGGCTTGTGACGCGTTGCGGGCAACCTTTATGGCACTTTCAAATTTCGTTTCCAATTCTTTTCGTATTTATATAAATACTACTCTTTTAGGTCGTTACGCCAGTTTGCTGGGTCTTTGCGCCACTCTTTTAGCGTGTCGATGTCGTTGGTAGTTACGTAGCCAGCTTCAACGGCAGCTTCTATCATATCGTTGTAGTTGCTTAGCGTGTTGAGCTGCACATTGGCTGCTTTGAACGCCTCTTCCGATACCGGGAAACCATACGTAAATATTGCCAACATACCTACTACCTCGGCTTTTGCGTTGCGCAATGCCTCAACAGCTTTCAAACTGCTGCCACCGGTAGAGATGAGGTCTTCGATGACAAGCACCTTCTGACCCTCCTTCAAATCACCTTCGATGAGGTTTTCAAGTCCGTGATTTTTAGGCGCAGAGCGTATGTATATGAATGGTTTGTTGAGCAAATCGGCAACGAGGGCACCTTGAGCAATTGCGCCAGTAGCAACGCCGGCTACAACGTCGAAGTCGCTATAAAGACGGCGAGCTTCTTCGGCAAATGCATTCTTTATGTATGTACGTACGTCGCTGTACGATAGTGCTTTACGATTGTCACAATAAATTGGTGATTTCCAGCCAGATGCCCATGTGAATGGTTGAGCTGGTGATAGCTTGATAGCTTTTATGTTCAAAAGTTGCTGAGCCACAACTTTAGATGTGTTTCCCATCTTGATTTTATTTTGAAGTTTTTCGCAAAAATAAGCCACTTGGATATAAGAAAAAACAAAGAAACATTAATTCCTTGCGGCTAAATGACGTAAAACTGCGGCAAATAGTTTTTTTTTCGCGTGTATACAAAAAAAGCCACCCCAAATTAGGGGTAGCCTTATGGTTTTGGGCGGTCATAAATATGACGACCCTACTTTTCTATTTCACCAACACTTTCGTGCTTGATCCATCGGTATATACAATTATGTAGATGCCGCGAGGTAGGTTGTCCGTAGAGTTGCCGATGCGCATACCAGAGAGCGTGTATATGCCCGCAATAGCTACATCGTTGTTCTCTTTGATATTTACCACTGGAGTAACATTTCTAAAGCGAACTTCGACGCTTGATTCGTCGCTCATTCCGCTAAGCTTTATCGTGCCATCGTTGTTCACTTGGGCAGATTCCGAAGTAGATACACCCTCTTCGTTAACTACCTGTATGCCATTTACGTAGATGCTGTACACTCTCTGGCCTTTTGTTGGAATGACAGCAATTGTCATAGTGTCGGCAGAAGTGCTGAGAACGCCTGCTACACCAAGACGCTCATCGTAGTTTAGTCGTGCAAAACTTGCAATGTCGATAACCTCGACAATCTCCTCGAAACGGACATCTACCTTCGTAGTTGTTGTTACGCCACCGATAGTTATTGTGCCATCGTCATTTATTTTCACTGCGTCTGAAATGGCGTTGCCAAATTCATCTACAACTTGTTTACCATCTACATAGATGCCTCCAATTTTATGCTTTTCATCTGGTTGGGCAGATATTATCATCGTGTCGCGAGTCGTACTTATAATTTCAGTAGTTCCCAATCCCGTACTGCATTCGAGTTTTGCTTTGCTTGCCGCATCTGTGTACTTAACTGCAAGCCAATCTACGCGGTTTTGAAGAGCATTGCGGTATACATACTTATCGTCCACAATTTCCGAAGTGATATTTACGTAATCGTTGGAATCATGACTATGACTATAGTACTTACCATCAATTATTTCCGTGGATATGTGCGTAGTTACAAAGCGAGCCTTCACCGTATCAAGGACAAGACCATCCTCTGTCTTGAACGAAATAACGACGCCATTCTTTTGACGAATTTTAGGAATAAAAAATTTCTCTTGGCCTACCACTCCTACAATGTTTATGTTTTCGACTTGGCAATTATAAAAAGCGCTATCGTTGATGTTCTCTACATTGTTACAAATGGTTACGCTCTTCAAACTGTCGCAACTGCTAAAAGCCTCTTTGCCAATGCTCTTGACGCTGCTTGGAATGACTATGCTTTTCAGACTGTCTCGGCCACAGAATGCCTTCTCGCCAATGCCAGTTACACTGTTTCCTATGGTTGCATAACTACTGCCAAGAATAACAGTATTAGTAGCTGTTTCTACTATAGTTCCACTATAATTGCGGCTGTCGTACGTCGTGTTTTCTGCATCTACGGAAATGCTTTCCAATGCGCTACAACCTTCGAATGCTCCTGGAGCAATGTGCGTTACGTTACTATACACCTTCAATTGTTTGAGGCTCTTCATATCGCGGAATGGAGAATCGTCGTAATTCATATTTCGTCCAAGATAAACGGAAGAAATAGTGTCGTTTTGGAACACATTATTACCCCATGTAAGTTCGTCATCGCCTTCTTCCAATTTTATAGATGTAGCTTTAGTATTAGCAAAAGCGTTGTAGCCAATACTTTTTACACTGCCTGGAATAGTGATTTGATTCCACGGAAATTGGCATCCATCAAATGCATTCACTCCAATTGTTTCTACGCTATCAGGAATGCTTAGATGACCTATATTCGAACAACCTTCGAACGCATAATTCCCAATTTTTTTTATTGTCTTAGAAAGTTCTACGTAATCCATATTTACGCAGTTTTCAAACATGCCACCATTAATAATCGATGTCTTACCAAATATTGACGCGCGCCTGAGACTGCCTTTCGCATAGCAAGGAGAATCGTTATAATATAAATAGCTCAAATTGCGTCCCAGCCTGAAATACTTAATCGGACAATCACCAAAGACATTATTACCCAATGTTAGCGTAGAATCACCCTCTTCTATCTCCAATGACTCTAAACTTGTGCAACCTTTGAATGTATTATTAGGAATTTTTTCAACCTCTTTGGTGACGGTTACTGTTGTAAGACTTGTTATGTTTTTGAAAACAGTGTATTCGTTGTAACTGTAGCCTCCGTGTAATGTTCTACCAAGTTCTACAGACAAGAGATTGCCTCCTGCGAATGCGTTATTACCATCTATTTTCAGTGTTTCATTGCCTGCTGCAATAGTCAAGTATTCTAGTTTGGAACAACCATAGAATGCACTATCGTAAATGCTTTCAATGGTATTAGGAATAATTAAGTGGCCTTCAGATGAACTAGTATTATGATTGGCAACTTCGGCCAAATTTTTACAGCCTTTGAATTGCGCTCGCACGAAGCTTCTCACGCTGTCGGATACTACAACACGTTCGAGCGTTGACTTCTCTCGGAATGGAGAACGATAATATTGGAATAAATTTCTACCTAAATACAGACCGTTGATAGGACATTCACTGAATGCATTAGAACTGATATACATCGATTTATTACCATCGTTAAGCGTTACATATTTGAGTTTCGAGCAACCAATGAACGCTTCCGAATAAATACTCGTCACGCTATTCGGAATGGTTATTTTAGAAATTTCTGTACAATACGAAAACGCATTATTACTAATAGTTTCTACTCCATTGGGTATAGTTGTTATATCCAGAAATAGACATCTGTTGAATGCATAACTATCGATATACTCTAAGCTTTTAGGTAGTTTCACACTCTTCAATCCCGAACAACCTTCAAATGCATGACTACCAATTTTTTTTACGTTATCTGATATTGTCAATTTCTCTAAATACGCACAATCTGAGAATGCATAATCGGGAATTGTCGTCACGCTATCAGAAATGGTGACTTTTGTCAAATCAATGCTCCAATTGAATGGAGAGCGTGTTGTAGAGTATGCATAGCTAAGATTTCTACCGAGATATAACGTTTTTATTGGACATTCAGTAAATGCTCCTAAATCCAACGATAACGTTGATTTGCCATCTTCGAAAGTTACGCTACTCAGTTCTGTACAATCCCCAAAAGCATTAGCATCGATGTTCGTTACGCTATTGGGAATTGAAATATTTGTAAGTGCGGAGCAGCGGCAGAATGCCTTTTCTCCAATATTAGTTACGCCACTAGAAATGGTTAGGTTTGTTAATTTAGTACAGCCACATAATAGACCTTTACTGATAGTCTTTACACTACTAGTTATTACAGCCTCTGTTATTGTCATTATTTCGAAGAATGGAGAAATAAATCCCTCTTGTGAGTTTTCATAGCTAAGATTTCTACCGAGAATCAACTTTTCAATAGGACTACCCTCGAATACTTTGTTATTATCAATTTTCATCGCAGATCCACCATCTTCAAATTCTACCGTTTTTAGGTTTGAGCAATACGATAATGCACTATGGCTTATCAATGTTACGCTGCTTGGAATGGTTATGCTTTTCAGAGAAGAACAATGCGCAAATGCATACGGCCCAATTGTTGTTACGCTATCGGATATTGTAAGGCCTCTGAGTCTATCCATGTGATAAAATGGAGAACTGCTTGAGCTATTGTTATAACTTAGGTCTCTACCAAGATATAAACTGTCAATAGAACACCCCTTGAATACATTATCTTCCAATGATAGTGCTGCGTTTCCATCTTCAAATTTTATTGTCTTTAGATTTTTACAACCAGCAAATGTCCTTTCACATATTGACGTTACGCTACTTGGAATAGTTATGCTTGTCAAGCCAGTACAGTTTTCGAACGATTCTGGACCAAACTTCCATAAGTTTTTAGGTATCGTTACATCTGTCAATCCTGTACAGCCTTCAAACATTGAACGGCCAAAACGCGTTACTGTTTCGGCTATTTCAAGATTCGTAAGAGTTTTTTTTCCATAAAAGGGAGAATAATCATTACCTGTATACAGTGTCAAAACTCTACCAAGGTGCAATGTCTCTATTGGACTGGAATCAAAACTACCATTGCTAAAAACTATTTCTGCTTTACCATCTTCAAACACAACTGTCTTGATGCTTTTGCAGGCAGCAAAAGCGTCAGACTTTATTTCTGTTACGCTATTTGGAATGGTTATGCATGTCAAACCTCCGCAGTCGAAAAAAGCATCTGCGCCAATGCTCGTTACATTTTTGCCGATGGTTACGCCTGAAAGTTTACTGCAACCATTGAATAGATAATCATTTATAGTTGTTACACTATCTGATAATACGGCCGTCTTTATGCTTGTATTGTCGTTAAACGGTGAATAACCAGCATCGGAAGTGCTTTTGTAACTAAGATTTCTACCGATATACAATGTTTCAATTGGAGCCTTAGAAAACACTGTATTCGCAGCAAACTCTAATGTTGCTCTGCCGTCGGCAAATTTCACCGTCTTTAGGTTCGAACAATTGGCAAATGCCGACGCGTCAATTTGCGTTACGCTGCTTGGAATGGTTACTTCTGTTATGCCTGTGCAGCCATTGAACAACGAACTGCTCAAACGTGTTACGGTTTTGGCAATTTCAAGATTCTTTATGTTTGCATTGTCGTGAAACGGGCTTTTGTTGGCATTGTATGTCACGGTTCTACCAAGATGCAATGTCTTTATTGGAGTATCGTCAAAATTGTCATCGCCAATTGTTAGTCCTGCATACCCATCCTCTAACACAACAGTTGCAATATTTTCACAGCCAGAGAATGCGTTTGAACCCAAGCTCGTTACGTTTTTAGGTATTGTTATGCTTGTTAAGTCTCGGCATCCATAGAATGCTTGCTCGTCAATGGTTGTTACATCTTTGCCGAAGGTTACGCTCTTTATGTTGGTATAAAGTTCAAATGCGTGTTTGCCTACGATTTTAGCTCCATCTGAAAAGACAACTTTTTTTACAGATGAGCGTTTGCTATACCACGGATAGCTGTTCCTCGAATCGTAATTATAATCGCTCGTAATGGTAAGCGTACTATCTACAGATAGCGACCAATCCGCCTTAGCCTGTACAGCAGCGAGCAGTACAAAGAGGGAAATAAGTAAAACTTTTCTCATGAAGTAGAATTAGTTTCTCGTAATAGCTCAGATTCCCTTTGAGCCAACTTTACACACATAAATAAGAATGACGCAGGAATCGCGACTCACTCCAAAATCCACTTGTGCACTGCTATTGCACGGGTAAGGCATTAAGTCAGCGTCGTTTTATGCAAATAGTTTGTTTTTGTCTTCAATACCATTGGGGTACAAAGGATAAAACGGTGCGAATTTACATTTTTTATCAATCCGTTACTAACTATGAGCGAACGCATATAACTCACAAATTCGCCTACTTCGTAACTATCTCGCTGTAGTCTAATGTTGTGCGGCTGTTTATGTCGTTTCTGTTGATAATGAACGGCATACCGCCAGCAGGATTTATAGTTATGCGGCGAAACATTGGAGCGCCCAACACATATTGCGTAGTGCCGGGGCAAACGGGATAGAACCCCATTGTGGAGAATATAAACCACGCCGACATTTGCCCAGCATCGTCGTTGCCAGAGAGTCCGCCGGCGGTATTATTATATTCAGTGTCAATAATATAGCTAATCCATTTGCGCGCCAATTCGGGCTTGCCAGCGAGCGTAAATAGGTATGCCATCTGATGGCAAGGTTCGTTTCCATGCCAATAGAGATGTTGCGCAAACATGCTGTCGAGGCGAGTGACGAAAGCCTCCTTGCCGCCAGTGAACGCCATAAGCCCATCAACGTCGTGGGGTACATACCATGCATAGTGACATGGCGCGCCCTCGGTGATGAACGGCTGACGTGTATAGTAGTTGCTTGGCTTCTCCTGCTTGCCATTGGCATGACAGCCCACAGCAAAGCCGCTTTTGGGGTCTATTACATATTTATAATTATGTGCACGCTTGATGAGCTTTTTGTAATCGGAATTTTTGCCCAAAATCTTGGCAACCTGAGCCACGCAAAAATCGTCGTAGGCGTATTCGAGTGTGCGCGAAGTCTGTTCTTGCTTGTGGAAGGCATCGTTCACAGCATCTTCGAGCGGTATGTATCCATATTTCAAATAGGATTTTATGGCGCGTCGACCTTTGCCGTCGAGATAATCTTTATCATTCGGAATGTTGAATGCATTTTGGCGCATCAGTCGATAAGCCTCTTGCAGGTCGAAACCGCCAATGCCTTTCACAGCAGCGTCGGCAATTATTGATGTGCAGTGGTCGCCAATCATTGCGGCGGTGTAGCTATTCCAGCACGGGAAAATTGGCAGCCAGCCGCCTTCGCGCCCCATCTCCACAAGGCTATTCACAAACTGGCCAGCCAACTGTGGGGCGATGATGGTATAGAGCGGATGCAAGGCGCGGTAAGTATCCCAAACGCTGAAATCGGTGTAGCGCTTCACGTTGCTATGTGCAATAACACCATCGGCAAAACGCGGATAAGCGCCATCGACGTCGGAGAGTTCGCGCGGCAAGAACGATGCGCGGTAGAGTGCGCCATAGAACTGATTTACGAGTTCCGCGTTGTCATCATCAATATCTATGCTATGAAGGTGGTCGGCCCATAGCTCGGTCAAATCACGGGCCACTTGCTCGAAATTCTTGTTGCCAATCTCTGCATTCAAATTGTTCAGTGCGGCCTGCTCGGTGGTGAACGACGTGCCGAGCTGAAGTTCAATTGTCTCACTGCGTTTCATGTTGAAAGTCAGCCAGATACTTGTAGAATCCGAACCG
Organism: Bacteroidales bacterium; assembly: GCA_017539645.1. Lineage (GTDB taxonomy): Bacteria > Bacteroidota > Bacteroidia > Bacteroidales > Marinilabiliaceae > W3P20-009. The sequence goes on from JAFYCM010000067.1 coordinate 65,188, forward strand.
GACGAAATGGGCTTAGCAAAATATTTCATAGCTATGCAGCCATCGAACCCAGCCGGTTCGCCTTTGCCCTGATATAGGCGGTGCACCGGATTGCGCCCGAGAATTACGCCATTTTCCATACGCAGGCTGCCCTCGTGGCGGTCGCTATTGTTGTGTATGATTATATGTACAGTGGTATCGACAGCCGATGTTATACGTAAGTATGCCGAATGGCTCGCACCTGTGAGTTCGAGCGTCAACTTTTCGTTAGGTAGCTTGACGGCATAATAGTTAGGGTGAGAAGTCTCCTCGTAGTGCGAAAATTCTGTGGCACAGGTTGTTGGCTTAGTGCGTAGCTTGCCGCTGACAGCCGAAATGGTGAACGAACCATAATCTTGTGTGCAGCCCCCCACAATCCAATGACTGCCGCGAATGCCCATAAATAGCGAATCTTGATAGTAGTATGGCGCAATGCACTTCAACTCGGTGTCGCGCGTTTGTGGCGTCCAGAATGTTTGCCCGTTGGGCGCGAGAACTGCCGGAAGCGTCTGCCCGTGCTCCTCGCTGCCTTTGCCAAAAAGTCCGGCACTCTTGGTGTTTGCTGCGTCGGTGCCAACCATAGAGTTGAGGTTGTGGAGTTGCACGATGTGCTTTAGGCGTTCTGCTCTGCGTTCGTAGAATGCTTTTACATCGTTCCATCGATAGTATGGCCAAATGTCGGTTTTGACGGGAATTGACGCGGTGTGTTCATTGTGCAATAATCTGATAATTATATCGTTATCGGCATTTCTGTAAAATATAATCTGCAAATTGGCAGCCATAGGAATGATGTCGTCCATGCCATAAGGAAGTGGCATTTGCAAAAACGATAGCAGCTGAAATAGGTTTGTGTCGTGGCCAAAGCGTAGGTCAACTCTTGGACTTTCGCCTTTTGCAGCAGAGTCGGCATGTGCGACAATGTCGAGCCAAAGAGGAAGAGCATTTGCTGCAGCTATGCCACCATTGACCGCACAATCGCTGTTTCGAGCGTTCATTTTGTAGTTTTCACTGGCGTATACAGCCTCCGATTCTTCGTAAGTATATATGTCATAGAAACTTACGTCGAGTTCTACATCTTGTATGTCAGAGGCTATGGTGTGTAGCTCGCGGAAGAAATTCATCTTGTTGTTGACGAGTTTCGGGTTGATAAATAGCTGCGCAATGAAGCGATCGATATTTATTTGAGGCTCTCTGTCGCCCAATTGCATGTTGAGAGCCGTGTAGGCAGGGCTCGAAGCAGCTATAATACGCATATATACACTATCGCTCGAAGTGCTTATTTTCAGCGAAGGGTTGAGGGCAAGTAGTTCATCTGTAAAAGCATTCATGCTAACAATGCAACGCCCAACAACACTCGAGCGTGCGCTGATTTGTATTCCAGATTTGAATATTTGCGGAAACGCATCGTACATGCGATGTGCAATTCCCCGATGTTGTCTTGCGCCGAGGGGAGTCAGTTTGCCGCCATTGCCCAAAGCATTGTCGAGAACAATTTGTAGACGCCTTTTTACTTCCTTACCCAATGGCGTGAGGTTCTCCTCGTTGCTGAAATACGAGAATACGTTTTTGTAGCGGTCGTCATTTGTCACCCAGCGCGAACCATGACGTCCGTAGTGTGATATATAATAAGGTATATATCCAGCTGGAGGAGTAGGCGCGCTTACCTCTTTAGGCTCTGGATAAGCGTAGTAGATGCCGCCTAATTGCTCGCGAGTTTTCGTGTTTTGCCCATACGAATTATGTGCAAATAGTAGTAGAAGAAGTGAAATGCCCCAAATCTGCCTCATAACGATATTTTTTTTCAACAATTGTTAACACAAATGTAATATATATGTACATTTACATACAATTTAGGAATAAAACCTATACAACAGTTTAATCTTAATAAGTCGCAGTATGGCAAAAAGAAAATTTCTAACTCTACTTATTGTGGCGCTCTTACCTTTGTTTGCATTCGCACAAAACAAGGTGAAAGTTTCAGGAAAAGTGACCGATAATTTCGGTACTCCAATTCCAGGCGCTACAGTTATGATTAGTGGTACAACCACTGGTACGATAACAGATCAAGACGGTCAATACACACTTGAAGCCCCTTCGGATGGAAGTCTTGTGGCTCAGTTTATTGGATTCGATCCTGAAGAGTTATTGGTAAACAACCAAACCACAATCAACTTTATGCTCTTCGAGAGTAACACTGAACTTGAAGAGTTGGTAGTTATCGGTTACGGTACAATGAAAAAGAAGGACGTAACTAGTTCTATTACAACGGTTACGGCAGAAGATTTGAACCGTGGTGTCTACACCGATCCTGGTTCGATGTTGCAAGGTAAGGTCGCAGGTTTGGTAGTAACTTCATCTGGTGACCCTAACGGTACGCCTTCAATTACGCTCCGTGGTTCATCTTCATTGCGTAGCGGTGCTATGTCGCCTTACTATGTAGTGGATGGTATCCCTGGAGTCGACATTTCGATGGTTGCTCCAGATGATATCGAGAGTATCGATGTGCTCCGCGATGCTACCGCTACCGCCATCTATGGTTCGAAGGCTGCAAACGGTGTGATTATCATTACCACTAAGAGTGGTGGTGCTACCGAGCGTACCAATGT
>JAFYCM010000010.1 GCA_017539645.1 Bacteroidales bacterium
GTTTATGTAGCTATTTATGCATTTTCATTATGCATTTTCATTATGCATTTTCATTATGCATTTTCATTATGCATTTTCATTATGCATTTTCATTATGCATTTTCATTATGCATTTTCATTATGCATTTTCATTATGCATTTTCATTATGTCATAAACGCTAAATATCGCTTTTTATTTTTCCGACGAAAACTCTTTTATGCGTTGTTCTTGATCTTTCTTGCAGATTAGCAAAGTTCCGTTGTCCTCAGCCACGATATAATCCTCGAGGCCTTGCAGAACCATACGTACATTGCCCGAAGCGCACACCATGCAGCCGTTGCTCTCTATCATCTTCACCTTGCCACGACCAATGATTGCGTTCGATGCGTCGTCTTTTTCTATCTGATTGTAGAGCGAGCCCCACGTACCGAGGTCCGACCAACCAAAGTCTGCTGGCAACACGTACACGCTCGACGGACGACCGAGGATGGTTGCCTCTTTGCCGCCAAGTCGTTCCATAACGGCATAGTCGATAGATATGTTTTTGCATTGCGGGAAGCATTCGCCAACCACGCTTTGCTCATTTTCGGTGTAGAAAGCAGACTCCATCTTGTCCATCACAGCGGCAATCTCGGGTTCGAAGGTGCGTATAGCCTCTTTGGCAACCGCAGCGTCCCACATAAATATGCCAGCATTCCAATAATATCCGCCATCGGCGAGGTATTGCTTAGCTACCTCGAGTACTGGTTTCTCTTTGAATGCGCTCACTTTGCTGAACGAGCCATCGACGTTTTCGCCTTGTTGTATGTATCCGTAGCCCGTGTTAGGGTTGGTCGGACGCATACCCAAAGTAAGTACGCGCGATGTACCTCTAACAAAGTTCAAACCCTGCTCAATGATGGTGCGAAACATCTCGCCATCGACAACAAAATGGTCCGACGGCGACACCACGATGGTAGCATCGGGATAGCGATTGCAGATTTTCCAAGCTACGTATGCAATACACGGAGCAGTATTGCGCATGCATGGCTCAAGGAGGATGTTATCCTCGGGAATGTCGGGCAACTGCTCGTGTACTTTGGTTTTATATTGCTCCGACGTAACAACCCAAATATGGTCTGGCGAAAAGGCAGCGCCAAATCGGCTAACCGTCAATTGCAAGAGCGTTTGCCCTACACCAAGTACGTCTATAAACTGCTTAGGATTATCGGGTCGACTCATAGGCCAGAAGCGGCTTCCGACGCCGCCTGCCATAATTACGAGGTGATTGTTTTCGTTCATCTCCCTATTTTTCTGACTTTATTACACAAAAGTCTGCGAAAATACTTCACTTTGGTCAATAAGAGTAGTTTTATGAGGTAATTTTTTGTCAAATGGAGCGTCCGTTCGAGGGAATTTTCTATCCATGGAGGCGGTGGCGGCAGATTGGTTGTTATTCTGTGTGAACCACTAATCCGCCAGAACGTATAGCATTTTGTTCTCTTGCTAAAAATGAAAGAATACCGAGCCTATTATTGTTCGCGCTCTCAGTTGATACTCTTTGCTCATGCGCGACAAGCTTTCGTTGATGGTGTAGCCGTATGTGCGCTGGTCGAAGAGGTTGAGTGCCCAAAGTGTTAGCTCGATGCCATTCTTTAGGCTATAGCTCGTAGAAGCATCGGCCAAGTAGAGGTTTTTATGCTGATTTTCTGCCACTTGATTGCGGAAATGGTCACCAATGAGTCTTATCTGCCACTGCTCGGTCGGGTTGAAGTTGAGCGTCAGTTTTTGAGCGAGGTCTGTAGTGGTCGATTTCATATCGAAATCTTTCATACGCATCACACTCTTGCTGCACGCAATCTTGTATTCGAAGTTGAACCATTGAATTGGCCTACCGTTCAGTTTGGCTTCATACGTATGGCTTGCCGATGAATAGTCGGATGTTATGTCGCCTTGGCGCATTGTTTGGTCGCTCTGCATATAATCGTAGCTAATACTTATGAGTCCACGCATAAAACTGAGCCCCTCGCTAATCCGACCGCCTGCCATTATGAATTCCGATTTGCTTTTGTCGGCATAATATGAATTGACAATAAATTCATCAAGGAAGTCTCGCGCTGTTGTCAGGTGACTGTCGGTCCATACTTTACTGACGTAGCCATTCATGAAAAACATCGAGAGCGGTCTCTTATATTGCATACTTAGTGTGATGTTTTTTCTGTTGTCGGACGTGTAATCGACAAAGCCTCTATACAGATTTCGATAGTCGTGCATAATTAAGCCGCTGAAGAAGTTCTGCTCGTTCACCTCGCTCTGCCTAACGCCGCCCGACAGACTACCACGCAGGCGCGGGCTGAAATCGTACGTAATATTAAGATTGGGCGAGGCTTGCGCTTTGTAGGCAGTCTGCTTTTCGCTTACAATCTTGTCGTTGAATACGTATGGAGTATAGCTAAACGGCATTTTGAAGGTGATGTGCCAGCCGCCTTTTTTGAACTCGGCATTGGGCGATGCATACGCGCGTATGAACGTCATACTTACATCATTATGCACATTCATAGTATCGGAAATGCCTTCAAGCGAGCTCTCCATGGCGCGGCTAAGCACCTGAATGCCCACCTCCATAGATATGGTGAACGGATTGAGGTAGAAGCCAAGCGACGTATGTGTATGGTTGAAATAGGCCGACGACTCTACACTCTGATGCACATTGCCAACGGTGAGCGAATGCGGATTGCGCATGTAGGCATTATACGTATCGAAAGTGTAGACTTTCTGACCTCTGCGCAGTATCACCTCGAAGTTGTCGGTAAACTTATACTTAGGCATCGCCGCATCTTGCTGCACTGAGCGCGCATTCTGCATAATATCCATCGTGACATCGTTCCACTGCAAGTCGACCGATAATTTGTTGGATATGTATGCTTTGGCGCCATTCGACGATATTGTAAGGTTGACGTTAGCCGCATGTTGTTTTTGCTTGGCATGCTCGCTGTCGTCGTTGACGATAGTGGTGTCGTTGAGAAAATATTGCGTGCTGCTGATAGCCGACGACACAAGGCGGTCGTTGGTGTAGCTCACTTGCGAGGTGAGGTCGGTAGTGGCGTTCAGCGCCCATAGGTTGTTGGTAGATACGGCGTGCGTACGGTTCTGGCGCACACGCGAGTCGGAGATGTTCCAAAGACGGTCGGGTGTAGCATTTATATAACTCTTCATAGAATATGTTTTGCCAAGCGAGCCTCCGTCGAAATCGTCAAATTTTGGCACCAATTCGCGAGTTACGTCTATGCCAATATTGTTGCTTTTGAGCGTGTTGAGCGACTGCGTGGTCTTGGCAAAACGCATCAACGCCAATTCGCCATTCCACACAAAGTCGCGGTCCTCGGCACCGCCGCCAAGCTTTACCGTACCCACCCAACGGCTCTTGGCAGCCTCTTTCAGTTTTATATTTATAGCAGGATTTTCCGAAAACACCATATCCTCCAAAGCCTTGATTGGCTGATGGTTGGTCATCACCTCCACCGTGCCCACATCCTCTTGGTGAATATTGTTGCTCGCCAACGAATATCGGCTGCCGAGCATATCATGGCCCTCGATGTAGAATTTGTTGATTTCCTTGCCGTTGTATTTTATAGTGCCGTTTTCTTGCACCTCAATGCCAGGCATCTTCTTCAGCACATCGGAGAGACTCTTGTCGCCAGCATCGGCAAAACTTGCCACGCTATAGGCTATTGTGTCGCCACGCTCTCGAATGCTTGGCGCTTTGATCTTTACGCCTTTCAGTTCCGTAGCCTTTTCGTGCATAACAATGTCGTACACCGTTCGGTCAGGTGTCAGAGGCAATGTGGCTGTGGCAAAACCCATCATGGAGAAGTGAACAACGCACTTCACTTGCGGCATGGCTTTGAGCGATAGCGAGAATGTACCATCGGGTTTGGTGGTGATAAACTTCAATATCTTGTTTGCCCCTTCGGGACGAATAGAGACCACAACATTTGACAAGCCTTTGCCCGTAGATGCATCGGTCACTTTGCCCGTGAGGGTGATGCTCTGCGCCTCAATAGAGATTGCGCTCAATATAGTTAACAGGAGGGAGAGGAGTTTCATTAGTTACGAGTTTGGAGTTACGAATTACGAATTACACATCACCGAATTGAACGAATTAATACGAACTGAAATTCGTTTCATTCTTATCGAAGTTGCCTTCCTTACGAATTAACACGAAACACATTTAGTTCAATTCGTATTCATTCGGTGATAACTTTTCATTTCTCAATTCTCAATTTTCAATTCTCAATTTCCATTTCTCACTCTCTTTCTATCAAGTCTCGTTTTACTTCATATTTTTCTTGGCTAAAGCCGAAAGAGATACCTGTAGACATTGTTCTGTATTTTTCCGGATCTCTGAAATATTCGTATGCAGATTTCAGAAAATCTGTTCTTTTTACCTTTTGGAACTTGCTAACATCTTTCCCATCAATACCGAAATACAATGGTTCTGCAGAATCCACTTGCTGCAAGCCATTGATGCAGAAATACTGCTGTTCGCCTTTGTCGTACACTTCCATAATTAAGCCTGGCAATCCACAGAATTTCCATGGACCATCGCTAATAGGGACATCCAAAGCAAACCATGCAGTCCACTCTCTGCCACGAAACTTGCATGTTGCTTTTTGGCATTCGTGACCAAGGATTGTCTTCACGCTATCTTCCTGCAAATCCCACTCCTGTGGGTTTACATCGTCTTCATATTGAAAATTGTCCGTAAAGATGTTATCCAGCACAGTCACTTTGCCATCAGGATGATTTTTGAAGACGTAAGTAGTCATTCCTTTATGAGGAAGCCTTTTGACCAGTTCCTTTTTGTTCCATCCTTTACTTTTGACTTCTCTAAAAATTTGGTTGTATGTTTCACGCAGGTTTCCATACGCATCGATAGAATCATGTTGATACGTACGATAGCTAAAGCATTTAGAGCTCTTAGAGCCTATTTGCAAATGCAAAATATCCACAGAAGAATACTTGCTCGTAGTTGTGTCCAACATGTATTTGTATTCATAACTGCATTTGAACTTTATTTTGTCGATAACTGTCAAATCTTGCGCAAAGCTACTGAGCGACAAGAGGAAGAGGAGTAATAACTGTAGATTTTTCATGATGAATGATGATAAGTGTTATACGATTGCAAGTTAGCACACAGATTCCACAGATTGAACAGATTTCCACAGACTTATCTATCTGTTATAATCCTTTTTATCTGCGAAATCTGTGTTCCTAAAAATTAATCTCTACTCGTATGGCTTTTCGATTCCGCCCTTTTACAGTTTAGTCTGTCAGTGAGCATTTCACTGAATGACGCGCATCATTTGCTTACAAATATCTACGCCAAAATGTAACATGCCAAACCAAAACATGGTGCATTTTTCGGGAAAATTTTAGTGTCTAAATACCTAAATATTAACATGATACATTGTCATAGTGAAAATTTTCTGCGCAAAACCTTGTACATTTCTCTTTAGCTATTGCAATTCCCCGAAAATTTCTGTATGACGTTACATTTTTGTTTTCTATTCGTAACATTTGTTGTGTCTGTGTAACGCAATATGCAAAAAGCTAATAATTATTCTCTTTCTAATAAATCGCGCTTTATCTCATTATTGTTAGAGCCCATAGACATACCAAACGACATCTCATTGAAGCTGTCGGGGTCTTTCAGAAACTTATATTGAAGCGTCAGCAAGTCGGTCCGCTTAACCTTTTGGAAAGTACTTATATCCTTACCATCCGTTCCGAAAAACAATGGTTCAGCCGCCACTTGCTGCAAGCCGTTGATGCAAAACCAATGTTGATAGCCACGGTCGTACGCTTCCATAATCAACCCTGGTAGTCCGCTGAGTTTCCAAGGCCCATCGCTAATAGGTATGTCTAGCGCAAACCATGCGGTCCACTCTCTACCACGGAACTTGCACGTAGCCATCTGACATTCGTAACCCATAATCGTCTTGGTGCTGTCGCTCAACAAATCCCACTCTTGCAGGTTCGTGTCTTCTTCATACTGAAAGAACTCCAATAAGATGCTTTCGGTAACAGTAGTTTTGCTGTCAGGATAGTTTTTATAAACCTTGGTACACATCTTTTTATGTGGCAGAACGGCGGTCAATTGTTCGGTGTTCCATCCTTTGCTGTCGGCCTCTTTGAATATCCTCTTGTAGGTCTCATGCAGATTGCCATACGCCTTGATAGAGTCGGTTTGATACGTGCGGTAGCTGAAGCATTTGGAGCATTTGGAGCCTATTTGTAGGTGCAGGAGGTCCGGAGAAGAGTACGTTTTGTTTATATCGGTTGTGTCGCGCAGATATTTGTATTCGTAGCTGCATTTGAGTTTTATGGTGTCGATGACAACCAAATCTTGCGCGAAGCAACTTAGCGACAAGAGGGATAGGAGTAATAACTGTAGATTTTTCATGACGGTTAATGATAAGTGTTATAATGGTTACAAGTTAGCACACAGATTCCACAGATTGAACTTATTTCAATTTTCAACCTTCAATTTTCAATTCCACATTCTCTCTCAATTCAGTCGAATCTTGGAGGATTCTTGCGTGGCGATAGTTGCAGACCAATTGATTCAGCAAGCGGATTACCATCGTTTCTAATAGTTGCATAACGAGCCTTCAAAAATGCGCGATGTGTGGTATGTTCGATACGTTTAGGATCGATACCAATTATTCCATAACTAATCGGTTCAGCATTTACTTTTTGCATACCATTGATGCAGAAATATTGCTGATTACCGCGGTCGTACACTTCCATAATTAAGCCAGGGAGTCCGCTGAATTTCCATGGGCCATCACTAATAGGTATATCCAATGCAAACCATGCGGTCCACTCTCTACCACGGAACTTGCACGTTGCCTTTTGGCATTCGTGCCCAAGAATTGTCTTCGTGCTATCCTCCTGCAAATCCCACTCTTGAAGATTCATATCTTCCTCATATTGATAATAATCTGTTACTAAACGATCAGCAACGGTCATTCTGTCTTGCGGATAATTTTTGTATAGATAAGCAGTCATTCGGGGGAACGGATCACTTGCTGGTGCAGGATAGGAGTCCTTATCTTTCCAATTAGCACTGAATGCACGTACCATAGCATGCAACTCTTTCCAACCTTCATCAGATGATGTGAGCGAATCGAATCTATGCGTATAAAAACTATAGCACTTAGAGATTTTCGCACCTATTTGCAAGTAAACCAAATCCTCGCGTGTTGAGCCTTTCAAAGTATCCTTTACTTCTTTGTATACATAGCTACATTTTATGTGTGCTGTGTCGATAACCACAAGGTCTTGCGCAAAGCAACTGAGCGACAAGAGGGTCAGGAGCAATAACTGTAGTTTTTTCATGACGATTAATTCCTTTCTTTTTCTAATTCGCTAAAATCTATATCGGGATATTTTTCTTTCAATGTCTGTATGGCATTGCTTATTTTGCGCGATAGGTATTTCTGTTTATAATCGCGTTTGATGCTATTGCGTTTCCACTCTTTCAGGTCATATCCATAGAGCGCAATTTGCTTGTATTTGTCGATGTTATCCACTTCGCCAAAATGATTTACAACGCTATTATCTGCCGAATATTCAAACTCACTCCCGCCTTTGCTAACATACTTATAATCAAACTTGTTTTCGGCATGAGTAAGCTGATAATATCCGCCTATTTTCTCGAAATCGAACATTGTTTTACACGACTTTATGTAGTGTTTCCCATTGCTATAAACTCTTACAATGACCGATAATTCAACAACTTTTTCGTCGTAGGCAACAACGTTGGGCATTGCCGTGGTATACTCGATATGCTTTATCGCCATATCTGAGGCGTTAATTATCATCGAACCTTTGAGATAATGCCTCTTCGTAACTTTCTTAGGACTGAAATTTATCACATACTCACCTTGCCGTTGCTCCGTAGCATAGGCATATTTATAGTCTCCAATATTCTTGATAAAATCGAGACCAACGAGATGCATCTGTTCAATCAGATTAGCTGGATAGGCATCGGTATGATGTGGCACACGGAAAGCAAAATCGGAACTTCTATTTATGTATGTATCAGCCTGTAGCAGACGATATTCGCATGATTTTTCTTTTGTATAGCTCAGCGATGAACATATAACTGAACCGCGCAAACATGAATAAATACTATCGCTCGCGGTTATTAGGTTTTCTACCGACATATTGTAACGGCTGAGCGAAATAGGATAATTGACAGAAATGAACTCTTTTGCTTTCTTGACAAGTTGCAGCGCCGATAACGATTTTACCATCACCTCATCAATTGCGTAACTCATCGGCTTCAGTTTTATCACGCTGCCTTTGCGGAGCGTAGCCGTTGGAATGTACGTATGCTCAAATCCCAAATGCTTGATGACGAGCGTGTCGTTGCTGGTTATATCGATGTTGAGATAGCCATTCTCGTCGGAGATTGTGCCAGCCTTAGTTTGTGTGAGAAACGCCGAAGCAAAGGCTACCGGACTACCATCGGCATCGGACAGAAGCGTTAGTTGAGCTCTCGCTTGTGCGGCAATGCACATAAGTATTATTAGAAAGCAGATTTTCATCACAGAAGAGTTAAATGTTAGAACTGCAAGTTTTTACCGCTACATATTTACATCTATTAACATTGCCCATATACATTTTTCAACAAACACACTTATTAGCTCAAATAATGATGGGGATGGAGGCCGTTCGTGGGGTTTCGCAGATTACGATTGTTAGCACTCAAAAATCTAAAACTTCCATTTAACCGACAGCATAAATTCTCGACCGCGCAAGGGCAAAGAGTAGTAAGCATAATTGAAGCCGCTGAATGAGGCATCGACATATTTATGACGATTGCAGATATTGTATACCATAAGAGCCATTTCTGCATCGCGCGACAAGGTGTAGCGCACTCGAGCATCAATGAAAGCGTTGCTGTTGTAACTATTTTGTGAAGTTTCTACGAGCGATTGCTCCCACTTCATGTCAATGCTCAAAGTGTTTGTAGGATAAACGCTTACATGCATTTCGTTGAAAAGACTTTTCAGCGCGTAACTATTACTAAGCTCGTATTTATCTTGCCACGAAACGTTGAACGTGCCTTCATCTGCACAATGAATCCATTTTAGTTTGTTCCAGCGCAATGTGATGCCAGTCGACATAATGTTCGATTTTACGGTCTGCCGCAAGTCGTTTTGCGCAACGGGCGTTTCGTTGCGAGTGTAGTTTACAGAGCCTTTTACAGACGTTCCAGCATCGGTGAAGGTCTTTTCAGCAGCCGTGCGAAGCATATACAAACGCGACTCGGTGCTCTCCCAAACGGGACTGACGAGCGTGTAGTGCTCTTGGTATGTATATGCATTGTGATGGTCGTTTTTCCTATGCGATGCCGATGCCATAAAATTCCACGAAACCATATTTATGAGATTGGCATAATTGAGCGTCAATGAAGCATTGGTGGAGCTATGCCAACCTATCCGCTCAACGGGCATGATGCGCGTACGATAATTAGAAGCATAATCATCGGAAAGCAATTCGTCGTCGCTCGCGGCTTTGTCGTATGAGCCACGTACAACCATGCGCCAAAATGGTGAAAAATCGTGTCGCCACTTTATCGAGGGCGATACGTATAGCTTGTTTTGTCGGCGGTCAATTTCGTACCATGGTACATACATAGAATATAACGTTAGTGCGCTGCCGATAGATATGAGACCTTCCCCGTAATTAATGTCGTATTCGGGCGAAAGTGTATTGGTTAGTACGCGGCTGCGTTGATATTCGCCTATATCTATTTTTATCTTGTCGAGGCGATATTCCATACCATATTTTAGTTCGAGGCGATTGCCCCATACGAAGAACGAAGTAACGATGCTATTACGCGTAAAGATGCGGTTGTGCACAATGCGTTCGCGCAAGTTGTAGAATTCGCTCGTATCAACCACATTGAGCGTTTCGCTACGTCGGAAATAGCGCGTAAGTGAATTTACCGTGTAGGTATGATGACCGCCCGAATTGAGAATCATCTGCATCTTGTTCTGTAAATGCGATGGGTGACGTGTTACATCTTCGTCCATACGTAGGCTGTTGCTATACAACGAGTTTCTGTCGTTTTTATAGGACAACGAGCCCGACACTTCGTCTATCAGATAGGCTTTGGGAGCATTCAGTTCGTAGCGAAAGTGTGGCTCAATGGTGTGTTCGCGCAACACATAATTATTGCGTTCGTAGAGTGCAAGCGATTCAGCACCACCGTACAGATAAAATGTACTGTCCGAATGCTCGTCTTTTGTGCCAAAGTATGTAATGTTTGTGCGCAGGTTGCCATATTCGCCTATGCCGTGCAAATGGTTCACTCCCACGGAGTAAGAATTATTATCCAGATGGCGCGACTCCGAAATAGGCAGAAACGAAAATGCTTTAGTTGTGAGAAAATCTGAAGGCATTGGCGCATAGTTCTCCAAATCGTTCACATCAATATGGTTGATGGTATTCTCATTTATATTTTCTCCCCTGTTGTTCATCTTAGCCGTAACGAGCATCTGATTCTCCTTTGCTATACGTATGAGCGTCAAATGGTTGTTCCAGATAGTTTTTTCGAAGCCGCCAATGCCGCCCTGCACCTCGCCGAAGAGTTTTATTTTGTAGCCACTTTTCAGTTTTATGTTTAGTGTGGCATGGTCGCTTGGTTTGCTATCCTTCAGTGCGCGTATAGGCTGGTCGTTTTCCATTACTTGCACTTGCGCTACCGCCTCCACGGGCAAGTTGCGCGTAGCCTGATTGTAGCGATTGCCAAGGAGGTCTTTGCCCTCAATATTGAAACGGTTGATAGGATTGCCTTTGTACGATATTCTGCCATCTTCCGCCACTTCTATTCCGGGCAGCTTCTTCAATACATCTTCTATGTAGCGGTCGTTTTTATCTTGAAAAGCAGCCACGTTGTATTTCACCGTGTCGCGACTAATCTCCACGGGTTTCACTTTCACCATTACTTCGGGTAGCGACAATCTGCGCCAAATGGAGTCGTTATTCGTTTGCGCTTCTATGCCTATTACCACAGCAAGTAATACGATGGTCAACCAGATTCTCATTTCTTTATTCCAATTCCAAAGGGTTGTATGGGCGACTACGGTTGCCATCCATAGTAGGATATTTATCGTCAGGGTGCCTCATTTGCAAGGCTTTCATAACGTCGCTCTGCTCGTTTTCAATGGCGCGACGTGCTTTTTCACGTGATGTTCGAATTATGTCTCTTTTCTTCTCTAAATATATCTCAGTGCCGACCTTTAGGTTGTCTACACCATTGAGCGAGAAGTGGTAATTATCCTTAGTGTCGCGAATATCGAATATCAACCCTGGGAGACCGCCAAACAAATACGGACCGTAAGGCAATCGGAATGTTGGCGCATACCAAGCCGTCCACTCGCGTCCACCGAATCGGCAAGTAGCCTTTTTGCATGGCACGTCGCAAAGCGTTGTATCAGCATCTATGGTTTGCCAATCAATTGTCGGAAGTGGTTGGGTATATTCATAATTAGAGATGTTGTCTATCTGCACCGTTGCTTGCTTGTTTTGCAAATCAACAACAAGAGGCATATTATAAGCTACATTACGATAAAGTCCCATTCCAAGTGTAAAAAACTCCATTGAAGGGCGTTTGGCTTCGCAAAGTGAATCATTCAAATGAAAGATTTTCATTCTATAATAATCGGCAAAACCTAAAAATCGCTCGCCAATCTGAAGAATAGTTTGACCCTCGGTGCGCTTCTCTTTTGTGGAATCTTTTCGGAACGAGTATACATAATAGACCCAAATATGAGCCGTGTCGTACACCTTTTTTGGGGTCATCTTCATTGGAGGCAATTCCCCCGCAACCGAAATTGATTGTGCTTGGGTAAAAGTCTCACAAAAACAAAGCATTGCTATTAGCAGAGTAAGTGTTATTCTTCTTTTCATATATATGAGATTAATTGATAAAGCATATTTACATCTATTAACATTGCTCGCATAACATTTTCAACGAAGGCACTTATTAGCTCAAATAATGATGGGGATGGAGGCCGTTCGTGGGGTTTCGCAGATTACGATTGTTAGCACTCAAAAATCTAAAACTTCCATTTCACCGTCAGCATAAATTCTCGACCGCGCAAGGGCAAAGAGTTTTTATTGAAGTTCTATTGGTTCATATGCCTCTTCTTTTCCTTCCATTGGAATAGGTATGAGTTTCCCGTTTTTATAGGAATAAATTGGAATGTCTGTATTAGACATCTCAAAAGCTAACGGATTTGACATCATTCTTGTAATAGTTCTATTTGCCATTTCCTCAGAACATTCTTGCTCATTATCATACTTGTAGACGTATATGCCCTTGCTTTTTGAGGATAACCGCAGCAAATTCCAAACATACATGCCGTTTTTTTCTTCAATGCGGACTATTAACCCAGAAAGCCCCCAGAACTTGAATGGACCGTAATGAATAGGAACTTCCAATGTATACCAAGCAACATATTCCCTACCTGCAAAAATGGTAGTTGCCTTATTACAGTTATATCCTAAAATATTGATCCCGTCGTCCGATGAATAATTCCAGGCGAAACGTGGTTGTTTAGTTTGATAACATAACGTCCCAATGTTCATAAGCAGACGATACTTTACATCGATAATTTTTTCTCGTTTTTGGATAAAAGATTCACATGGGTATGGAGCAGTCTGTATACTAGGAACATCTTTCCCCAATTTGGAATACTCCGTTGCCAATGAATCATAAAAGAATAATGCTTCACTATATTCTTTCACGACTGTTTTGCCAATTTGAACGACTCTCACATCCTCGTTGTATTCTTTCTGTGTATGGTGATTCTTATATTTGAATTCATAACGCATTTCAATTGTCGTAGAATCAATACAACTGTATTTGCTCACATTTTGAGGCCAAGGAACCTGAGCAAAAGAAAACACATTGAACAATGAAAGAGATATAGAATACAAGTATTTCATTATTAAATATTCTAAGAAAGATTTCGGCATTTAGCCGAAATCTTAATAATTGACACTTAATTATAATTATGGACGACAGATGACCATCTTTATGTCCTTACTTGTAGTATGTTTACCACCATCGTAATTGGCTATACCATTATCAGCCACACCACTAGAGCCATGGCAACCACAAGTACATTCTGTGTATCCGCCGACAATAGCGTTCATTTCCCTTTCGTTGAGTGCGCTTTCTGACAAAGCGCTGAATTTCAATTTTTCCATTTTTGCTTAATTTTGAATGTTTTACAAAAAAATTATTATAGACACAATTGCAATTGTTTTTCTGCTTATAAAATTCTACATCTCACTTTTAGCATAACACTTCTCGGTCGTAATGTATATGCAGATGTATTATTAGTTAAGTCATTTGAATATGAGAATACATAATCTTTCTTGTCGAAAATATTGTCACATGTCAGTGTAAATAGCCAGCGGTTATGAGAGTATTGAGCGTTCGCCTCACCTAATAAGAACGACTTATTATTTTCATTGCGATCGTTGTAGTAGTGTGTAGCTGTAGCACCTACTGATATGTTATATGGTAAATTGAATTCTACAGCCAAGACGTTATTAATTGTCGACAATGTCGGATTAGATGCGCCCCTATGTATTTGGCTCCTCGACAAATTAAGCGCTCCGTTGTATCCTATTGATACAAAGTTGAATGGAGTACAACTTATATCCATCTTGACTTTGAGAGAATTATCATCATAACGAATGACTTCGTCTTGAATGAGCAAAGGACTTTCGCTATGATTGTATGTGGTCAAAACTCCAATTTTGAGTCTACGCCAATCAAATCCCTTGCTGAATCGCATAGTAGTTGAATAACTATTCGATACTTCGTCTGTGCGACAACTTGTTATACGCTCCACTTGTCCATCATAAAACGAACCATATAGAATATCAATGTTATTATGGACATAATTCACATCTATGCCCCAAAAGAGCATCAATAGAACATTTCTGTGGTTATATGACAATAGATAGTTTTGATACTGTGTCTGCGCTAACTGGCGGTCGTCGAAGTATGATATTTGCTTATATGAAGTTAGAATATACTCTCCATACAAGTTTTCTATGGTTGGCTCTGTGTAATTAATACTACCACTTAAGCGTATTTCATCTGTCGGCTTTATTTTATATAATAAAGACACTATTGGCTCAACTACAAACCGTTGTTTGTCTTCAGTAGCATTCGTATTTCTATCACTTAGTTTGTTCAATTTATACTTGCCTGTCACATAAATACTGAAATATAGTTTAGTAAGATTGATACTAGCATTAACACCTAATCCTGCATCCAATGAATTGAGAGATATATCGTTTTTGTACTTCTGCAATGAACTATTCAACTCATTTTTAGCAACATTCAAAATGGCAGACGGATTAATACGAGCCTTTCCAAGCACCAAAGCAGACAACAATTGAAGGCTATTTGATGAAGATATATTGCGCGTTTCTGCTTCTTGTGACATTTCGTCACTATCAAGAATATTAGGAAACAGACATGGCGTTACAACAAGGCTATGCGGCTTCTTTTCTGCGAAAAACTTCGATATAAACTCAAAGCCACCATCCAAGTTCGAACGTTTAGTAATATGAAATGAATTATAAAGACGATAATTATTCACCTTACTATTCTGATTGACCTCTTGAATTGTATACAAGCTACTACTGGCTTTGGATGAAGACCAATCATATTTTACTTGCTCCTTGATATACGTACTATCATTATTGAGCAAATAAGTAAGATCCCCGCTGATGACATCCGTCCATTTTGTACCAGAAAATGTTTCATCAACAATATTTCGTGTAGCATCTGGAAGTAATGTATTTGACGTCGATTGACTCAACCTTCGGTCTCGATCTGATAAATATACAGCATTGGCGCCCAATTCTCCATTTTGTCCTACACGAAACACTTGATTTAGTGTAGCAGCATAGGTCTTATTGAAGTAGTAATATTGTTTACCAATGCCAGGCGCACTTGGCATTGCAATGTCAGTTACAGTTGGCGTGCGCGAGTTATCGTTTTCATCAAAAGAAGTAAGTTCTGAGGCAATGTCGGTACCAGTGTTATTATCCTTATATGTAACAAATAACTGACTATTCTTGCGAAAATATGTAGAAATGAACTCTTTGCTATTCATGAAGTGACTCTCATAAGTCCCAGCGCCAAATGTTCCAAATAAATTGAACACACCCTTTACACCACTCTTGAGTTTCAAATTAATCGAAGCTCGTTCTTCTGGTCTCAAATCCTTTAGCGCCTTTACATCTTGATGATTCTCCAGAATCTGAATCGTGCCTATGGCATTAGGATCGATATTCTTTGTAGCAAGACCATACCTTCCTTTCAACAAGTCTAAACCTTCTATATAAAAGTTTTTGATGTCAAGACCTTTGTATTGAATCTTGCCAGATTCTGTTACAGTAATTCCTGGCAACCGCTCTAATACTTGGCCTATAGAGATGTCATTTTTATTCTGGAATTGCACTACGTTATAATTTATAGTGTCGCCAACAGAATATACTTTGGGGGCTCGAACATTAATCTCTTTGATTTCTTGCGCTTTTTCCTCTACCGTTATATCTAACTTTTGCGACTTGTTCGAACAAACAACCTCTT
The DNA here is from genome assembly GCA_017539645.1 of Bacteroidales bacterium. Lineage (GTDB taxonomy): Bacteria > Bacteroidota > Bacteroidia > Bacteroidales > Marinilabiliaceae > W3P20-009. The sequence goes on from JAFYCM010000010.1 coordinate 15,666, forward strand.
TGTGAGCAATATCGAAGCCTGACACATGAATGCATAACGAGTCTTCAGAGGTTTTTACAAACAACGAAAATGAACCATCTGTATCACTAAGACATGCCGTGAAAATTTCTTGTTTATGACCAAGTTTCGACACAAAGACATTTACGTCAGATATTGGTTTGTTTGCTTCATTTACGATACGACCTTCGATGTATGATTCTTTTGTCTGAGCCAACATTTGAAGGGACAACATAACGCACACTATTACCCCAATAGCTTTATTCCACATATATCTAGTTACAATAGAGAATTCTAAAAAAGATAACTTCAAGTTGAAAGTACTCGATCAGCAACACAGAGCCTCCGTTTTGACTATGAACACGCTTAATATTTCTTCAACGATTAGCCACGAAACGCGCCGAAGTCTCGAAAACTGCAAATCACTTCCTCGCGCTTCGTAACCAATAGTCCAATATGTAATATGTCTGCAATGTGAATGAGTAGTCATTCCGATTGTTATTTTATGTATTCTACATATAGTTAGAACAATTCTTCCACCTCATCATCTTCTGCAGATGACATCAGATTGTTCGGCTATCATTGTTTTTTGACAAAATTATAGGGCTCATTTGCCTAATGCCAAATCAAACATTGGTGATTTTTTAGAGAATTTTTGCACTTATATTCTATTGATATTTAGAATAGTGCATTTTAGTAAGTTCAATAATGCGTCGAAAAGTTGGTGATTATGTCCATTGAAAATTGGAGAAATCGAGCAGAACAAAGTTTATAATACCACTCATGCAAGAAAATCTGTTATAAGCCCAAAATAGTAGACCACGAAAATCGCAGAAACTAATCCGAAATCTCCGTGGTCACACGCTAAAGATAATTGCATCAATGTTTAGAAAGTGTCATTTTCTACTTCGTCTTCGTCAGGCGAAACACCAACTGAAGATATAAACATTGGCTGATTTGCAGTTGCAGTTACTTCACCATAATATAGGACTTCACCTTCGTCAGTAGTAATAGTTAATTGGTATCGGCCAGAATAAAAGAATGTCACTACAAAACCATCTTTTACAATCTCTATATTTCCATTATAGAGATGCAGGGTTTTGTTTGTTTTCCCTTTTTCTCGAGCAGCTACTCTTATGTTATGCGAGAAAGAAGCCAAAGAGACGGCTAGTAACAAAATGGTAGTAAAAATCTTTTTCATGTTCGTATTTATATTTGGGTTTTCGTCAAAAATACCGAACCAATGACTAACTAAAGAATCAAACATTGGTGATTTTTTGCTAAGTTTTCAACAGGACAAACGCCTGTATTCCAATATACTATCTTTCGAGCGCTACTAAAACATGAAAAAAAGTTGGTGATTGTTATCTACGAATCAGAGGCGTTTCAGTTGTCTTTCTACTATATACCAAATGTCGTTCCACGACATATTCCCATTACCCTCTTGCTTGGCAATTTGTTCACGAATTACGCGTTGGCGTGTGCGTATAGTGTTAACAGATTTACACAAACAATCGGCAATTGTGTTTGCTGTAAAACCGACACGAGTCATTTCACATACTGCAATATCGTATTTTGCAAGATTACTATATCGACTTAACATAGCCTCCGACATCTTCGGATATATATATTCAATCTGTTCTATTATAAACGTGTATTTGTCGTCTATTTCTGTTTTACCATTCAGTTTGAGCAGACCTTGCGATATGTTTTCGCAAATGTTTTTTCGCAGAATTTTATCTTCTGAGGTTTGCGATTCCTCTTTTTGCGAATTTGCCAACACCTCCAATTGTTTGCTTATATCATCATTTCGTAGAGTTTCAGCTATCAATTGTCTCATTATTTGAGCTTTGTGCGATTCGAGTTCGGCGTTTTTATGGTCTATTTGGTCTTTTTGCCATTTAAGTCTTACGGTTATAAGAGATAAGATTAAGAATATTAATACTACACCAACAGTGAAATTGAAAAACCTTTGCGCTATTGCATCTCTCGAAGCAGCTATCTCCTTGCGGTCGATTATCATACGGTCGATATTTTCAACCTCCAACTTATTATTGATAATGGTAATACTATCTAATGCTTCGTCATATTGATGGAAATATTTTAGTCGGAGTTGGGAATTAGGATCTTGAATATTGGCAATAAGTTTAGTTCTTGCGTATGCGAGTTTTCCTATATGAGATTGAGGAGCAATTGTGTCAAGTAACTTATTACAACTATAATAATCGCCCATATTTACTAAAATATCTGCTCTATCTAATAGCTCTGCAGAAACATCACCATACTCTTCCATAGAATATGTGATACTTGTGTCGTTATATGCAAGAGCAGTGCTCCACTCTCTTTTTTGAGAATACGCGTACGATAAATTGATATAGCTCCAATGTGACGGTATTACACGATTATCAGACAGGCAAACAATAGCAGAATCAGGCATTTTCAATGCATCATAGCATTCCGCTAAGCGAATTAATGTTGATGAAATGTAGTTAGGATTACCTATTCTTTCCGCAATTAGTAAAGCTTCTTTGTTCTTTGCAATAGCAATATCAATAGAGTATCGTTCGGAGTGTGCCATAGCTTCACGTTCGCGAGCCAAGAACGAATATCTGTCACAATGAATTGTGTCGAAAAGTGCTTGGGCTTGTTTCTCTATGTATAATGTAGAACTAAAATCGCGATTCTCGTATGTTACCTTGCCCATATAATAGTGAGCCAAGCCAGCATGGTAGCAATCTTCTTTATTTTCTCGATAATATATATACGCCCCCACAGCCAGAGAATCCACAAGCGGCACGTCGCAGCGGTCTTGCGCCTGAAGCATAAGAGTGCAGTAGAGCGCATAAGTATCGTCGTCGACATCGAACATGCCCACACACACTGGTTCGAGCAGCGCGTAGGCTTCCGAGTCGCGGTCGCAAATAAGCAGAGTATCGGCTTCAGCCAATATGGGGCGCAGACGCATATCTCTTAGGTTACAAGACGCTGCTAAGCAGGCGAGCAACAAAGACGTAATTATTACAGGGAGGGATTTCATTGGCACAAAAATACGCTAACTATCCGATTTGCAAACTACGCGTGTAACCACGGAGCACACGAAAAACACTAAACCATTCCGCGTATGTAGGAACACACCGCGTGTATCCACAATAACACCCCTTGTTGCATGAAAGCACAGCACCGGCTTTTTCTGTATCTTCTATGATTTCCGAGGTTTATGAATTATGCATTTTGAATTCTCAATTCTCAATTTTCAATTCACTCTCCCTATGTTGGAGCGTAGCGTCTCGCTACGTCCAATATAATAGCAAGGCTCCTGCCTTGCACGATAACAATTATGCATTATGAATTATCCATTGTCCATCGTCCATTGTCCATCGTCCATTATCCATTTTCAATTCTCAATTGTCAATTGTCAATTGTCAATTGTCAATAATATTGGCACAAATTGTATCCACTAATTGAGATAAATATTTGTTCATATTTGAGGTGTAATTAACCTCAATTTGTGGAACGTGTTCTAATTCCGGTGTAAAACCCTGCCATTATAGCAGTAAGCACATCGTAAGCCTCGCGTAAGCCCCTCGCCGTCATTTCGCCGCATAAACGCCATATTGTGCACTTTATCGCGTTTTATCGCAACGTAAAGCGTGCAAAAGCATTTTTATCGCGTCTTTTCGCATCTTTTTGCGTGCAAACGCGTTTTTTTGCACACCCCTTGTTGCATAAAAGCTCAGAACTTGCTTCCCTGTGTCTTCTGTGATTTTCGTGGTTAACTTTTCAAATATGTAACTACAAAACACACGAATTATGCATTATGTGTAGTGAATCATGAATTCCCTTCTAAACCAGCGTCATCTCGCGTTATCTGCGCGAATTAATATGTCTACTAAAGACGAGTCGAATTTATTTTTATGCGAATAGCACTATGGAGAAATAAAACTTTTCTAACTTTGGTCGAAATAGACAATTGTATATATGTTGAACGCAGAGAATTTGAAAAAAGACGTAGAGCAGTGGTTGCAAGAACTTAACTACAAACGCCAGCCACAAGAGCTCTACACTCCTATCGAATACTCACTATCGTTGGGCGGAAAGAGAATCCGTCCAGTTTTATGTTTAGCAGCTTGCACACTCTTTTCCGACGACTACGAGAGAGCCAAGCCTGCTGCTTTGGCATTGGAAATATTCCACAACTTCACCCTTTTGCACGACGACGTGATGGACCACGCCGACATCCGACGCAACAAGCCTACCGTGTGTGCAAAATGGAACAGCAACGTTGCAATACTCTCGGGCGACGCTATGCTCATTGATGCATATCAGACCATTTCGCAAGTAGACTCACCAGCCTTCTCGCTCATTCTCAACACCTTCACGCAGACAGCCAAAGAGGTTTGCGAGGGACAGCAATACGATATGGACTTCGAGAATACGAACGATGTCACCGTGGAGCAATACATGGAGATGATTCGCCTGAAAACTGCAGTACTTATTGCTGCAAGCATAAAGATTGGAGCTCTCATTGGTGGCGCTACCGATGCCGAAACAGAGATACTATACAACTTCGGCATAAATATGGGCCTCGCATTCCAGCTGCAAGACGATTTGCTCGATACTTATGGCAACGAAGCTACATTCGGCAAAGCAATTGGTGGTGATATTGTTGAAAATAAGAAAACTTTCTTGCTAATTTCGGCTTTGGAAAACGCTTCGGCACCACAGAAACGCGAATTGCTCAAATGGCTCGACGCTGTTAGCCCGAACCGCGAGCAGAAAATAGCTGCCGTACGTAGTATCTACGACCAGATTGGAGTGAAAGGTTTGACAGAGAAGAAGATTGCAGAACTTCAAAAAGAGGCCATGGATAGCTTACGCGAGATGGATATATCTGTAGAAGGGAAACGCTTCTTGGCCGATTTCGCAAATTCGATATTCAAACGTACACGATAGAGAAATTAGAAACACAAAGAGATAATAATATGGCTCAAAAAGGAAACATTATCCAGATCGTAGGGCCTGTTGTCGATGTAGAGTTCGACATCACACAAGGCGAATTGCCACAAATCTACGACGCATTGGAAATCACACGCCCAAATGGCAACGTGGTGGTAATAGAATGTCAGCAGCATATTGGCGAGAACTCTATTCGCTGCATTGCTATGGATTCAACTGATGGCTTGACCCGCGGAATGGAGGTGGTGAACACCGGTTCGCCTATCACCATGCCAAAAGGCGACCTCGTAAAAGGTCGTTTGCTGAACGTCATAGGTAAATCTATCGATGGTATGCCCGACCCTTCGAAAGAAGGCGCGAACCCAATACATAAAGAGGCTCCTAAATTTGAGGAACTCTCTACCGAAACCGAAGTCCTCTTCACTGGTATCAAAGTCATCGACCTTATTGAGCCATACGCCAAAGGTGGTAAAATTGGCTTGTTCGGTGGTGCCGGCGTAGGTAAAACGGTGCTTATTCAGGAGCTTATAAACAACATTGCAAAAGGCCACAATGGTCTTTCGGTGTTTGCTGGCGTAGGCGAGCGTACCCGCGAGGGTAACGACCTCTTGCGCGAAATGATCGAAGCCGGCATCGTCAACTATGGCTCCGAGTTCAAGAAGAGCATGGAAGAGGGTCGTTGGGACCTCGAAAAGGTAGACCAAGAGGCGCTCAAGACCTCGCAAGTAACCATGGTGTTCGGTCAGATGAACGAACCACCCGGAGCACGTGCTCGCGTTGCCCTTTCAGGTCTTACCATTGCAGAGAGTTTCCGCGATGGCGATGGCAAAGGTCCAGGACGCGACATATTGTTGTTCATCGACAACATTTTCCGTTTCACGCAGGCAGGTTCGGAAGTTTCGGCATTGCTCGGTCGTATGCCATCGGCCGTAGGTTATCAGCCTACCCTATCGTCAGAAATGGGTGCATTGCAAGAACGAATCACCTCAACGAAACACGGATCTATCACCTCGGTTCAGGCAGTATACGTACCAGCCGACGACCTTACCGACCCAGCACCAGCAACTACGTTTGCTCACCTCGATGCTACTACGGTGCTCTCACGTAAGATTTCCGAACTCGGTATCTACCCAGCCGTCGATCCACTCGACTCTACCTCACGTATCTTGGCACCCGACGTTGTAGGCAAAGCCCACTACGAATGTGCTCAGCGCGTGAAGGAGATTCTACAACGCTACAACGAGCTTCAGGATATTATATCTATTCTTGGTATGGAGGAACTCTCCGACGCCGACCGCCTTGTAGTTCACCGTGCACGCCGCGTACAACGTTTCTTGTCGCAGCCATTCTTCGTTGCAGAGCAGTTCACTGGCTTGAAGGGTGCATACGTCAAGATAGAAGACACCATCAAGGGCTTCAACATGATTCTCGACGGCGAACTCGACAAGTATCCAGAAGCTGCATTCCACATGGTAGGCACCATAGAAGAGGCTATCGAGAAAGGCGAACGCCTGCTCAAAGAGGCTCAAGAATAATTAAGTTGAATTTGTAAATCGCCCACGAAGATATGGTTCAAGAAGATTTGCAATTGGAGATAATATCACCGGACAAAGTGCTGTTCAACGATGTTATCACGTTAGTGGAAGTGCCCGGCAAACAAGGTCGGTTCGCGCTGCTTCGCGACCATGCTCCCATAATTTCTGTATTGCAGGAAGGTAGCATTCGCGTGCAAAAGAAATCAGGCGAAGAACTCAACTTTGATTGCAAAGCCGGTTACATAGAATGCGCAGATAACCACATATCTATATTGCTCAACAATTAGCCTATGAGGAGCGCATCTTGCGGCTTACTTTAGTATAGAATTTGTCCATGCAGTGCACACAAAAAGCGCTGCATGGATTTATAGTATTATTATAACCCTACAAAAAAACCTAAAAAAGACTATTATGCTTACCGAACTCGCTTGGAAAGTTTTCAATCAGGCAATCAACGATTACCATAAGTATGATGATGTAAATCACGAGATAGAGAATCCTTACAAAAAGGAGCAATTCGAGCATCTGCTCTATCATAAAAACTGGGTCGACACCGTGCAATGGCACTACGAAGACATTATCCGCGATCCACAGATCGACCCGAAAGAGGCACTCACGCTCAAACGCAAGATTGACGCGTCGAACCAACTCCGCACCGATATGGTGGAATACATCGACTCATATTTCCTCGATAAGTATAAAGACGTGAAGATTTTGCCCAACGCCAAAATCAACACCGAATCGCCAGCATGGGCAATAGACCGCTTCTCTATTCTGGCTCTCAAGATCTACCACATGGAGCAAGAGACCAAGCGCACCGACGTCGACGATGCTCACCGCGCTGCTTGCCAGAAGAAACTCGACGTGCTGAACGAGCAACACAACGACCTCGCTACGGCCATTGAGGAGCTTATTGAGGATATTGAGGCTGGTCGTAAGTATATGAAAGTGTACAAACAGATGAAGATGTACAACGACCCGAACCTCAACCCAGTGCTCTACGGCGTAAAGAAATAAACTGTGTCGAAAGTTCTTATTATCAGACTGTCAGCTATGGGCGATGTCGCTATGACATCGCCCGTAATTAGTGCTGTGGCGCGCGCCTACCCCGAAGACGACTTTTCGGTATTGTCGACCTCGTTCTTTGAACCATTCATAGACAAAACCGACAATCTGCACTTCATCGGCACCAACATACGTAAGGAGAAGCACGGCGCACAAGCCCTGTGGCGTCTCTATCGCGAACTTGCCGCCCAGAAGTTCGATATTGTGGTCGACTTGCACGATGTGTTGCGCACCAAGATTTTGCGTCATTTGCTACGTATGAGCGGTTGCCGCGTTTATAAAATCGACAAAGGACGTAGCGAAAAACGCGAACTGACATCGCATAATAGCACTAAACGCCGACAGTTGAAAAGCACCATAGAGCGCTACACCGACACGTTTGCTATGGCAGGCTTCGATGTGGAATTGCAGAAACGCTTCCGCCCTCGCTGCCCTATTCCCGAAATAGATGGCATTGCTCAAAAGAACGACGAACAGTGGATTGGCATTGCTCCATTTGCACAACATCGCGGAAAGATTTATCCTATAGAGAAGATGGAGTGCGTAGTAGCCGATTTGGCTCAGCGCGGCATACGTACGTTCATCTTTGGTGGCGGCCCTGAAGAGAAACGCATTGCCGAAGAGTGGGCTGCTAAATATGCCAAATGCCACTCTGCAATTGGCAAACTGAAGCTCGAAGGCGAAATGGCACTAATGTCGAATATGGATTGTATGGTGACGATGGACTCTTCGTCTATGCACATGGCATCGCTCTACGGCGTGCGAGTTGTGTCGGTATGGGGAGCAACACACCCAATGGCAGGATTCCTTGGTTTTCAGCAAAATCCTAACGATGCCGTACAACTAAATTTGCCATGTCGACCATGTTCCATCTACGGCAACAAACCTTGCCATTTCGGCGACTACCGCTGCCTAAATATTGCGCCCGAATCGATAATAGAACGCATTTTCAACACATCTGAACACGAGCGTTCATACTAAAAACAGCATTTGCATATTGCAGCATACAGAAAACGCTGGTTTCCAACAGAATGGAGGCCAGCGTTATTTTTCTATATGCATATAAATATATCTACTATTTTGCCGTGCATACTGGGCGAATAGAGTGTCCATAGATACGGAGGTCGGAACTGGTAGCAAAGCAGCTCATCTCCAAGAAATCCACACGCCATGCAAAATTGGGATTGGTCTCTTTGAGCGACGACGACCAATAGTATCCGTTCGAGCCAACTGCTTGGAGCTCGTTCTTGTAACTTATACCCGCAGCTGGGAAAAAGATTGAATTACCAGTGATGTTGCTCGTAACTATGTAGCCTTTTACGCCAGAACCGTTGTAGTTCTTTGTCCACGCCTTTTTGCTATTTTCCAGCAACTCTTCCCACTCGGCATTCGTGGGCGTGCGCCAATCTTCTCCCCAATTCGCCGTTGCGGCATCGTCGGAGGCATCAAGAACGGTCTTTTTGTCGGTTCCCGCGTCGTCTAATCGTGTATTGTATTTTGTTAGCGAACGTTCGTCGGCTGCCCACTTATATGAATCCCAATTGTAATCACTCTTAGCAGCCACCTCGCCCCAAGCGTAACTATTTCCACACTGTGCCGGAGCAGACGCACCAACATTCCAAGAAGCCCATTTCACCGACAAACCCATATCAACAGCATCGGCAATAGTTCCGCCACAATCGTCTCTCAGCGGCGACCTTTTGTTGCATGATGAAAATATCATCATGGTAGCCAATACGGACACTCCCCAAAGAATAGATTTAGTTTTCATTGTGCATTTCTTTTTTATTACGACTGCGACGCCTAACAGTGTGCAAAATAGTGAATTAATATAGAAAAGCAGCGACAAAGCGATAGCAATATTTACATCGGTGCTGAGGATTTGCAACCCGTTTGAACAGATTGTGCGGATTTATAATTTTACTTCCTAATTCACTCGAATCTCGTAATTAGGAACCATTGATACAGAACTATTTAGCTAATTAGGTATTATCTACTTAGCTCTACCTTTACGCTCTTCCCACACCCTATTCCACTCTCTTTCATTACGCCATTTTATCACTGCACCCATTACGGAGACACTTACGACAACTGCCACAACAATCGACACCCACACTTTTCGCGTCAATATTAGTGTGCCTATCCAACCGACGATAAATGCTATCCATCCAAATAGGCAAACACCGCCCATGACACGATCGTCAATATCCTTCTCTATATCATACACAATCCTACCCGCCGCCTCATTCATAAACATTCCTGCTCGACGAGTATCTATTCTTAGTCGGTTACATAAATACTCCAACTTTGTCGTCTTAGTGCCACGTATTTCCACTATCAGCCAATGATCCTTATACTTTCCTCCTCTTTTTTTTCGCCTATACTCAAAATAGCACTTCTCTACATAGCACCACCTAACTATCCATTCATTTGTCTCTATCCCATTCTCGTCTATCCTCAAGAATTCCTTTTCATCATCATCCCTGTTCAATATCACCGCAAAGAAGAATCCTAAGAAAACTAAGAATGCAAAAAAATACCACTCATTCAACGCCTTGCCTTGTTCTATCGCCAAAAACAATAAAAAGGCAACAGAGACAGCATAGATTACCAAAACCCACCTAACCTCAACTTTCTCTTTCTTCTTGTCAGGCCTAAACTCTAACACCATCTTTGTTATGTCTGTTTCTCGATTATCTTTGGAGACCACCACCCGTTTGGCGTAGCGTTTCGCTACGTCCTGTCTAAACGCAAGGCTCCTGCCTTGCACATTCGCTATATCGTTGGGCTGAACTTTCATTTTTGCGCTTTTGTTTCTGCAAGGCTGGAGCCTTGCTATTATATCCGACGTAGGCAGAGACAACGCCGAACAAGATGAGGTTATTCATCTCGACGTAACGTGGCGCCAAATGGGGATTCATTACAAACGTATAGATATGTACACGCAAAAGCAAACAAATGTTAATATTTACGCATGCATTATTGATTTCGCATAAACTCATCGTAAGCCCCGAGTAAGCCCCTCGCAAGGATTTTCAAAGGATTTTGCCGAATTAAGTGCATAATAGTTTCTAAAACGCGTCTAAAAGCAATAAATACCTGCGCAAACGCGCCCAAAACTATTTTTTCGCGTACAAAAGTGTTTTTACGCAAACGCTCTGCTTTCGTCTATATGCACCCAATCTGTGCTGAAGGTGTGAAACGCAATTCTATATAGAAGTTATTCTTCTTTGCGGATTCCGTTCTCTATCATTTTGGGTCTAATGGCATAGACGATGCCTGGCAGTGCGCAAAGTAGCGAGTTGATGTAGAAAAGCAGCGATAGTGCGATGGCGATGTCGTTGTTGGTACTGAGGTATTGCGAACCAATAAGAAACGTCATCTCGCGTGCACCGATGCCGCCTATCGTTATAGGTATGGCTGACGCTATGCTGCTGACGAAGAATAGGAAGAGATAGCTCTCGAACGAGCAGTCGGTGCCAGTGAGCGAAATAAGTATGAGCGTGGCAGAACACATCTGCAAGCCTTGCGAGATGGCCGATGTGAGCGTCACACGCCAGAAGGCTTGTATGGCGCAATGCTTGAAAATCTTTAGGAATATCCAGTAGCCAATCAGTACCAAAGGAATGGCAAGAAAATAGAACTCGTGATACGGAAATGGCAGCGACTCCAAAAAGAAACTCGAAAAGATAAGTAGGAAAATAATTATGACGCACATGCCGTTCAGACGGTCGGCAAGCACAAGAGCAGTGAGCGCCTTCACGGGCTGATTATGATGGCGGTGCAGATAGTAAACCTTGTAGCCATCGCCGCCAACGCCGCCTGGGAGGAAGAAGTTGTAGAACAAACCAAGCCAGTAGAGCTTGATGTTGGCTATGCTCGAAATGCGGAATGGTATGGTGCGAAAAAGCATATTAAGCCTCTGTGCTGCTGCTATTTGCGAAAGCGCATACACAAAGATGGCTGCCACAATCAAGATGTTGTTGGCGCCACGAATGGTAGCCCACGTACTCTTTATGTCGATATGGGAGATTACCCACCACAAAGCGAGTGCCGACACACAGACCTTAACTGTCTGTTTTATAATATTTACGAGCTTCTTTTTGCGTTCTTCCATCATGCGCTTGCGTACTTTTCAATGAGTTCATCGGCAACATCGACGCATGTGGGGCAAGGCACGCCGCTCTCTTTCAATTCTCTACAAGTAAGTGCGCCATTCTTAGCCTCAAACTCACTGATAATCTCATCTTTATGGGTTGGCAATGCGTTGATGGCAGCGAAGAGCGCGCCACACAAGCCTTCGGGAGCTCGCCCAGCGCTGTAGCCTTTCGACGCTTCTACAAATTCTGGATTATTCGCGAACAACTTATTCCATTTATACACAATGCATTGCGCACAGTTGTGGCGATATTCTGGGTGGCGAAATGTTTCCGATGCTTTCATTCCTATACGTATATATGATTATGCTCCGAAGTCCTAAATCTGGTGGCTGATATTCTTCTTGAAGAAGTGCGATATAACATTGATAGCCTTCTGATTATGACCACCTTGCGGCACAATGATGTCGGCATAACGCTTGGTAGGTTCGATGAACTGTTCGTGCATAGGCTTGAGAGTCTCGGCGTAGCGTTTCAAAACAGCTTCGGCAGTGCGTCCGCGTTCGGCCATATCGCGAATAATTACGCGAGCGAGGCGGTCGTCAGAATCGGCATCGACGAATATTTTGAGATCCATCATATTGCGGAGCTTCTCATCGGTGAGGATAAGTATACCCTCAATAATGATTACATCGGCAGGCTCTACGTGTATTGTTTCGGGTAGGCGAGAGCACGTTAGGTATGAATATGTAGGCTGCTCGATGCACTGCCCATTGCGAAGCATTTCTACATGTTTTGTAAGCAGCGAAAATTCAATAGATGATGGATGGTCGAAGTTTATCTTCTGACGTTCTTCCATTGGAATGTGGCTGCTATCATAGTAGTAAGAATCTTGTGGAATGACGGCCACACGCTCGCGGGGGAGCATCTTTACTATTTCCTTCACTACGGTGGTTTTGCCTGAACCTGTGCCACCTGCTATACCTACTATAAGCATATCTATATTGATGATGAATTATTACTTTTGCGAGTCCTTCAACGGCTTTTCGAAAGCCATTCAAAAGGAGATGCAAAGTAACTCAAAACTCAACTAAAAATGGTAAAGCATATAGTTCTTTTCAAATTGCGCGACGATGTTGATGCCGCAACCAAGGAATCGGAATTGAAAGCCATCAAGGCTGGACTCGAAGCACTCAAAGGCATTGCACCCACTTTGCGCACCATTGAGGTAGGTATAAATATCAACCCGAACGAGAAATATCACCTTGCACTCACTTGCACGTTCGACGACATGGAAGGCTTGCAGGCATACGCTGTTCATCCTGAGCATGTTAAGGTTAGCCAACGCATACGTGCTTTGCTCGACCAACGTGCTTGCGTAGATTACTTGTTATAATTACGAATTATAAATTACGAATTACGAGTTGTAAATTCTTCCTTATTCATTATGAATTAGGAATTATGCATTTGTAATTCGGAATTAAATATTGACTATGGGACTATCGTTTTTCAAGGTGCCTAAGCCGCATCAGTTTACATACGTACCACGCTACTACGACCCTGAAAAAGAGCGCCGTGACGAGATTCGCCGCGAGCTCGAGAAGGAATCGCCCGAAGCAGGCAAGGATACTTATGTACCCGGCGACCTCATTCGCAACGTGGGTTTCAAGGCACGCCACGACCGTTTCGATGCCGACTCGCATCACAAGACGCTGCGCCGCCGTTCGCAATTGCTGACGATGGCTATCCTCGTCACGCTGATGGTGCTCGGCTATTACATGTTCCGCGACTTTTTGCCTGAGTTCAAAACCGCTTTGTTCGGAAAGTAAGGTAGCATGGCTAACGTCATACATCTTTTGCCCGATGCTGTGGCCAATCAGATAGCCGCTGGTGAGGTGGTACAGCGCCCCGCGTCGGTAATAAAAGAGCTCACCGAGAACTCTATCGATGCTGGTGCTACCAACATAAAGGTGGTGGTGCGCGATGCTGGTCGTTCGCTCATTCAGGTCACCGACAATGGCTGCGGTATGAGTGAATACGATGCGCGGCTCGCGTTCGAGCGTCATGCTACGTCGAAAATTAGCCAAGCCATCGACCTCTACTCGCTGCAAACCATGGGCTTCCGCGGCGAGGCGCTTGCGGCTATTGCTGCTGCGGCTCAGGTGGAGCTCTTCACACGCAAAGCCGACAGCGAACTTGGCGTACATATAGAGATTGCCGGCTCTAAAGTGACGAAGCAAGAGCCCATTGCCACCAACGTAGGCAGCCAATTTTGCGTGAAGAATCTCTTCTACAATCTGCCCGTTCGTCGCCGCTTCATGAAGTCCGACACGGTGGAGATGCGCTACATAAATACCGAATTTCTGCGCGTGGCGTTGGCGCACCCCGACATAAGTATCTCGCTGACAAGCAATAGCGCTCCAGTTTACAATTTCATTGGTGGCAACATCAAGCAACGCGTGGCGGCGGTGGCTGGCAAAGCATTGTCGGACAAACTATTACCCGTCGAGGCGGAGACTTCGCTTGTGAAGATTAGCGGCTTCGTAGGTATGCCCGAGACTGCTCGCAAAGGTTCTGCCGACCAATATTTTTTCATAAACAATCGCTTCATGAAGCATCCTTATCTGCAAAAGGCGATTGTGGATGCTTATAAAAATCTTATCCCCGAGAATCTCACTCCGGCGTTCTATATATATTTTACTATTGATCCTCAGCAAGTTGACGTCAACAACGATCCACAGAAGATTGACGTGAAACTCGAAAATGAAGCTGCCATTTGGCCCATCCTTAACGCTGCCGTACGCGAGTGCTTAGGTAAGTATAACGTCATGCCATCGTTCGACTTCGACACCGATAGCAGCATAGTTATACCTACGTATACCGAGCATAAAAATCCCGCCGATGCAATGAGCTACAACCCATTCGAGCGCGAGAAAGAGGAGCAGTGGATTCCCGAAGACGACGACGAAGTCAAACCAACGCGCACATCGTTTGGCGGCGGTGGTTTTTCGGGTGGCGGAAGCAGTTTCTCTGGCGGCGGACTGCTGAAGTCGAAAATTGGCGGCTGGGAGCAGCTATATCCGTCGCGAATGAATACGCCAGCAGAACAGCCACAAACCATTCAAAGCGAGCACAATAGCAATGATGTGCAACTCTTCTCTGCCGAAGATCTTGCCAATCTCGCCGAAGATGCCGTTTTCATTCAGTTCAAGGGCCGTTACATAGTTACGAATACGCCAGTTGGCCTCATATTTATTGACCAACATCGAGCACACGAGCGTGTCTTGTTCAATACACTCGAAAACGGACTGAAGGTCAGTACATTCCCATCGCAGCGACTGATGTTCCCAGAAAAGGTTACCATTGGTGCCGAAGATGCGTGCGTCATCGAGGAGATGTCGGCCGAACTTGCGCGTGTAGGTCTTGAAGTGCAGTACGAGGCTGAAGCCGGTTTACTGAGCGTGTCGAGCATCCCTGCCATCATGCAACACTCTGATGTTCACATAATTATACGTACATTCCTATACGACTATAAAAATGGTGAACTCGATGTGCAGAAAGACCTGATGAATTACGTCATGCGCACCATGGCGGCTCAGAGCGCCTTGCCATACGGTAGACAGATGTCGCAAGCCGAGATGAAGTCGCTCTACACTAAGCTCTTCGAAGGCGATTCGCCACAACTTACGCCCAACGGCAAACGCGTGTATAACATCTTGAATGTGAATGATATAAGCGCAATGTTCTGATTTGCCATTTTGAAACGTATTTTTGTATATACATAACAACAAAAAATCAATGAGTTTTTCGTCTCCATATCAACTGACGCCTGCCGTTAAGAATCTGATAATCATAAATTTATTAGTCTACACAGCCGACTATGTGCTTGGCAATAACTTGCACATCGACATCGACCGATATTTCGGCTTACACTATTTTCTATCGGAGCAGTTCGGCTTTTGGCAGTTTGTGACGTTTGCCTTCCTCCACGGCAGTTTTAGTCACCTGTTTTTCAATATGTTTGCCGTGTTTATGTTCGGCAGAATAGTAGAGCAGACGTGGGGCGCGAAGAAATTCCTTGTTTACTATTTCGTCACCGCCATTGGCTCGGGTCTTATTCAGCAGATAGCGTTCTACTTCGATACCAACGCCATGGTCGACGCCATTGATGCATACTTATCCGACCCGACTTCGCAATCGCTTCAAGCTCTCATAAGTAGCTACGGGCCGTTCTCCAACGAGAGCAACCAGCTGCTGCACGAGTTTATAAATACGTATAACAACCTTGTAAACACCGACATGAACGCCGCTGTGGCAGCCTCGCGCAAGTTCGTTGTAGACTATCAACAACTCTACTTCAACGCCCACACGGTGATTGGTGCGTCGGGGGCAGTGTTTGGCATCTTGCTCGCCTTCGGCATGTTGTTTCCCAATATGCGCGTGATGTTGCTCATTCCACCAATTCCGCTGAAAGCTAAATATTTAGTAATTGGTTATGGCGTGCTCGAACTCTTCGGCGGCATCGCCAATTCGTCTACCGACAATGTGGCACACTGGGCGCACTTAGGCGGCATGTTGTTTGGCTTCTTGCTCATAAAACATTGGAATGAACGTAGTATTTACTAACCGCTAAGAGAAATGTCGATAGTTTCCGAAATAAAAGAGTCGTTTAGAGAAAACGGCACAGTAATTCGCCTGATTTACATCAACGTAGCGGTGTTTCTCGTCGTACGATTGGTGAGCGTAGTGTGGCCCAATTTTATTTACGCCACATTGGCAATGCCCACCACTTGGAGCGGCGCGCTCACACATCCGTGGACGCTCTTCACCTACATGTTTACGCATTTCGACCTCATACACATACTCTTCAACATGCTTTGCCTCTACTGGTTCGGGCGAATTTTCGAGCAGATTGCTGGCAATCATCTTGTGCTGCGTGTGTATCTGCTTGGCGGCTTGGCAGGTGCGCTGATGTGTCTGATTGGCCTAAATCTGAGCCCCGTAGGTAGTTTCATGATTGGCGCATCGGCAGCGATAATGGCACTTCTTGGTGCGGTGGCTGCACTTGCACCAAATTACGTTGTGAATATTATATTTGTTGGCAACATACTTTGAAATATTACGCGCTAATATTCTTTCTTATTGATATAGTGGGCGTTACTGGCTACGACAACATCGGCGGTCACCTCTCGCACATTGGCGGTGTGATAGCCGGCGTACTTATAGCTATGTATTGGAACAAGAAAGGACTTCCGAAGCCATCGGAACCGATAATAAAATTCAACTTCCATACGAACAAAAAGCCAGCTATGCACGTAGAAAGAGGTTACCGCGTAGTTAGCGACCAAGAATACAACGCACGCAGAGCCGAACGTTCGCGCGAGGTAGACCGTATTTTGGAGAAGATAAAATCCACGGGCTACGATAGCCTCACCGACGCAGAAAAACAGACGCTTTTCGACGCAAGTAAACAGTAAAAAAAGGTTTTAGATAATGCGCAGATTGGCAAAAGCAATATTATCCATTTTGGCAGTAGTCATTAGTTTGCTGCTGCTCTTTGCCTATTACTCCACAAGTGTGCCGCCGCAAAAACTCCACGGCTTAAGCCTATTGTGGTATGCCATTCCATACTTATGGTTAGCCAACCTCGCACTGCTCATAATACGCATATTCATTGGCAACACGTTCACTTCACTCTTACAAATAGTAGCCATTCTACTCACCTCGCCTGGCGCATACGTAACGTTCAGTTTCGTAAATACTCACGAAGACCAACGCGCCGATATTGAGGTACTTACATACAACGTGCGCGTGCTCTGCGGCTCGGAGCAGAGCGGTAAGATTCAGGTGAAAGATTTGGTTGAGTTCGTACAAAAACAAAATGCCGACATTGTCTGCCTACAAGAGATGCCTACGGGGCTCTATCTGCAGACCAGCGGCAAAGCCGAAAGTTCCGACGTGGCTAAAGAATTCGGTTATAAATATGCATGTACGTCTGAAAAATATGGGCTCAATTCGCTTGTGATTCTCTCGCGCTATCCGCTGCACAAGATAAATATTCAGAAACCATCGCTCAATGGCTATGTACTTATGGCTGAGGCAGATATTGATGGTAAAAAACTCAACGTGCTGAACTGTCATTTACAATCCAACAGCCTCACCGAGGATGAGATTACAGCCGTTAACCAGCTAAAAAATCTCGACACGCAGAAGCACGAAGATGAAGTAAAATCTACATACAGAAAGCTCTCGAAATCGTCATTGCTACGTTCGGCGCAAGTTGACGATTTGGCGGAATACATATCGCGTTTGAAGCATCGCACACTCGTTTGCGGCGACTTCAACGACGTGCCTACATCATATACTTACCATAAAATATCTAAGGAACTCAACGATGCTTTTGTTGGCTCGGGAGTTGGCGTAGGCGACACTTACAATGGTAAATTGCCTCCGTTGCGTATCGATTATATATTCTACTCGTCGAAAGTAGAGGTAATTAGATACGATGAGCTCGACGCTCTGCTCTCCGACCATTACCCTGTGAAAGCCTCATTTGCACTGCTGAACTAAGTTTTTGGTGATTTTTTTCATAAAAATCATTATAAATTTCAAAACACGCGTACACATAATCAGAAAATGTATATTTTTGCAGTCGGTTTGAATAAACATACAACAATATGTCAAAAGCAAAGAACATTCGTCAAGTGGAGATTCGTGACATTATAAGCACGATGAACATCGCAAGTCAGGACGACCTGATGCAAGAACTCATGCGCCGTGGACTTACGGTGACGCAGGCAACTCTTTCGAGAGACATCAAAGAGATGCGTATTGCCAAGACTACAGATATTGATGGCAGTTATCGCTACATTATTCCTAACAACAGTGTAGGTCAAGCACAGCCGAGAATACCATCGATAGATATGATTCACACGGGCGTAATAAGTATTGAATTCTCTGGCAACATAGCCGTAATGAAGACACAGCCCGGTTATGCTAACGTGGTAGCAAGTGCCATCGACAACACCAACACGCGCACCGTAATTGGCTGCGTAGCTGGCGACGACACAATATTCATTGCTCTCCGCGAACGATACAAGCAAGACGACATTCTGAACGAATTGCAGAGTGTTATCCCGAATTTGAAGGAAAAATTACTATCTGAAAACTGACAATAGAGGAAAAATTATTTTGCTACAATGAGCGAAATTGACGTAATGGTGGCCTCCGACGAGCACCTACGGTATGTCGATGAGATATTGAAAACCATTAGCGATGCTGCCAAAGTGAGAGGTACGGGCATTGCAAAACGTAATCCCGGCTACGTAAAACAAAAAATGCGTGAAGGTAAAGCCGTGATTGCACTCGACGGAGAAAACTTCGCCGGCTTTAGTTATATAGAGACGTGGGGCGGCAAGCACTATGTAACCACTTCGGGACTTATTGTAAAAGACGAGTATCGCGGTTGTGGTCTATCACGTCGCATCAAGCACATGACTTTCACGCTCGCTCGTATGCGCTGGCCTAATGCCAAGATATTTAGTCTAACCTCGGGAGCTGCTGTTATGAAGCTCAACACCGACCATGGCTATGTACCCGTAACCTTCGCACAACTTACCGACGATGAAACATTCTGGAAAGGTTGCGAAGGCTGCATCAACCACGATATTCTCGTGCGCACCAATCGTCGTTACTGCGTATGTACTGGTATGCTCTACGACCCCGAACGTGCCCGCAGCGTGCGCGATGCCGATGAAGAGGTAGCCAAGGACAGAGCCTCAATTGAGGAGAAAATCAGAGCGCGTTTCCCTGATGGGTTCCCAGAAGATTAATCAATTGAAAATTAGTAGAGACGTGGTGTGCTGCGTTCTCTACTCAGAAATCAAAATTCGTAATACATAATTCGTAATTATACAAGATGGAACAGAAGAAGAAAGTTGTGGTAGCCTTCAGCGGTGGTCTCGATACATCGTACACCGTGATGTATTTGGCCAAAGAGAAAGGCTATGAAGTTTATGCTGCATGCGCCAACACTGGCGGTTTCAGTGCCGAGCAACTCAAAACCAACGAGGAGAACGCCTATAAACTTGGTGCTACCAAGTATGTTACTCTCGACGTGACACAAGAATACTACGCCAAGAGCCTCCGATATATGGTCTACGGCAACGTGCTTCGCAACAACTGCTACCCAATTTCTGTAAGTTCCGAACGAATTTTCCAAGCCATAGCTATCGCGCGCTATGCCAAGGAGATTGGCGCACAAGCTATAGCTCACGGTTCGACGGGTGCAGGCAACGACCAAATTCGCTTCGACATGACATTCCTCGTTATGGCGCCTGGCACTGAGATTATCACCCTCACCCGCGATGGCAACCTAAGCCGCCAAGAGGAGGTCGATTACCTAAATAAGAATGGCTACTTTGCCGACTTCACTAAGCTCAAATATTCATACAACGTAGGTATTTGGGGTACTTCGATTTGTGGCGGCGAGATTCTCGACTCGAAGCAAGGTCTACCTGAGTCGGCTTACCTCAAGCACCCAACCAAAGAGGGTCCAGAACTCCTCAAACTTGGTTTCGAGAAGGGTGAACTCTGCAGCGTCAATGGTACTAAGTACGACGACAAGATAAAAGCCATACAAGCCGTTGAAGAGATTGGTGCTGCATACGGCATTGGACGCGACTGTCATGTGGGCGACACCATCATTGGCATCAAAGGCCGTGTGGGATTCGAAGCTGCTGCACCTATGCTAATTATTGGTGCGCACAGATTCCTCGAAAAATTCACACTCTCGAAGTGGCAACAATATTGGAAAGATCAAGTGTCGAATTGGTACGGCATGTTCCTCCACGAGAGCCAATATCTCGAGCCTGTTATGCCCGATATTGAAGCAATGCTCGAGAGTAGCCAGCGCAACGTAACCGGCGAAGTGACGCTCGAACTCCGTCCACTCTGCTTCCAAACTGTAGGTGTAGACTCACCAAACGATCTTGTGAAGAACAAACTCGGCGAATACGGCGAAACAGCCAAAGCATGGTCGAGCGACGATGCCAAAGGCTTCATCAAAGTGACATCTACAGCGCTGCGTGCATACTATCTTGCTCATCCTAATGAGCGTATGTAGTTACGAATTACAAATTACGAATTACGGTTTGCTACAATGGCTTCGTAATTCGTAATACTTGATTCATAAATACTTTCACTTGTATCTCGGAATTTGGAACTCGGAATTCGGAATTATAAAAAATGATCAAAGTTGGAATTATTGGCGCTGCTGACTACACGGCTGGCGAGCTAATCAGAATACTTATAAATCACCCCTGCGCTAACATACTTTTTGCCCAAAGCAAGAGCCACGCAGGACAACCAGTTTGGATGGCTCATCACGATTTGATTGGCGAAACTTCGCTGACCTTCTCTGCCGATGCGCCAGTGCAGACGGTTGACGTGATATTTCTATGTATGGGTCACGGCAAGTCGAGAGCCTTTGTGGAGTCGCTTCCGAGTGATTTCAATGGCAAGATTATCGACCTCAGCCAAGATTACCGTCTTGCCGATTCGGCAGGTGATTTTGTCTATGGCTTGCCGGAGGCTTTCCGCAGAGAGATAAAGGCTGCCGACCATATTGCCAATCCAGGATGCTTCGCTACTGCTATTCAGTTGGCACTTCTACCAATGGCAAAAGCCGATAAGCTTAGCGAAATTCACGTTACGGGCATCACAGGCTCGACAGGTGCAGGACAAAATCCTTCGGAGACAACGCATTTCAGCTGGCGCGAGGGCAATCTCTCCACGTACAAAGCATTCTCGCACCAGCATCTGCTTGAGATAAACGAGACTCTTCACCGCCTTGCTCCAAGCTATAAGCAACCGCTCAACTTCGTGCCAGTTCGCGGCAATCACACGCGTGGTATAATGGCAAGTGTGTATTTCGATTGTGACCTCGACGAAGCTGATGCTGTAGATATTTATAAGCGTTATTACAAAGACGAACCATTTGTCAATGTTGTTGATTTCAATCCCGACTTGAAAATGGTCGTAAATACCAATAAAGCAGTACTTTACGTGAAGAAGTACGACAAGAAATTGCACATAGTTTCTATGATAGACAATTTGGTGAAAGGCGCTTCGGGACAGGCAGTCGAAAATATGAACTTGATATTCGGATTACCCGAAAACACTGGCCTTAACCTCAAACCTTCAGCATTCTAAGTAAGTATAATTATGGAACTTTTCGATGTCTATTCGCTTTTTGAAGTGACGCCCGTCTGTGGCAAAGGCTGCCGCGTGTGGGACGAAAACGATACTGAATATCTCGATTTGTACGGCGGTCATGCTGTGATTTCCGTCGGACATTCGCACCCTAAATACATAAAATCGATAACCGACCAACTCAACAAGATTGGCTTCTATTCCAACTCGGTTATCAACCCATTGCAGACTACGCTCGCGCATAAAATAGGCAAACTCAGCGGCTACGACGATTATTCGCTCTTCCTAATAAATTCGGGCGCTGAGGCTAACGAGAATGCGCTCAAACTTGCCTCGTTCCACACCGGGCGCGACAAAGTGGTAGCATTCAAACGCAGTTTCCACGGTCGTACGTCGGGCGCTGTGGCTGTTACGGATAATCCTAAAATTGTTTCGCCATTCAACGCCGTACATAAGGTGGAATTTGCCGAGTTGAACAACATCGAATCGGTAGAGAAATTACTGAAGAACAACGATGTATCGGCTGTAATTATTGAAGGCATACAAGGTTGCGGCGGCATACATATACCTACGCCACAATTCATGCAGGATTTGCGTGCAGTATGCGATAAATATGGCACTGTACTTATTCTCGATGAGATTCAGTCGGGTTATGGACGTAGTGGAAAATTCTTCGCACATCAATATTCAGGAATAAAGCCAGACATCATTACGATGGCTAAGGGCATAGCCAACGGATTTCCTGTCGGTGGCATACTCATAGCCCCAAAATTTGAGGCCGTTAAGGGCATGCTCGGCACTACGTTTGGCGGCAATTATCTTGGCATGGCGGCTGCTATTGCCGTGGCCGACATCTTCGAGGAGGAGCATTTGGTCGAGAATGCTGCCAAAGTCGGTAAATATTTATTGGAGAACATACCTACGTCGCCCAGAATAAAAGAGGTTAGAGGTCAGGGACTTATGATTGGCATCGAGTTCAACGAGCCAATGACCGAAATACGCAAGAAATTGCTCTACGAAAAGCACATATTTACAGGCGTAGCGGGTCAAAATATGATTCGTTTGTTGCCACCATTGTGCTTGACAATTGAAGAGTGCGACGAATTTATAGCTGCATTCAAAGAGGTGTTGAAATAATTGGTAATGATGATGTTATCGCAAAAGAAAATAGCCATCATCGGTGGTGGCAATATGGGCGGCGCAATTGCCAAAGGGTTGATAGCTTCGGGCAATATAGCGGCAAGCAACATAACAGTAACGCGCCATAAAGTTGAACTTTTGTCGGCTTTTGCAGACAAAGGTGTCAACGTGACGAGCGACAACAATGCTGCGGTGGCCAATGCCGACATTGTGATTTTTGCAGTAAAACCTTGGCTCATAGCCGATGTTATTGCTGACGTAAAATCCAATATTAAGACGCAAACGCTTGTAGTTTCGGTGGCTTCGGGTGTCTCTTTGGCGCAGCTTTCCGATATGGTAGGTAGAACTAAGAGTATTGTTCGTGTAATGCCAAACACAGCTGCGGAAGTTGGCGAATCGGTAACTGCTGTTTGTCTACAAAACACAACGCCCGACGAGCAGCAACTTGTTGAAGATATTTTTCGTCCGATGGGTCTTACTATTGTCACCGATGAGGCTCACATGGCTGCTATTACGGCGCTTGCATCATGCGGCATAGCACATGCATTGCGATTCATCAGAGCCATGATGGAGTCGGGCATCGAGATGGGGTTGACCTCGCGCCAATCTGCCGATATTGCTGCTCAAACAGCTAAAGGTGCAGCTGAACTTATCTTGAAAAACCAAAGTCACCCTGAAGTTGAGGTCGATAAAGTATGTACGCCTGGTGGTGTTACCATTACGGGTATCAATGCGCTTGAGCATGCAGGCTTCTCCTCGGCTGTGATAAAAGGCATTTTGGCTTCGTATAATAAAATCATAGGTAAGTAATTGTAAAAAACTATACATAACGTGCGCATAACAATAAAAGTAGGTTCGAATGTATTGACGAGGCCTGACGGTACGCTCAATGTGGAGCGAATGGAGCATTTAGTGGCCGAAATAGCCGAACTTCACAAGGCTGGTCACAAGGTGATTTTTGTTTCGTCGGGAGCTATGGCGGCTGGTCGCACGTTGGTGAAAAACTATAGTCACCTTGAGCCTGTGGCTCAACGACAATTGCTTTCGAGCATCGGCCAGGTGAAACTTATCGACCAATACAAACGCATTTTCGATTGTCATAACATTTTCATCGGTCAGATTCTCGTCACGAAGCAAGATTTCCGCACGCGTGAGCACTATCTGAATATGAAGAGTTGCATACATACGTTGTGGGAAAATGGTGTTATTCCTGTGGTGAACGAGAACGATGCAATTTCTGTCACGGGCTTGATGTTCACCGACAACGACGAACTCTCAGGCCTCATGGCTTCGATGATGGATTGCGATAAACTATTCATACTTAGTAATGTAGATGGCATTTTCGATGGTAACCCAGCCGACGAAGGCACGAAAGTGATTCGCGAAATTGGTTGTCGTCAGAATGTAAGTAAGTATATGCAAGTGTCGAAGTCGAGCTTCGGACGCGGCGGAATGCAAACAAAATGTCATTCTGCTCAAAAAACTGCGGCTTCGGGCATCGATGTATATATTGCGAATGGCACGCGCGAGGGCGTAATTACAAGTCTCGCCAATAGCGACGACTCATTTGTATGTACGCACTTCATTGCGGGAGAGCGCATTCCAGCCGTAAAGAAATGGATTGCATATAGCGAAGGCTTCACGAAGGCCGAAGTGGTTGTAAATGAAGGCGCTAAGAATGCGTTGCTCTCACACAAGAAGGCTGCAAGTTTGCTCTTTTCGGGCATAGTTACGATTCTCGGCGAATTCAAAGCTAAAGATTTGCTCACCATTCGCGACGAAGCCGGCACATATCTCGGCGTGGGTTGCAGCACTATGGATTCCGACAAAGCCCGTGCGCATGTCGGAGCACACAATCTTAAACCTCTTATCCATTACGATTATCTTTATATAGATAACGACTTGATATAGAGTTTCTCGCACAGACAGCACGAGATACAGATTTTACGAGCGTTGTAATATGTAGGGAGGAGCCGTGCTACTACCGTAAAAAAGTCGCCCCGAAGGACAACTCTTTTACTTTTTCATTTCTTCTATTTGTACGAGCGAGAGTATCAATGGTATTTTTGATATATTTCTAAATAACCAGGAATATCATCACCTGGATTTAGTAATACTTTATTTACATCTTTAGTAATATTCTGTAAGTTCCCTTCTTTATCCAACTGTACCCATATATAATTCGAAGAACCGTTGTATGCAATTATACAATTGAAAGCTGTAGGTTCTAAAAGAATAGCTGAAGATGATATTCTCAACGAATCCAGAGCATTTCTCCATGCAATTTCACTTACCAATTTTTGATTATACTTATGTAAGTCTGAAGTGTCATGAGTTGCACCATATCTTTGGATTTCTTCTATATAAGATTTCTCTTGTTTTATGAGTCCTTTACAAAATTCAATATCATGATTTGCTTGCGATATTCTATAATTTAAGTTGTCACCATATGTAACCGTATCTACATTTACCACGATAATACGATCAACATCACTATAAGTTTTTCGAGCATAATATTCCGCTTTTGAATCAATCGTATCGTTGCAAGCAGACATTAAACTAAGAAGCATTATTGATGATAGGCAATTTTTATTCATCAATTTTTTAGCTGTTTTTAGTACTAACTTTTTCATATTTATTCTGTATGTAAGTTGAAATTTGTTGCTATTTATTCATAATGGGCGCTATACAACTCGTAGTAAGCTAAAGCTTCTCCACTTCAGCAGTCGACAGCCCCGTAACTTCCGCAATAAAATCGTTTGATAGACCTTTGGCTTTCATGTTACGCGCCGTAGCAAGAATTCCTTCGGCCCGACCAATAGATACGCCTTCGGCGTGGCCTTCCTCCCAGCCTTCTTCACGAGCACGTCTGCGGGCGTTGCGGTTAGTCTCTCGGTCCATAAGCATATCGCGATAGTTTTTGAGACTCTCTTCATATTGCATACGTTTCTTCTTGGGCATTGCTGCAACTTCTGCCCATGAATAGAATTTGTCAAATCCTTGTATTGCTGCTCGTGTCATTGTCTCTAAGTTTTTTATGTTGTATATCCAACAATCTAAATTATTCTCACACTCATCTGCCGTCTTGTTGAATGCTGGGAGGTCGATAAATATCATTCTGAGTTTATCACAAAACAGATGTTGTCGTTCAGCATCTATCAGTTGCACGTCAGTAATGACATTATCCGTAACATCTTTATTCAAATGGAAGTTCATGAAATAGATGCCATAAACCGGCAGCAATTTATACCTCCAATCTTTGCCTTTTATGCCTTGCTCAACAATACTTCTCGACGCATAATATAGCGCTCTATCCTTGAACGTATCTTGATATTTATTCTGCATCTCAAGAATGAAGTTGTCGCCCTTATCTACCTTGCAAAACACATCGTAAATAATCGTGCGGTCGGTAGGTTCTGTTGGCGTTTGCTCTTTGCTGAGGTAACGCACTTTGGTGATAACCTTTCCCTCTTTCTCGAAGAGCGCATTCAAAAACATTTTGAGCAACTCGGCATTACCAAAGATATATTTGAACCCAAAATCAGTAAACGGATTGATGTACTTCGACATAGATGGCGCGTTTTATTCCTACAAAAATAGAAATTTCTATTCACTAAGTTTATTCACTTCCAGCGTATTTATAATATAGGATTAACGGACGCTATCACCAATCACCACAAATGAACCCACTAATTGTGATAAATATTCCATGATTTTATTTGTGGAGTGATTAGTCGCGATTTGTGAATCGATTCCAATCGGTGCCAATCCGTGTTATCTGCGAAATATGTGTTCTTATCTGTACGAGTCTATATGAATTGCTTCTGTTCAATTTGTGTATAATTTGTGAAAAATAGAGATATTTGCAGGCGTAAAAAACATATCTATATGGAAGAGACGAAGCAGCAATTTGAGGCCGTAAAAGAAGCGGCACGTCAAATGACGGTAGTCACCGAGAAGAGTGCCAAGATTCTTGGCGACATTGCTGACGCATTGGTTAGCAATACGAAGCGAATTGTAGAAGCTAATGCGCTCGACCTCAGCCGAATGGATAAGGAGAACCCAAACTACGATCGCCTTATGCTAACTGCAGAACGAATCGAAGGAATTGCTGCTGACACTCGCAAAGTGGCTTCACTGCCAACACCAATTGGCGAACTGATGGAAAGCCGCAAACTGCCCAATGGGCTGAAACTTAGTAAGGTGCGCGTTCCGCTTGGCGTCGTTGGAGTTATCTACGAGGCTCGCCCAAATGTCACCGTTGATGTGGTTGCACTCTGCCTTCGCTCGGGCAACGCCGTTGTGCTCAAAGGCGGTTCGGATGCACGCGAGAGCAATACGGTGCTTGTAGATATTATGAAAGAAGTTCTTCGCGCCAACGATGTCAATCCCGATCTGATTCAGCTATTGCCTCATAATCACGAAGCTGCAGCCGATTTGATGTCTGCTGTGGGGTATATCGATGTGCTTATTCCGCGTGGCTCGCAGAAACTTATTCGCAGCGTGCGCGAACAGGCCAAAGTGCCCACTATAGAGACGGGCGCTGGTGTCGTGCATACTTATTTCGATGCCTCGGGCACACTGAAGATTGGTCGCGACGTAATTACCAATGCCAAAACGCGCCGCGTGAGCGTTTGCAATGCTCTCGATTGTGCTATCATCCACTCATCGCGTTTGAGCGACTTGCCAGAACTGCTTAGCATCTGTGGCGAAAAGGGAGTTGAAGTGTTTGCCGACGAACGAGCATACGCAGTCCTCGATGGTAAATATGCAGCGCCTCTGCATCATGCTCAGCCAGAGGATTTTGGTCGCGAATTTCTATCTATGAAGATGGCGGTGAAAACTGTCGATTCGCTCGATGAGGCGCTCGACCATATATATACATACGGACTTAAGCACTCCGAAGCCATAATTACCGAAGACGCCAATGCTGCTGCGCGTTTCCTCAACGAAGTTGATGCTGCTTGTGTATATGTCAACACCAGTACAGCTTTCACCGATGGAGCTCAGTTTGGCCTTGGTGCCGAGATAGGCATATCCACACAAAAACTTCATGCGCGTGGGCCAATGGCGTTGCGCGAACTTACCAGCTACAAGTGGCAAGTTGTTGGTAGCGGACAGACAAGATCTTGATTTGTAAATAGTTATATAATACATATATAGTGAATACCGATAAACCCATTACTGCAATTCTTCGCATTCAAGCCTCCGATCAAAAGGGTTTGATTGCACGAGTGACAGATTTCATTCAGCGTAACAATGGCAACATCGTTGCGCTCGATCAATATACCGATACTTTCGAAAAGCAATTCTTCATGCGTGTGGAGTGGGAAGTGGAAGGCTTTGCCATTGAGCGCGACCAAATAGGTGCTGCGTTTCAATATGCAATAGCTACACCTTGCCACATGGAGTGGGAACTCGACTTCAGCGATCAACGCTTGCGCATGTGCATCATGGTGAGCAAGATGTCGCATTGTCTCTACGATCTTTTGGCTCGCTATCATGGTGGTGAACTCGATGTGGATATTCCGATAATCATTGGTAATCATGAAGAGATGGCTGCGGTGGCTGCTCAATTTGGCATTCCTTTCGAACTGATAAAAATCACCAAAGAGAATAAAGCCGAGATGGAAGCGCGCCAGATGCAGTTGATGGCTGATAACAAAATCGACTTCATTGTGCTCGCTCGATATATGCAGATTCTTTCCAACGATTTCATTCGTGCATATCCAAATAGAATCATCAATATTCATCACTCCACGTTGCCAGCTTTTGTTGGCGCAAAACCCTATCATCAAGCCTATGCGCGTGGCGTGAAACTCATTGGCGCAACAAGTCACTACGTAACAGAAGAACTTGATGCAGGACCAATTATCGACCAGGATATTATTCGTGTGACACATCACGATACGCCTTTTACGATGATTCAGAAAGGAAAAGATGTGGAGAAGATTGTACTTTCGCGTGCTGTAGAGGCTCATATTGCACGAAAAACTCTTGTGTATAAAAATAAAACAGTGATATTCAACTGATTAGTGCGAGGTCTTGGTGTAGTATGCAGTTTGTTTAGTTGTCATTAGGTTGATGAAAATTGTAATTATAAAATATAATGCGGGCAACATTCGTTCGGTTGCAAATGCCATAGCGCGACTTGGCTACGAAGCCGAAATAACCGACGATGAAGCTAAAATTCGTGCTGCCGATCGCGTCATTTTTCCCGGCGTGGGCGAGGCTGGCACTACTATGAAGTATCTGCGCGAGCACGGTCTCGACAAACTGATTTGCAGCCTCACGCAGCCTATTCTCGGCATTTGTCTTGGCATGCAACTGATGTGCAGCCACTCCGAGGAGGGCGATACAGATTGCCTTGGCATCTTCGACGTGCCAGTTAAGCGATTTCAGCTTCCCTCTCAAAATATCTATAATCTGAAGATTCCGCAGATGGGGTGGAACGTCATCGAAAACTGCAAGGCTCCACTCTTCTCGACCGAGCAAAATGGTAAGTATGTATATTTTGTGCATAGCTACTATGTGCCACTTTGCGACTATACGGCAGCCGAAACAGAGCATGTGGTTCGCTACTCTTCGGCGCTACACCGCGATAATTTCTACGCAACACAGTTTCACCCCGAAAAGAGCGGCGACGTGGGCGAATGTATACTGTCTAACTTCCTAAATCTGTAGTACTTATGGATATTATTCCAGCAATAGATATGATTGGTGGCAAGTGCGTGCGCCTTAGCAAAGGCGACTACGACACCAAGAAAGTCTACAACGAAGACCCTGTTGAGGTTGCAAAAATGTTCGAAGATGGAGGCATACGTCGTCTTCATCTTGTCGACCTCGATGGCGCAAAAGCTGGGCATATTGTCAATTATAAGCGATTGGAGCAGATAGTTACGCAGACGAATCTTATCGTAGATTTTGGTGGTGGGCTGAAGACTACCAAGGATCTCGAGATAGCTTTTGAGTGTGGTGCTCAGATGGTTACAGGCGGTAGCATCGCTGTGAAAAATCCTACTGAATTTCTCTCTTGGTTCGATAAATATGGCAGCGAGCGCATTATACTTGGTGCCGACGCTAATGATGGTAAAATAGCCGTAACGGGCTGGCAAGAAGGCACCGACAAGGAGTTGTTGCCGTTCATTCAAGACTATTATGCCAAAGGCTTACGCAAGGTTATCTGCACCGACATAAGTAAAGATGGTATGCTGCAAGGACCTTCGGTGGCGTTGTATAGAGATATTCTTGCCGCCATTCCCGATTTATATCTTGTGGCAAGTGGCGGTGTTGGTTCGATGCACGATTTGGAAGAACTTGCGAGCATAAATATGCCAGCAGTAATTATCGGTAAGGCCATTTACGAAAACCACATTTCGCTTACAGACCTTGCTAAATTCGTAGATTAATACATACGTACATACATAAACAAAATGATAGCAAAGCGTATTATCCCATGCCTCGATATTCGCGGCGGACAAGTAGTAAAAGGTATCAATTTCGTAGGTATAAAAGAGGTTGGTGATCCTGTGGAACTTGGTGCGCAGTATGCTCGCGATGGTGCCGACGAACTCGTTTTCCTCGATATTACAGCTTCGCACGAAGGACGCAAAACTTTCAGTGAACTTGTCGAACGCATTGCTCGTCATATAAATATTCCATTTACTGTAGGTGGTGGCATCAGCGAACTTGCCGATGCCGACAAACTTCTATCTGCAGGTGCCGACAAAATCAGTTTGAACTCAGCTGCGGTGCGTCGTCCCGAACTTATTGATGAAATGGCGCATTCGTTTGGAAGCCAATTCGTTGTTGCTGCTATCGATGCACGTTTCGATGAAAATGGCGAATGGGTTGTTACGGTGAATGGAGGTCGCATACCTACCGAAAAACGCCTATTCTCGTGGGCCCACGAAGCTCAAGAGCGCGGCGCGGGCGAAATACTTTTCACTTCGATGAACCACGATGGCACTAAAAACGGCTTTGCAAACGAAGCTCTTGCTAAACTTTCCGAAGAGCTCTCCATCCCTATTATAGCCTCAGGTGGTGCGGGCAAAATGGAGCATTTCCGCGACGTTTTCACCATCGGAAAAGCCGACGCCGGACTCGCTGCAAGCATATTTCATTATGGCGAAATTGCTATTCAAGACCTCAAAAACTACCTTCGCGCTGAACATATCAGCGTTCGATAATCAATAAATAATTACATAAATATGTTAGACTTCAAGAAATCGAGCGACGGACTCTGTCCCGCCATCATTCAAGACAGCCGCACCGGAAAAGTGCTGATGTTAGGATATATGAACGAGGAATCGTACAAAATCACGCAAGAAACCGGTAAGGTGACTTTCTTTAGCCGTTCGCGCAAAACGCTTTGGACTAAGGGCGAAACGAGTGGTAACTATCTCACTGTAGTGTCGATGAAAGAAGATTGCGATCACGACACGCTTCTTGTACAAGCTATCCCGTCTGGTCCTACATGCCATACCGGCACCGACACTTGCTGGGGCGAAGAGAACAAAGTCAATCCGCTGACGTTCCTTTCTGAATTGCAGGATTTTATAGAGACTCGCTACAAAGAGATGCCTGAAGGCTCTTACACTACAAGCCTCTTCAAAGATGGTCTTAACCGTATGGCACAAAAAGTTGGAGAGGAAGCTCTCGAACTTGTTATCGAAGCTACTAATGGCACCAACGATCGTCTTATCTACGAAGGTTCAGATATGCTCTATCACCTCATTGTGTTGCTCACTTCTAAAGGTTTGCGCATCGAGCAGATGGCTGCCGAACTTGCAGAGCGCCACAATCCTGGTTGGAAAAAGCACTAATATTTTTTTTCTAATATGTATTAGCCCGAGGTCGCGTTGCCTTGGGCTTTTTTGCTTTTGCGAAATGTATAGGCACTACTATAGCATTATAAATTCTACTTTTGTGCTCTCATAACTATGATTATTATGAACCCGAAGGACATTATAGAGAAATTCTACAAAAAAGATAGCGAGCTATATCGCATTCTTGTTACACACTCAGAATCAGTCGCAAAATACGCTACTAAAATTGTAGATAAACACCCAGAACTTGGTGCCGACCGCCGTTTGGTCTTCGAAGGTGCTATGCTTCACGATATAGGCATTATAAAAACTTCTGCTCCTGCCATTCACTGCTCTGGTAAATACGATTATATATGTCATGGATACCTTGGCCGTGAGATGCTCGAAAGCCTCGGGCTGAACGAACTCGCGCTCTTCTGCGAACATCACACTGGCGCTGGTATGACAAAAGAGGAGATTGAACTCCGCGAACTGCCTCTTCCTCATCGCGATATGTTGCCTACAACCATCGAGGAGGAGATTGTATGCTACGCCGACAAGTTCTTCAGCAAAACTAAGAACCTACGTGAGCCAAAGACTTTCGAGAAGGCTCTCGCTTCCATCGAGAAACATGGCGAAGAGCCCAAAGCTCGCTTCTTAGCAATGCACGAACGCTTCAAAATTGAATGATTAACAGGTTATAAATAAGGATATTAAGGCATCGGATTAGTCTTTTGATTAGTCCGATGTTTTTATAATACTTCACCAAACACGCGAATTATTATTGTGTTTGGTGAATTATCGCACGATACTTCACCAAACTGGTGATTTTTCTTTGTATTTGGTGAGTTATCTATGCGTTACTAACGTTACTAAATAGGTCATCAATAGTGACAACTTCCTTTATTTGGCTGCTGTATTTGCCATTTGTGATGCCAAATGGAGCGATCAGCGTAAGTAGGAGGCCATAGCGTGTGGCAGTCTCGGCTCTAAAGTTGGCAAGGCAGACGCGAAATTTCATATCTTCGTCTTTGTCTATAACGTATGGAGCATCGCAAAACTTTATCTCACAGATATTTATCATTCTGTCGGCACGCTCTATGGCAAGGTCTATTTGCGATTTGGTGTCGCTGGCTGAGCTTCGCCACGAGTAGTGCTCGGTGCGTATTCTGTCTATGCCTAACGCTCTCTTTATCTGATTGATATGCAGAAAACAGAGTCGCTCAAAAGCATAGCCCGACCATGTATTTACGGACGGTGTATTTACGGAGTGCGTCCAGTAATTTTCATCGGTTGTCTCTTCGCGGCAGAAGCGGATATGAAACATCGTAAACATATCTACCACTTGATAAATATGTTTATTGCTACGAATCTTTTTGCCTTTAGAACGAAAATGGCGAATAAAGTCGCAATTCTCTAAATCTCTGAGGATTATCGTTAGTTGCGAACCAGAACTTATTTTCGTTTTCGCTACTATTTCGTCGCGAGTTACGCCGCCTTGTGCCGAAGCCAAAACTTCCATAACCTGCATATATGGCACCGAATTTCGGAAGAGCGACTTGAACAATCGTTCATACTCGGTTCTCAGTTGTGCCGATGCGCCGAAGAAGAGTCGGTCGATATTTTGCGCCACACTTTTCGTGCTATCCAAAAGACTCAAGTAATACGGCACCCCACCAATAGCCATGTACAGTTGGCAGATGGAGTAACGGTCGTAGGCAAAACCATATTCGGCAAGGTACTGCTCAGTTTCGCCAAGGTTGAACGGCCGCAAGTACATCTCGTGAGTGATGCGATTGTGCAACCCGCCATGATTGTCTATTATATTATTAATAATCCACGAAGTGGCTGAGCCACAGACAATAAGCATTACATTACTATGATCGGCACACCAAGTATTCCAGAAGTGGTCCAACGCTCCAATAAAACCCGATTTAGGCGTGTCGAGACAAGGTATTTCATCGATAAAAATGACGCAACGCTTCTTAGTGCCAACTTTGGTGCTAAGCACTTGCTTAAGCATTGCGAATGCATCTTGCCAATTCTTGGGCAGTCGAGCATCCTCGAGGCCAGCATTGATAAGCCCTTCGCGAAAATTGGCAAGCTGCACCGATTTTCCCGCATCTATTGTACCCGACATATAGAAATCGAACTTATTGCCGAAGTGCTGTTTTATTAGATACGTTTTGCCAATGCGTCGGCGCCCATAAAGTGCTACAAATTCAGACTTGCCCGACTTTATATATTGGTCGAGAGTTGCGCGTTCTGCCTGTCTGCCAATGAGTTTATCCATGTGTATATGCTTTTTCTGCGCTTCAAATATACACAAATACTTCACCAAACATGCGAATTATCATTGCGTTTGGTGAATTATCTGCATACGTATATACAAAAAAACACCGCCATAATCGTGAAGACTACGGCGGCGTGGTAGGTTATAAATAATTTTACTTATTAGAACAATGAAACTAGCTTAGAAAGAAGGTTTGCACTTTCGAATGTCAAATCATCAACCCAAACGTAGCCGAGGTCTAAGTTCGACGAAGAATCTATTGTATAAGAAGTGCTTGTTTGTCCTGTTTTTGTGTCAATTACATTAATGTATGCTTCATACAAATAGTATTTCTCAAGTGACGATAAATCCAATTCCTGCCATTCGGTGTTTACTGTTACATTACCATTTGCATCAGATTCTGCGAGAACGACTTCTCCTCCAAGAGTTCCGCCTTTTGCTGATTTTGATGCTGCATTTTTGAATGTTGATATTACATTCTTGAAACTACTTACATTGAAGTGGTCTACATAACCATATATTTGGAATACAATTTTATGATTTGCAGGTAAAGCTGCGACATCAAAAGCGCCTGCCTCATACCCAGCAACAAACGAGCTGTCGTATAGAGCCTTGTAACTCTTGTTTGGCTGAACATACAATTTTTCCAATTTACCTACTGACATTGCTGCCAACAAAGCGTCAAAGTCGCCAGAAAGGTGCTTGCTAAAAAATGCTTTACAAATTTGACCTGGATTACAAATAAGCGCATTCGTACCATTCGAAGAGTGGTATTCTCCACTTATAGGCAAGTAAAATTCGTAACCATCTTTACTATCATTAGCCGAAGTCCATGCTGGAGTAAATCCGCCGCCATTTTTTTCAAAAAGAGTAGGCATAAACGAATGATCCAAAGCAACTCCGGTAGTATCAAAGCCAGCGTCTACAATGTCGTTAGCTGGCAATTGGCTGTAATGCCATGCGTCCACATATCCACTGCCTCCGTCTTGAAGTACATACGAATATACGCCACCATATTGTAGAATTTTTGTAAAAACGCTTTCGGAAATCTTAGGTGAATAGAAACTTGCTACATAAGAACCTTCTTCGTCTTCGCTGTCACTATCATGACAAGCTGTGAATGATGTGCCAACTACTGCGGCCATCATGAAAGCATAGAATGCTGTTTTTTTCATCGTAAATAAGTTTTGAAGTTTTATAAAAATATCTGTGTTCTCCATTATTCATAGTAATGTAAACACACAAAGATATGTAAATAATTGTTTTACGTGTTTAGATTTGCTGTTGAAAAAACTGTGCGCTCTTTGACTAACTTCGCGTAAAAACTTATCAATGAATCGCAATCCGCAAATACAATATAAAAGCACGCAAGAAATTGCTGATTATCAAAATGGTAGACTGCGTGAAACTATAGCATACGTAGCCGAAAAATCGCCTTACTATCGCCGCCTTTTTGCCGAAAACAACATCGACCCAACTCAAATTCAAACCGTTGCTGATTTGACCAAAATTCCAGTAACAACCAAGGCTGAGTTACAACGATACAACAACGATTTTCTTTGTGTAAGCGAGCGCGAAGTGGTGGATATTGTCACTACCTCGGGCACTACGGGCGACCCAGTTGTGGTGAAGCTCACCGAAAACGATCTTCAGCGCCTTGCCTACAACGAGTGGCTATCGTTCTCTACGGCAGGTTGCACGCCCGACGATGTGCTGCAACTAATGACCACTATCGACCGCCGTTTCATGGCTGGACTTGCATATTTCATGGGCGCGCGCTCACTTGGCATGGGCGTTTGCCGCGTTGGAAATGGTATTCCAGAACTTCAGTGGGACACCATAAGACGCATCGGCTCTACGTGCGGAATGGTCATTCCATCGTTCATAATGAAACTCATCGACTACGCCAAGAAAGAGGGCATCGACTACCGCCACTCTACCATGAAGAAGTGCGTATGCATAGGCGAAGCGCTCTACAAACCCAATGGCGAACGCACGGCTCTTGGCAACCGCATACATACGGAATGGCCAGAGCTGCAATTATATACCACATACGCATCAACCGAAATGCAGTCGTCGTTTACAGATTGCGAACATTTCTGCGGCGGCCACGTGCAGCCCGAACTGATTTACGTAGAACTCCTCGACGAGAATAATCAGCCTGTGAAAGCTGGCGAGGCCGGCGAGGTGACCATCACGAATTTTGGCATTGAGGGTATGCCGCTTGTGCGCTTCAAGACGGGCGACATCTGTTATATGTACGATGAGCCTTGCAAATGCGGTCGCAACACCAAGCGCTTGAGTTCGGTGATTGGCCGTAAGAATCAGATGATTAAGTACAAAGGCACGACAGTTTATCCGCCTGTTATGTTCGACATTCTCGACAATATCGAAGGCGTGGTGAACTATGCCGTTGAAGTCTACACCAATTCTCTCGGCACCGATGAGATAAAAGTGCGAGTAGGCAGCGACCGCACCGACGAGGGTTTTGTGAAGCATATCAAAGATCTCTTCCGCGCCAAAGTCCGCGTTGCGCCGCAGGTATCGATAGAGAATCCGGACTATGTGAATAAACTTATCCATCCGCAGATGAGCCGCAAGCCGGTGAAGTTCTTCGACCTAAGGTGAGTTATAAATATTTACGAGCTACGAAGTCGGCTGAAAATCAAGGAATAGACTGAATGGCTAAAGAAAGGCGCCGTAAATAAGTAATTGAAAGAATAAATAAATTTACGGAGGCATACATAACTATACATATTTATAATACTATAACGCGACAATTACACAAAGTGTTATAAATTTGCACTCGCTGTTTGAAATTATACATACATACGAATAACAAGAAAAATAGATATACATAATGAAAGTAATGAAGTTTGGCGGCACGTCTGTAGGCAGTGCTGCACGCATGAAGGAAGTTGCCAAGTTGATAATCGATGGCGAACAGAAAATTGTGGTTCTCTCGGCTATGTCGGGCACTACGAATAGCTTGATAGAAATATCTAACTACCTATATAAGAAGAATAGCGACGGCGCAGGCGAGGTGATTCGCCGCTTGGAGCAGAAATATATCGACGAGGTGAACAACCTTTATGCTTCGGACGAGTTCAAGAAGAAAGGTATGGAACTTATCCGCGAGCGTTTCGACTACATCAAGTCGTTCTGTAACAACATCTTCACAATTTTCGAGGAGAAGGTTATCGTGTCGCAAGGCGAGCTGATTTCTACGGGTATGTTCAATTTGTACCTACAAGAGATTGGCGAGAACTCGTACCTTTTGCCAGCGCTCGACTTCATGCGCATCGACAAAAACAACGAGCCCGACACGGCATATATACGCGAGAACCTCGCTGCACTACTCGAGAAGAATGCCGGCCACGATATTTACATCACGCAAGGCTTCATCTGTCGCAACGCTTTTGGCGAGGTTGACAACCTTCAGCGCGGCGGTTCGGACTATACAGCATCGCTCATTGGTGCAGCCGTTTTGGCCAACGAAATCCAAATTTGGACCGACATCGACGGCATGCACAACAACGACCCACGCTTCGTGGAGAACACCAAGCCAGTGAAAGACCTCTCGTTCGATGAAGCTGCCGAGCTCGCATATTTTGGTGCTAAGATTCTTCACCCAACGTGCGTTTTGCCTGCTAAGATGAATAATATTCCCGTTCGACTACTAAATACTATGGATCCGAAGGCTCACGGCACGCTCATCTCGTCGAAGCAGTGCACAGGTCGCATTGCAGCTATTGCGGCTAAGGACAACATCACCGCTATACGTATAAAATCTGGCAGAATGCTGTTAGCATACGGATTTATGCGCAAGGTGTTTGAGATTTTCGAGAGCTACAAGACGCCTATCGACATGATTTCTACGTCGGAAGTTGGCGTATCTATAACTATAGACAACACCCGCCACTTAGACGACATTGTGGACGACCTCAAGAAATTCGGCACGGTGGAAGTAGATAAAGATCAGGTAATTATATGTATAGTAGGCGACCTCGTGCCCGAGAGCAAAGGTTACGCCGCACAGGTATTCGAAGCGTTGAAAAATACGCCGATACATATGATTTCGTACGGCGGCAGCTCGCACAACATCTCGGTTGTGGTGAACGCGTCGGACAAGATAGAGGCGCTTCGTGCGTTGAGTGCAAAACTTTTCTAAACCATACATAATTATGGCTACACAATTTCCTATCGGTCGATTCGAGCATCTACAGACACCCTTTTACTACTACGACATAGACCTGCTTCAACAGACGTTGGGCACTATTGCCGAACAGCAACAGAAATATGGATTCCACGTGCATTTTGCAGTGAAAGCCAATGCCAATCCGCGCATACTTAGCGAGATACAGCGTTACGGCCTTGGCATCGACTGCGTTAGCGGACCAGAAATTCAGCGCGCTATAGACACGGGCTTCGACGCTCGCAAGATTGTTTTTGCCGGCGTTGGTAAGAGCGATGATGAGATTACGCTTGCATTGCGCAGCAACATCTGCTGCCTCAACGTGGAGTCGCGTCCAGAGTTGGAGATTATCAACGAGATTGCAGGCAAGATGGGCAAAGTGGCAGACGTGGCGCTACGCATCAACCCGAATGTAAACGCACATACGCATCACTACATAACTACCGGCCTCGAAGAGAATAAATTTGGCATCGGACTGTGGGAAGTGGAGCAGATTGCCGAACTCACACGCACGTTGCCTAACATTCGCCTTGTTGGTCTGCACTTCCATATTGGTTCTCAGATAACTGAACTTGAAGTGTTTCAGCAACTTTGCAGCCGCATAAATGAGCTTCAGAAATGGTTCGAAGCCAACCACTACGAGATACGTATTATCAACGTTGGTGGTGGCTTGGGCATCGACTACGAGCACCCCGATACCATGGCAATGCCCGACTTCGAGGGCTATTTCGCTACGTTCCACAAATTCCTCGAACTTCGCGACGGACAGGAGGTACATTTCGAACTCGGTCGCGCGGTGGTAGCACAGTGCGGAACGCTTATTTCGCGCGTGCTCTACGTGAAAGATGGCCAGAAAAAACGCTTTGTCATTATCGATGCAGGTATGAACGACCTCATCCGTCCGGCACTCTATCATGCATATCATAAAATCGAAAATATCAGTGTAGAGATTGAGTCGAACAACACGCCTCTTACTGACAAATTCGATGTTGTAGGACCGGTTTGCGAATCGTCGGATTGTTTTGGCTTTGAGGTTACGCTGCCTAAGGTTACGAGCCGCGGCAACTTTATAGCTATTCGTTCGGCTGGCGCATACGGCGAGGTGATGGCTTCGCACTACAACCTCCGTCCATTAGCAGAGGCGATTTTTAGCAGATAGTTGTCATCACCGAATTAAACGTCGTAACAATTCGTTTCGATTAGCTTTTGGCTTCATTGCGAATGAAACGAATTTTGTTCGTATGAATTAGTTTAATTCGGTGATGATTATGATTATAAATACGTAACTCGATGGCGCTCAACTACATCTGGATATTCTTCGTTATAAGTGCATTCATAATAGCATTGCTTCGCGGCTTGATAGGCGGCGAATGGTTTGTTATGCAAGACATAGTAGACCAGACGTTCGTGCAGGCGCGCAACGGATTCGAAATATCGCTATACCTAACTGGCGTACTTACGCTATGGCTCGGCATAATGCGCGTAGGCGAAGCGGGCGGTGCGGTGAATGTGCTATCGAAACTTGTGTCGCCATTTTTTACGCGCATCTTTCCGTCTATTCCTAAAGGACACCCAGTGTTTGGTTCAATAATGATGAACCTGTCGGCAAACATGCTCGGGCTCGACAATGCCGCTACACCAATGGGTCTCAAAGCCATGGGACAGTTGCAAGAGCTCAACGATGACAAGAAGACGGCATCGAACGCGCAGATTATGTTCTTGGTGCTCAACACCTCGGGGCTCACGCTCATACCCATAACTATTATGGCTTACCGCACGCAATGCGGCGCAGCCAATCCAGCCGACATCTTCCTGCCGTTGCTTCTCGCCACATTCTTCTCGACGTTGGCTGGCCTCATAATAGTATCTATAATACAGAAAATCAACCTGCT
Source organism: Bacteroidales bacterium (assembly GCA_017539645.1). Taxonomy (GTDB): domain Bacteria; phylum Bacteroidota; class Bacteroidia; order Bacteroidales; family Marinilabiliaceae; genus W3P20-009. Next base: position 55,855 of record JAFYCM010000010.1, read on the forward strand.
GCACCCCATCACACTTGCCTACATACTTGGCATTTCGGGCATAATAGGCTTAATTCTTTGGGGTGCTTCGAGCATGGATTCAGCGCAACTCGAAAAGTGGTCGAAGGTTGTTTCGTCGGTCATTTTGGTAGGCATAATAGCGTCATTCGTGGCTATGGCGGCAGTGAAAAAAGTGAACGTCTACGACGCTTTTATAGAGGGCGCCAAAGACGGCTTCAACACCGCGATAAAAATCATACCATTCCTCATAGCTATTTTGGTAGCAGTGGGCATGTTCAGAGCAGCAGGTGCACTCGATTTTCTAATCGACGGATTACGCCATTTCTTCGCGCTCTTCCTCTCCGACACGCAATTTGTAGACGCGCTGCCGACAGCCTTTATGAAACCGCTCAGTGGCTCTGGCGCGCGCGGCTTTATGATTGAAGCAATGCAGCAATATGGCGCCGACTCGTTCGTTGGTCGTCTGTCGTGCATATTCCAAGGTGCTGCCGACACAACGTTCTATATCATAGCCGTTTACTTCGGTTCGGTAGGTATAAAGAAGACCCGCTACGCCGTTCCGTGCGGTCTCTTTGCCGACTTGGCAGGCGTGATTGCAGCCATATTTATTGCATACGTATTCTTCGGGTAAGTGCCTACATAGATGTCGAACACCTATTTCCAATTCAAGAAATTCACCGTCAATCAGGAGCGCTGCGCCATGAAAGTTGGCACCGACGGCGTTGTGCTTGGTGTGTTGGCAAGTTGCGCAGAGCCGCAGCGCATACTCGACATTGGCACGGGAACGGGGCTTGTGGCGCTTATGATGGCACAGCGCTACGCGCAAGCTACCATCGATGCGGTTGAGATTGTTGACGAGGCAGCACAGCAAGCCAATGAAAATGCGCAGCAATCGCCTTTTGCTGAACGCGTAAATATTTATAAATCAGACATAAATACGTACGAAACCGAGCATAAGTACGACATGATTGTGTCGAATCCGCCGTACTTTGTCAACTCGCTGCTCAACCCCGACGAAGCTCGCGCTACGGCTCGTCATACGCAAAGTCTTACGTACGAAAACCTTGTGCGTGCCGTGGCTCGACTGGTAAACACCGATGGCGTCTTTGCCGTAATTATCCCGTCGGAAGCCAAAGAGCAGATGCGATACTTATGCGAACTGAGCGGTTTGCGCTTGTTTTCGGCCATATACATACGTACGACCGAACGCAAGCAGCCTAAGAGAGTCGTGCTGCAATTCCGCTTTGGCGCAACAACCGACATTGAACAACGAACGCTGGTACTTCAAAATTCTGATGGTAGTTTGTCTGCTGAATTCCAGGCTCTAACACACGATTTCTATTTAGACAAAGTGTAAATATCGAAACGCTATTGTATGTCATAAATAGATGATTTATATTGGCGTTGTAATCAACTGGAAAACAAAGAAATACACATAACATAAAAACTAAAAATCATGGCAAAATTTATTTGTACCGTATGCGGATTCGTATACGAAGGTGATGAGGCTCCTGCAAAATGTCCTCAGTGTGGTGTTCCAGCATCGAAATTCAAGGTTCTCGACGAAACGGCACAGCTTCAGTTCCCAACCGAGCACGAACTTGGTGTAGCTAAAGGCTGCGACGCAGAGATGCTTCAAGACCTCAATTCGCATTTCAATGGTGAGTGCACCGAAGTTGGTATGTATTTGGCTATGAGCCGTCAAGCCGATCGCGAAGGCTATCCCGAAGTGGCAGAAGCATTCAAGCGCTATGCATTTGAGGAGGCAGAGCACGCAGCAAAATTTGCAGAACTTCTCGGCGAAGTTGTTTGGGATACCAAGACAAACCTCGAAAAACGTATGAATGCAGAGGCTGGCGCTTGCGAAGATAAGTTCCGCATTGCTAAGCGCGCCAAAGAGCTCGGTCTTGACGCAATTCATGACACTGTACACGAAATGGCGAAAGATGAAGCACGCCACGGACGTGGTTTCTATGCGCTATTCAATCGCTATTTCGGCAAGAAATAGTAAGGATTTCTAATGGATAGTTCAAGACAATCGAGTGATTCGGTTGTTTTGGGAGATTAGTATGGGCACGGATTCATGTGATATGAGTCCGTGTTTTTTGTACCATATAAATATTTATAGTGATTCGTCCGACAATGAATTATGCCGCATTGTCGGCGGATAAACCTACGGATTGACCTCATCGATTTCTAACCTCGCGCACCATTTCGTAGATGTCGCGAATCTTGGGCGGATTGCGGCGCATTTTTTCCGTCTTGTACTTCTGCATCTGCTGCGCCACGGCGGTAACAAGGCGCTCTTCGGTGGGAGCAGGCGCGGGCGAGAGTGCCAAACGACCTTCGGGATCGATTAGAAAATATGAAGGTTCGTGCGTTATGCCATAGCGAAGTACCACTGCCTGATCGTTGGTGTAGCTGAGCGGCAGCCAATTGTACTTTCCGCGCGCCACAAGGGCTTTAGCCTCGTCTACATTCTCGTCGGTGAAAATGTTCACTACGTACATAAGACGCTCGTACTTCTTATTTATCACCTGAAGCGCCGGAAAATCTTTCTGCGAGGCAAAATTTTTAGAGTGCTGAAAACTTAGGTAGACAAACAAACCGCGGAAATCGCTGAGTTTGCGCTCCACGCCATCGAAGTCGTAGAGTGTGAAGTCGGGCGCCATAGTGCCAACGCGCATGCGATTGAGGCGCACAAGGATGTTGTTGGCCGCAATCTGTGCTGGCTCGGTAGTAGCCTCAGCCACTGCAGAAAAGAGTAGCGTGTCGGTAGCCATGGGCGAGAGCGAACCCGAATAATATGCATCGTAGATACCCTTAACTATGAGCATCTCGCGCAGCTGTGGGGCGTTGAGAAACGACGAATCGGCGGATATGGCAGCAGACAAATCGGCGAAATGTGGAGCTGGCTGCGAAAGCACATCGCGAACCTTAGCGGAAGCCTTGCCCTTGAGCGTCATCGAGAGGAAATTGTTGTAAACCAAGTCGAGCGTCTGCCAATATGCCTCGTGGTTGAACGCTACGCTGTCGTGGAGGAAGTATTTTTCGGCAACTTTTTGTGGTGCTTTCAGACGTGCAAGCGTAAATATTCTGGCCTGCTGATAACGCACAAAATCGTTGAAATACTTATCGTCGCACTGCTGAAGCCGCGCCACAGAATCGCACGCTGCAATGACCTTGTCGGCAAGGCGGCGGTTGCGTTGCTTCACGATACGCAGGGCGTTGGCGTTGTAGAGGCTGTCGGCGTATACATAGAAATTGCGAAGCGCCTCGTTGAGCCGGCTGGTAGTCTGCGCAATGCCCATCTCTACAAGTTCGGGCTGAAAATATGGATTGAGGCGGTCGACATCGGCGCGGGGCGTGAAGGGCGGCAACACAAGTTCGTACTCCTTTTCGGGCTCTACATATATATATGCACGAAGAGCGCCCAAATCGGCAAAAGCGTAGGTAACATCTTCTACATCGGTCGTTACATCGAAGTTGCCAACGCTGTCGACATCAAGCACGCAGACGGGCAAAAGTTCATGGGTGATGAAGTCGGCGTATTTATTCATCTCTATCGCCATGCCTTTATACTCGGGCGCATAGCCATAGAAACGAACGGGCGCGGCGTGCACCGCAAGCATTGTAATATTTATAAGTATGAAAGCTAAAAAAGCTCTAAGCATCTATATCGTAATTAGTTATGCAATTTGTCATTCATAACCATAGAGCGTATTTTTTCGGGAAGGAACATCGACGCATCGCCGCCGTGCGAAAGAATGTCGCGCACGATGGAGCTGTTCACTGGCGTATGCTCGGGCGTGGTGAGCAAGAAGGCCGTGTCGACACCCGACATTTGGCGGTTGACCTGAGCTATAGCGCGCTCAAACTCGAAGTCGGCCGCCGTACGTATGCCACGCAGCAGATGCGATGCGCCAATCTCGCGTACGAAGTCGACCGTCAAACCGCTGTAGCTGCACGCACTTACACGCGGCTCGTCTCGGAAGACTTCGCGAATGAATTCGAGTCGGCGCTCAACGGAGAAAAACGAGTGTTTCTCGCTGTTGCTGCCCACTGCCACAACAATCTCGTCGAACAGGCGGAGTGCACGCAGCACTATGTCCTCATGACCTACCGTGAAGGGGTCGAACGAACCGGGGAAAACGGCTAATGTCTTATTGTTTGGCATAGGTATAAATATTTATCGGAAACGAATTTTTGTAGCAGCGAACGCGCTCATTCTTAGCAGTATGAAACCGTGGCGGAAGCGCGAAATATTAGTAGAACCATACTTACGCTCGCGATAGCGAATGGGCAAATCGACGATGCGAAGGTTGAGTTTATATGCACCAAAAAGTAGGTCGAAGTCGCCAAACGGGTCGAAGTCGCCAAAGAACTTACGACCTTCGGCAAGTCTCAAATAGTCGGTGCGGAACATCACCTTGGTACCACAAAGCGTATCCTTGACTGGCGTCTCGAGAATCCACGAGAAGAGACGACTAAAGAAGTGATTGCCGATATTATTGAGCGTGCGCATAGCCTCCTGCTCCATAGGATATACGAGGCGAACGCCGTTGACAAACTCGCCCTTGCCCGTAGCTATGGCGCGGTAGAACTTTGGCAAATCTTCGGGCGGCACGGTGAGGTCGGCATCGAGAATCATAAGTATGTCGCCCGTAGCAGCAGCGTAACCTTTGCGGACGGCATCGCCCTTGCCACGCCCATCCTGACGCATAATCTTTATATCGCGTTTGCCATCATATTCGCTACTTATGCGCTGAATCTCGTCCCAAGTATCGTCGGTGGAGTTGCCCTCTACGAAGATAATCTCGGTGTGGCTACCCATATCGGGGACACGTTCTACGGCAGCGCGGATGTTGCCACTCTCGTTGCGCGCCGGCACAACCACCGACACCGAGTAGCGTTTCTGCCAATCGCCATCTTCGGGCGCAGGACGTGCGAAAAAGTAGTTGTTCAGCGACAACGCGCCCATCAGCGGAAGGTGCGAAATGACCTTGTTCATCAGCGTAGATATGAGCGGTATGTATACTGGGCAAAGCATATTGCTGTTGAAACGATAGGTCTCAAAGCCGCTCAAGTATAGCATATTGCAAAGGTCGTCGCGCGAAATCCAGTTTTGTTGCGGAGTGCGGCGTTTTATATGTATGAACTCGGCAAAGCGAATCATAGGTTCCCAGAGGCGGTTGTACGACGTAACTATGACGCGTGTACGTTCGTGGCATACCTTGCGAATCTCGCGTAGCACCTTCTCGATGTCGTCGAGGAAGCCAACGAGGTTCGATAGCACTATCACGTCGAACTTCTCGTCGAGCGTAATATTTTCGGCATCCATAACATAGAAATCTACGCCGTCGGGGTGTGCCTCGCGAGCCTGCGCTATAAGGCTCTCGCAAAAGTCGATGCCCACCTTGTGGCTGCCGTTCACCGAGGCAATTAGTTCGCCAGTGCCGCAACCAATCTCGAGCACAGAGTTGTCGGGGTGTATGTAGTAACCAACGTAGTCGGTTATCGAGTTCCAATAGTACGAGCGGCGACGGCGATATTTCTGCCAGCCAGCGGCCGCTTTCTCAAAATATTCTTTCATTGTTCAGTTTCTGGTTTGCTGCTAAATATCGAGCATCATCTAATTGGACGAATTATCCGCTTTTGCTTCGTTTTCGTTCTCTGACGAAGCCGCTGCGAGCTGCCGACGCACAGCATCTACATGCTCATAATCGATATAGAAAAGTTGCGCAGGCTCGTTGTTTTCGCTGCCCATCATCTTCTGAAATACAAACGCTTTCGGATACTTCTGCATAACGTAATAGCAGTAGCGATGTATGGTATTTATAATCTTATCGCGTGGTACGAGCGGGTCGCGGCGAAGGCTGGCAGCTATGATGTGCGTAACATTGTGGTTGCGAAGGTTGTCAATCAGTTCGTCGGCATCTTCGGTGGTAAAGTTGAAAATGCCAAAGAATTTCTTGCCACCGCAGTAGATACGCGCCATATCGGGTTTGCGGCAAGCCACATAACTGCCCTCGGGCAGAGTGCCGCAATATTCGCAGAGTGCCAAATAGTTATAGAAATCGGTGGTATAGCCATAAATATTGTCGCCCTGCATATTCTTTCGCAGCGCCATCAGGTCAATCTTGTCGCCCGTCTGCACCATGGAGGTTAGGCAGACTATAGCGCCCATAACCATAGTTATGTATGCAGCATATTTACGCGTGGCGAGCCGCAGCAGGCTATATATACCATAGAGCAGCACTACAAAACTGGTCACTATCGATGGCACTATTAGTCGTTGCTGGTCCCAAAGGGCTTGCAGCATGACGAACGTCAGACCAAGTACGGCGGCTGTAAGTATGGCGAGCCAGAATACGGCGCGATTGCGTTTGTAGCCAAAGAATCCGCCCGCTATGAAGAGCGCGTAGAAGAGCAGCGTAACGAATCCGCTTGTCTTACGGTCGACCTCTTTCTTGAAACCGAGCACATACATCATACGTTTCGATAGGTAGAGGTTCGAGTTGTCCACTATGCGCCCCAAGTAGCCCTTGAAATCCTCCTTACCTTTCTCAACCTCGTAGGGATGCTTGCGCATGAGTTGCTCGAGTTGCGAATTGCCGTGGTCTACTTTGCCGCTCCAAATGGCAGTGCGCACGCCTATCCAAGCCATAGACAAAACTACCGTCAGTCCAGCAACAGCCACGGCTTTGCGCCACTGACGTCCTACGAGCATAAATATTATTACGGCCACTACTATAGAGAGCGCCATAGTACGTATAAGTATGGCGGCAACGAGCAGCAACGCTATTGGTGCGGCACGTTTGATGAGCGCAAGCCAACCGTCGCACTCCTGAGCATCGAAACGTAGCACGAGCCACGTGATGCAGAACTCCACAAAGATGAACATTGCCTCGCTGTAGGTCAGACTTGCGTAGGCGAGATACCACGAGTTGATGCTCGCAAGCGCCATAACCATAAGTATCAAACGCACGTTCACACGCCCACGAAGCGAGCGATAGAATATCCATTGCGAAGCTGTTATGAAGAGTAGCGATGTAAGTTTCAGCACAAAGAGGCTCGAGCCGAATAGCGATATTATTACTGCCAAAAACATCGGGTAGAGCGGACCTTGATAGTTCGGATAACGCCCCGACTCTATTAGGTCGAAGGCGCGGCATATATATGCCGAATCGTCGCCACCCTCGTCTACACGCATATTGAAGAGCAGCAGCGACACAATGGCTGTGAGCGCCGTGAGCACAATAGCTATGACGTTGGCATATTTATCGAAAAAATCAGTTTTGGCAGCAGGCTGTGGTGCTGCGGCAGACGATTGTGGTTTGGGTTGTTGTTTTTTCATTACGTACGACGCTTTATTTTTCCATATCGGTGACGTTGAGTTTCGATGCATGTTCAATCCTATCCGCCGACTGCACGCAGTTGATGCCGCGGTCGCGCATGGCCTTGCTCTGCCCCACGTGTTGCGAATGGAACGTGCCGCCGCGCTTTATAAGTATGCGAACTGCAAACAGCAACAGCGCCACGCCTACGAGTATCAATGTCGATAGAAATATCTTTATCATAATTGGAAGCCAAAATTATATCATATTGATTTATTGACAAGGGGGCGTTTATTGTAGAGACGCGGCGCGCAACGTCCGTACAAATAAAATCTGTGAATTTCCGCGAACATATTAGTCGGGGGATTGAAAATTTCCTCCAACGAGAATTTTCATTGAGTCGCGTAAATGGTTTTTTGCACGTGCGCAGAAATTTTCATTGAGTCGCGTAAACGGTTTTTTGCACATTGCACAAAATCCATTGTTATGATTAAATCATGGTTTCTGACGCTCAGAAACCCTCAATCAGTCGTGAAAACGCATATCTGACGCTCAGCAAGTCCCAATCAGTCATGAAAATGCATATCTGACGCTCAGCAAGTCCCAATCAGTTGTGAAAATGCATATCTGACGCTCAGCAAGTCCCAATCAATCGTGAAAATGCATATCTGACGCTCAGCAAGTCCCAATCAGTCATGAAAATCATTTTTGATGCGAAACAAGAAACCGCCACCGAAGTGCATCGATGAGGGTTATATATATGTACTTATGTATACAAATAAAAAACTCGTAGGCTATCGCAGCTCACGAGTGTTTGACCTTTGTCATAGAAAAAGCGTTGCGTATATAACGCAACGGTTATTATTCCCCTAATGTGTAGTGCTTTTGTAGCACTGTCGAGCAAGTCACTAAACTCGATGGTAAACAAATTACGTGTGCAAATGTAATGAGGAATTTGAAAATTGAATACGTATAGACTGGTGGGTTGTAGAGACGTCACAATGTGGCGTCTCTACATACAGCTTATGTGGTGTATTTTGTATAGACGTGGCGCACCACGTCTATACGTTCCGTTCGAGGATGGATTTATTGACAAGAGGGCATGCCGCCTTGTCGGGGTTATAGATGCGAAATATCTATGTCGCCATCGAAGAAGAGGCGAGCCATAGAGCCAAATTTTTCGGGGTTTTCGGTGGTATAGAAGCGCACCGAGCCACCTTTGGTAAGTCGGCTCTGCATCTCGGTGTGGCGCTGCAAGTAATCTTTGAGGCTACGCGCAACTATGTCGCCTTGGCTGAGCAGTGTGACGCTCTTAGGAAGATAGGCCTCTATCTTCTTGCGCAGCAATGGGAAATGCGTGCAAGCGAGTATTATAGTATCTATGTCGGCCGATTGCGACATGAGTTCGTTTACATATTTACGTACGAAATAGTCGGCGCCGGGTTTGTCGTATTCGCCATTCTCGACGAGCGGAACCCACATGGGGCAGGCTTGCTGAAAGACGCGGATGTCGGGGTTAATCTTGGCTATTTCTATAGGATACGACATTGAATCTACCGTGCCTTGTGTGCCCATAACACCCACCACGCGCGAACGAGTGACGTCGCCCACCGCCTCTACACTCGGGCGAATGACGCCAAGCACTCTGCGCGATGCATCGATATTTGGCAAGTCGCACTGCTGAATGTTGCGCAAAGCCTTTGCCGACGCGGTGTTGCAGGCAAGCACTATGAGCGGTGCGCCCATATCGAAAAGGCGAACAACGGCTTCGCGCGTGTATTTATACACAATATCGAAAGAGCGCGTTCCGTAAGGCGCACGGGCATTGTCGCCGAGATATATATAGTCATACTCGGGCATCAGTCGGCGCACGCTGTCCAAGATGGTCAAGCCGCCGTAGCCCGAATCGAATAGTGCTATAGGTACAGTTGTCGTCAAGGCCTTATTTCTTGAGAGATTGAGCAATTTTCTCGGCGCAGAGTTCGCCATCGATAGCCGACGACACAATGCCGCCTGCAAAACCAGCGCCCTCGCCGCACGGATAGAGTCCGCTGAGCTGTGGGTGACACATCGTCTCGGCATCACGCGGAATACGTATGGGCGACGACGTGCGGCTCTCTACGCCTAGTATCAGTGCGTCGTTGGTTACGAAGCCTCGCATGCGGCGATCGAACTGTGCGAAACCGTCACGCAGTCGCTTGCCTATGTTGTCGGGCATCCAGAAGTGCATCGGCGATGACACCACGCCTGGTATGTATGAAGTCTCTGGCAGTTCGAAAGATAGTCTGCCATCAACAAAATCGGCCAACCCTTGAGCTGGAGCCACTATGCCGTGTCCGCCATTTATGAATGCAAGGCGTTCATATTCTTGCTGATAGTGCATAGCGCCAAGTGGACCTTCGTTTTGGTATGCGCCTATATCTTCAGGGCTAATTTCCACCACAATGCCCGAGTTGGCGTATGGCGAGCTACGACGCGACGGCGACATGCCGTTAACTACCATCTCGTTGTCGGCCGTCATGGCTGGCACTATGAAACCACCCGGACACATGCAGAACGAGTATACGCCGCGGCCATCGCTCTGTGCCACGAGGCTATATGTAGCAGGCGGCAGATATTCGCCACGTCCGCTTGGCATGTGATATTGCAGTTCGTCGATGAGCTCTTGCGGATGCTCCACGCGCACGCCCATAGCCCACGTCTTAGCTTCGAGAGCAAGACCTTTAGCGTTAAGCATTTCGTATACGTCGCGTGCCGAATGACCGGTAGCCAAGATGACCGCATCGGCCTCTATTGTGCGACCATCGGCAAGCTTCACACCTTTGACGGCGTCGCCCGAGGTGAGCAAATCGACAACCTTGGCTTGGAAAAGCACTTCGCCACCATTCTCTATGATGGTCTCGCGCATTCGTTTTATTACGGATGGCAAAACGTCGGTGCCTATATGCGGATGGGCATCTATAAGTATGTCGCGTTGTGCACCGTGATGCACAAAAGTTTCGAGAATCTTACGTACGTTGCCACGTTTGGTGCTGCGCGTATATAGTTTGCCGTCGGAATAGGTACCGGCACCACCCTCGCCAAAAGCATAATTACTCTCTGGGTCGACAACGTGGTTACGTTGCAATTGTGCGAGGTCGACTTTGCGCGTACTTACATCCTTGCCGCGCTCCACAACGATAGGACGCAAGCCAAGTTCTATAAGGCGCAATGCAGCAAACAATCCGCCAGGGCCAGCGCCTACAACTATCACAGGTTGTGCGCTGCGAACATCTTTATAACCTGGCATTTCGGCGAGGCGCTCCTCTTGCGGCTCTTCGCCTACATATACATCGAACGTCAGCAGCACCATCACTTGACGTTGGCGCGCATCTATAGCACGGCGCACAAGACGCATGGCTGTTATGTCGCGCTGCTGTATGTCGAGTTGCTTTGCCACACGGCTGCGACATAAGTTTTCGTCGGCAGCCTCTTGCGGAAGCAAGCGTAATTCTATCGTTTTATTCATTTTTATAGTTACGAATTACGAGTTCCTAATTACGAGTTACGAGTTATGAATTATGAATTCCGAGTTCATGAATTCGGGGGGCAAAGATAAAACGGATTTTCTCTTGTTCTGTTTTCGCACTGATGTCTTTGGGGCACGCACAGATGACACAGATAGGTGGGTGTTTTGAACACAGATTGAATGAATTGAACGAATTTATTTTGGAAGATGCGGCGCGCTACGTCTCTACATGCTAATCATGCATATTCTGCGCGTGACAAGCGTCAACCACAATAATTGTATCGCCCTCAATAGTGTAGGCGTAATACCACTTGTCGGTGTTTGCCATGTGATAGCCATTCCATCGGCTGATGGTTGGGCGGCGGCGCGGCAGCGTTCGCTCTATTGCATAGATAGCAAAGAATGCATTGCGCACATTGCGCTCCATATCTTCGTATGAATATGTATGATAATACTTCTTACCCACGTTCAGGTAGAAGCTCCTTATCTTCGCGGCTGTACGCTTGGTATAGAAATACTTATATTGCATTTTTATCGTCGTAGATAGCCTTGATGTCCTTCATTGTTAGTTTATAGGCTTCTTCGGGCGTATACAACTCCTTGTCCATGTCGGGGAAATCCTCCTCGATGGGTGTATCAAAGAGAGGCTTAGTTTGTATGGGCTTTACGCTCTCTATGAGCATTGTTGCCAACTCCAATTTCTGCGTCTCGTCCATATCTTTCACCATCTCCCAATAGTAACTCATGGGGTTTGGCTGGGATTTTCTTGTGGTTGTTGTTGCCATATATTCTTGCGCTTTGCCAATTTCACGTTGCTAATATACTAATATTGTTTTAGCACCGATTTTTATATATAGAACACAGATTGAACGAATTTATTTTGGGAGACGTAGCGCGCTACGTCTCTACAATACGTGCAACCAGACGATTCGAGGGGATAACCAATACAAAAAAATGGCGGCCACATTGCTGCAGCCGCCATACTTATTACTTATTATGCAAATGGGGCGTGCCCCATTGTTTATTTCACTACTTTGCCAGTAATGTCGTACTTCACGCCATCTACTTCGATAATCAATGAGCCATTCTCAACGTATTTCTTCACGTTCTGGCTCTTGGCGTTTTGTGCATCTTGAACACCGGTAACTGTTGCTTTCGTTACTATCACCAGCATATTACCCGATACGGTTTCGTAGTTAACGGGATCTGGGTTGTAGTTGAGTGCAACGGTGTTTTCTCCAAGATTCAAGGTCTGCTCAGCATTCACAAACGAATAGCCTTCTGGCAAGGTTACATCTGCCAAAGTCTGCGTGCTTTCGATTACTTGGCTTTCAATCTCCACGAATACTGGTGTAGCCTTGCCGATAGTGAACGTTACTTCGGTTTCACCAGTGTAATTGCCAATACCAGTGATGGTAACTGTAGCAGTGCCAGCGTTTACGTTGTTGCTATACGCCACAGTGTAGTCGGTGTTCTCGGTAAGAGGCGTTACGTCGTCGGCGATGTCAACTGCAGGTTTTAGTTCTTCGCCTGTGTAGGTTTGTTCTGCAATGGTAGCTATGCTGATAGCCGCGTGGGTAATTAGCTTACGTGTGGCAATCTCAACATCGCTATTTATAGCGCTAAGCGTTTTGCCTGTCAATTCTGCTTCGCCTGAAGCTACTACGTATACATAACCATCCATATCGGAGAGCTTGATTTCTGCGCCAGCTTTCACAAACACCATGTTGCCGCATTTGCCTACTATGACACCCTCTTCGGCTGTTGCCTCTGCACCTGCGGGCAAAACCACATGGTAGTCGAAATTGGTGCCTTTGTAGCATATAGTAGTAGTGTTGCTATTGTAGTTAGAACCATATCCATCTTGACGGAAAAGACCAGTATTTGTACTTTCTACGAATATGGTGTCGAGTGAAGAGCAGCCCCGAAATGCATCCCTATCAATATAAATTACTCCATCAGGAATGACAACCGATTCAAGTGCTTCGCAATTGTAAAATGCACCATTGCCAATCTCGGTAACACCTTCAGGAATGACAACCGATTGGAGTGAGCTGCAATACTCAAATGCATCATCACTAATGGTAGTAACTCCTTTGGGAATGACAACCGATTGGAGTGAGCTGCAATCACTAAATGCACTTTTGCCAATAGTGGTTACTCCTTCAGGAATGACAACCGATTGGAGTGAGCTGCAATATGCAAATGCATTATCGCCAATGGAAGTAACACCTTCAGGAATGACAACCGATTGGAGATCGTAGTTATCATGAAATCCGTAATCGCTAATGCTTGTTACTTTGTATTCTTCTCCATTGATGGTTACTTGCGAAGGAATCACTATGTGCTCTGGGGTGTAGTAGCTCCCAATATCTGCTGTCTTTGTTTCATCATTGGGGTAGAATCCAAATGTAGGCGCAATGGTGATGTCAGCGGTTATATTGCTAAATACGGTAGGAGAGATGCCATTGTCGGTAGTAAAGCCATCGGCAGGTGAAGCTGTAAAAAGAACTGCAATTTCAGGTTCAGGAAAACTTGCTCTAATTGTGGCGCCATCTACTACATATAGCATTTTGTCGGCGGTATAGATAATATTGCCGGGTTCAGCGGTGTATTCGTAATTCTCGTCGCGCAAGGTAACTTTATGGAATTCGCCTTCATAGTAAATAGAGGCATCGGCATCGATAGAGGCATCGGCAAGATTAAGATTCTCTTTAGTGTTATCTGCGATAACAGTTGTGAGAGCCGAACAGCCTTCGAAAGCGTCATTGCCTACATTCGCTACGCTTTGTGGCAAAAGCATCGTAGTAATGCCAGTGCAACCTTCGAAAGCATTGCTGCCAATAGCCGACACTCCGTTGAGTTTGACTTGGCTTATATTGGCATTGCCATAGAAAGGAGATTCGCCAGTTTCGTAGTTGGCCATGGTGCCATCGGTGCCAGGTCTGGCGGTAATATTAAGTAATGCACCGTCCTCAGATAAGTACCAAAGACAGTTGCCACTTTCGCCCCAACCTTCGCTATTGCTATAGTAAACAGTTGTAAAATAGGACATTGCGCAGTTGTCCAAGTTTAATTCTTCTTTTGTTTTAGGGACAAAAATCGCACTATTATTAGCTAAATAGTAAAAAGCTCCGTTTCCGACAGTGACAACACTCTCTGGCAGAATTACCATTGATAAGGGAGTGTCAGAGAATGCGTACGATTCTATGGTTGTCAATCCTTCGGGAAGAGAGATCGATGAGAGCTTGCGGCACAAATTAAATGCTCGTTCGCCGATACTTACAAGTTTGCTTCCTTCGGCAAATACAACAGATTGAAGCTTACAACCAGAGAAGGCACTTTGGCCAATGCTTGTTACGCTTGCAGGAATGGTGATAGAGGTTATAGCACAATTCATGAAGGTCTCTTCCCCAATAGTCTCTATACCATCTGGAATGTTTACCGAAGCAAGCGACGTACAGCCACAAAAAGCATAGTTGTCAATGGCAGTAACGCTCGTAGGAATGGAGATGGATTTGAGAGCGTTGCAATTCCAAAAAGCGAAACTTCCAATGCTTTTCAATTGCGTACCTTCTGAAAAGGTTACCGATTCAATCTGACTGCACCTATTGAATGCTTTGGCTCCAATGCTGGTTACACCATCAAAATTGACGGTTTTTATGTTCCCATTGCCACCGAAAGGCGATGGGCTAGATTCGTAACTGGCCATGGTGCCATCGGTGCCATCCTTAGCAACAATGTTGAGAACTGTGCCCTCTTCAGTGAAATAGTAGTTACAATTGCCGCTTTCACCATCATAGATGTCGGCAGCATTTGCTGTTACGGAGAGTACCGTAGCAGATAAAAGGGATAGTAAATGTTTTATTTTCATATCGTTATAAAAAAATGGAATTGTTTATCGAGAATAAAATATGTGCTGAAAAAAGGCTTGGCGTTGAGTTGTCATAGTTATGAGTGTACGCTAAGATTTTGTTGTGTAAGTGTATATGCATATAATGCATGCGTTTTGATTAGTCGTTTTTTCGGTCGTAAAAGTACGTAAAGAATTAATATTCATAAAAATTTATTTTGTGCCGAATGAATGGCGTTTATACGTACAACCAGACGATTCGAGGGTATTTGTAATTATCCGAGCATTGGTCGGTAGATTTCAAATCCGCCTAAACAGATTCCCGCACCAATGACACTGATAACACTTTATATAAGGGAATAATTTCGTGCTCTCTGAGCACTCTGCATTCTCTGTGAAATTTTATTCTTCTTCGTCGTCGCTATCATCGCGAGCCTTGATTTTCTCGCAGCCAGCCACCACCATAACAATCTCGCCGCGCGGGGGCGTAGCGGTGAAGTGTTCGGCGAGTTCGGTAAGCGTGCCACGCACCGTCTCTTCGTGAATCTTGCTAATCTCTCGCGAGACACTGGCTTGTCGGTCGGCGCCAAAAGCTTCGGCAAGTTGAGTGAGAGTCTTTACAAGGCGGAATGGGGATTCATATATAATCATCGTACGCGGCTCATTGGCAAGGCGTTCTATGGCAGTCTTGCGGCCTTTCTTGTGCGGGAGGAAACCTTCGAAGCAGAATTTGTCGTTGGGCAAGCCGCTACTCACAAGCGCAGGGACAAACGCCGTAGCGCCAGGCAGACATTCTACATCTATACCAGCATCGATGCAATGACGCACAATGAGATAGCCAGGATCGGAGATGGCAGGCGTACCCGCGTCGGAGACCAAACATGCCGACTCGCCAGCCTCTATGCGGCGCACGATATTGTCGACAACCTGATGTTCGTTGTATTTATGATAACTTATGAGTTTGGCCTCAATGCCGTAGTGCTTCAGCAAATTGCCAGACGTGCGTGTGTCTTCAGCCAACACGAACGATGCCTCTTTGAGCATACGTAGCGCGCGCTGTGTTATATCTTCCAAATTACCTACGGGTGTGGGCACCACCGTCAATTTTGCCATTTTAGTATTTTATGTTTTTATCCTTATAGAAATCAACGAATTGAACGAATTTATACTAATCACAAAATTCGGTCACTTATTTATCTATTTACACGTATTTCGTTTCTTTCGGTGACTAAGAATTTGTATCTCACGATTTTTATAAACGGAGCGCAATATTAGCTATAATATGGGATTATTTGATTGGAAAATGAGTGATAACTTGCACCCGTTTTCTAACGAGCCAATGAACGAGCAAACCTATGCCGATATAATAATGCCAGTGCCGCTGCGACGGTTGTTCACCTACGAAGTGCCAGCCGAAATGCAGAGCACCATAGCCATCGGCTCACGCGTATTGGTGCAGTTCGGCGCCAAGAAATTCTACTCGGGCATTGTGGCTAATATCCACCACACGCGCCCCATCAACTACGACACTAAGCCTATCAGCCAAGTGGTCGATTCCACGCCAATAATATTGCCGCTGCAACTGAAGCTTTGGCAATGGATTTCCGACTACTATATATGCGCTATGGGCGATGTATACCGCGCTGCACTGCCGTCGGGCTTGAAACTCGAGAGCGAAAGCCGCCTCATAAGTAACCCCGAATTCGTTGCCGACACGCTCTTCGACGAGAAAACAGAGAAGGTGCTCAACTTTGTGGAAGCGCAGAAATCGTGCACCATTGCCGAACTCTCGCAGCACTGCGCTCCACACAATCCGCTGCCGCAGCTGCGTACGCTCATAGAGCAAAACGCCATATTTATAAGCGAACAACTCCGCGACGCCTATAAGCCCAAGAAAGAGCCTTTCTATTCTATAAATGAGAAACTTAGTACCGAAGAGGGGCTCTGCATAATTATGGACAAACTCGAAAAAGCTCCGCGCCAACTTGAGTCGTTCATGCTACTTATGCAAAAACTTGGCGGTGCATACGGCGTGGCGAAGCACAACAAAGTGGGGCGCTCCGAGCTTGTCACCGACAGCCGCATAAGTATTCCGGCGCTCAAAGCCATAGCCGAGCGTGGGTTCATAAATATTGAGCAACTCGCCATCTCGCGCCTCAAAAACGACTTCGACGAATGCGAACCGCCGCACGCGCTCAACCAAGCACAACAAAAAGCTCTCGACGACATTCACGAGGCTTGGCAGACGAAGCAAGTATCTCTGCTTCACGGCGTTACGTCGAGCGGAAAGACGGAAATATATATACATACCATAAATGAGATGCTGCGCCAAGGCAAGCAGGTGCTGTACCTATTGCCCGAAATTGCTCTCACAGCGCAGATTACCAATCGCTTACGTAGGCATTTTGGCAACTTGATGGGTATATACCACTCCAAATTCAGCGACGCCGAACGCGTGGAGGTGTGGAACAAGCAACTATCGTCCGAGCCGTATCAGCTAATCGTTGGCGTGCGCTCATCGGTGATGCTGCCTTTTCATAACCTCGGTTTGATAATAGTGGACGAGGAGCACGAGCAGAGCTACAAACAGCAAGCCCCCGCGCCTCGCTACCATGCCCGCGACGTAGCTACGGTGCTCGCCGGCTACTTCGATGCCAAAGTGCTACTTGGCAGCGCCACACCGTCGATGGAGAGCTATATGAACGCGCAGCAAGGTAAATATGGTTATGCCTCGCTCACAACGCGTTATGCCGACATAGAACTGCCCGAAATCATTCCCGTTGATATGCGCGAAGAGAACGCCCACAAGACGTCGACGGGTATGTTCTCATCGAAACTCAAAGATGCTATCGACGAGGCGATAAAGAATGGCGAGCAAGTCATTCTGTTTCAGAACCGCCGCGGCTATTCGCCATACATAGAGTGCAACGACTGCTCGTGGATTCCCAAGTGCAACAACTGCGACGTCAGCCTCACGTACCACAAAATTACGTCGCAACTCATCTGCCACTACTGCTCATACACCATGGGCGTGCCTAAGATTTGCCCCGTCTGCGGTCAGCCACATTTGAGTCCGCACGGATTTGGCACCGAGAAGATCGAAGAGCAGGTGAAGGATGTCTTTCCGCAGGCGCGCGTCGTACGTATGGACCGCGACACAGCCAACGGACGCAAAGCACTGGAGCAGATTATTGCCGATTTTGAGATGCATAAGTACGACATACTTATAGGTACGCAGATGATTTCCAAGGGTTTGGACTTCGAGAAAGTCTCCATAGTAGGTATTATGAATGCCGATGCCACTATGAACATGCCCGATTTTCGCGCTATAGAGCGTAGTTATCAGCTCATTGCACAAGTGAGCGGCCGCGCAGGCAGACACGGCAAGCGAGGACGCGTATATATACAAACGCGCTCCATCGATAGCCCGCTGATAGCCAACATAGTAAAGAGCGACTTCAAAGCCAACCTAATGTGGCAAGCCGCTGAGCGCCAGCAATATCACTATCCGCCATTTTACAGACTTATATATTTGACGGTGAAGCATCGCACCGAATACATATCGCGCAATGCAGCACAAGCGTTGGCAGCCGACCTCCGCGCCACATTCGGCGAGCGCATTATAGGTCCGCAAGCACCCATGATAAACCGCATCGATACCTATTTCCAGCAACGCATAATGGTGAAGATGGAGCGTTCGGCATCGCCGGCTACCATAAAAAATATAGTTATGGATAAGGTGAACAACCTCCTCGGCGACCAGCAGTGGCGAAGCGTGCAAGTGGAGATTGACGTAGACCCGAACTAATTAGTATACAGAATATTACACGATTATATAATTCCAAGAAATTGAAAATTGTAGCAGACGATAAGATCCCCTTTCTGAAAGGCGTTTTAGAGAATGAAGCCACCGTTGTCTACCTTGGTGGCAGTGCCATCACCCCTGCCGACGTTCGCGATGCCGACGCGCTGATAGTTCGCACGCGCACACGTTGCAACGAGCAATTGCTTAGCGGCAGCTCCGTTCGCGCCATATTTACAGCCACCATCGGTTTCGACCATATCGACCGCCGCTATTGCGAGAGCCGCGGTATTTATTGGGAGAATGCCCCCGGTTGCAATGCGCCATCGGTGCAGCAATATATTGGTTCGGCGCTCTCGGTGCTAAAGATGCGAACTGGCATTTCGCTGAAAGATAGCACTATAGCTATCGTCGGCGTGGGCAACGTTGGTAAACTCGTAGAAAAGTGGGCGCGCCTCATAGGTATGCGCGTCATACTCGTCGACCCAATTCGTGCCGAAGCAGAAGGCGATGAGGCGTTTTCCGAATATCGTAAGGCGCTCAGCCAAGCCGACATAGTGACGTTTCACGTGCCATTGCGCCGCACGGGACGCCACGCCACCTACCACCTCTTCGACCATAACACACTCGTGTCGCTCAAGCGCGGCGTGGTGGTTATAAATAGTTCGCGCGGCGAAGTGTGCGACACCGAAGCACTCCACGAAGGTCTCGATAGCGGCATAATTAGCAACGTGATTGTAGACGTTTGGGAGAACGAGACGCATTTCGACCGCCGCTTGATGCAGCGCGCATTGATAGCTACGCCACACATTGCCGGCTATTCTACCGACAGCAAACTGCGCGGCACGCAGATGTCTGTAGATGCTTTGCGCCGCCATTTCTGCATGACGGGAAGCAACGTTTGGCCAAAGCTCCCCGAACCAGAAAAGCCTATCGTAAATATTGATGCCACAACGCCCGAAGATGCACTCGCACAAATGATGCTTGCCGTATACGACATCACCACCGACAATCGCGCTCTGCTTGCCAACCCAGACGCCTTCGAGAGCATACGCGGCAACTACCACCTCCGCCGCGAGATTGGCTCGTTCCACCTTGCCGATGGTGCACCTTTTGCGGAATATTTACGCCAGTTTGGAATAAATTGAAAGTTGAAAGTTGAAAGGTGAAAGTTGAAAATTGAAAGGTGAAAGTTGAAAATTCAGAATTCAATTTTCTGTGCTCAAAATCTCGGAACTCGTAATTCGTAACTCGTAATTATACAAATGAACGCTCCTGTCATAATCACCGACGCCATAGTCATTCAAGCCATTCGCCACACCGACAACACCATGGTGGCAACGCTCTTCACCGAGCAATTTGGGCGTATGGCAATGATAGTGAGCGTCAACCGTCGCAGCCATAAGCAGTCGGTTATTCCGCTCCTTGCGCCGCTTTCGCTCGTGACGGTGGAGGCCTATGCACACCGAGGCAACAAACTGCCGCGCATCACCGAGATTCATTGCCGCTATCCGCTCAGCTCCATTCCGTTCAGCGCTGTGAAGCGTTCCATAGCTATGTTTATGGGCGAACTTCTTGCTCGCACTCTCCGCGACGAAGGCCGCGACGAACATCTCTATAACATGATTGACGAAAGCATTCGCCTACTCGACAGTGGTTTGCCTGGCGAGCACAATTTTCATATTCTATTTATGTACAGATTGGCGTCGGCGCTTGGTTTCGAACCCGACATTGCTGCCACATCGCTGCCATTCTTCGACATGGTCGATGGCGTCATGACTGCCCAGATTCCGCTTCATCGCCATTTCCTCTCGGGCGACGAGAAATCGCTATTCACACGCCTTGCCCGCACCGACGTGAGCCACCTTGCCGACATTGCGCAAAACGTGGAGGAGCGCAACACACTAATAAAGATACTCGAAGACTATTTTCGCCTACACATACCTCAGTTCGAGGGGCTTAACTCGCCATACATTCTTAGTCTGCTGCGATGAATTAGCAGTCCACCAACAAAAAAAACGAAGCCGACAACTCTTCGACTTCGCTTTTCCATATATAAAACACAATTATTTTTCGTTATCGCCTTAGCAAGCCATCGGCTCGAGCGTTGAGCGGCGGTCGGCGAGACCAGCTTGCCAAATGGTATAGAGATCGTTGGATATGTTGCGGGCATTGCCTTCGGTCTGAACCAATTTGCTGCGGCGTGCTATTATGAGCGAACCTTCGCTCTGTGGGCAAACCAAAAAGTCGATGTTGTATTTGTCAATATCGGCCATGGTGTAGTCTTCGCGGCTATTGTCGGCAATGAGCGAACGGCGATATTTGCGAGAGAGTTCACCAATTTTGTTGAGGTCTTCAGCGCTAACCTCGCTGCCGCAAAGTATGTGGGAGATATTTCTGTTTACCGAAAGAATAGTTTCAAGGGCTGTAGCAATATCATTATCTACATCGATAGTTGAAACGTTTACATCGAGCGCCTTACAAGTCTTACGCCATGCTGCCGACTGCTCACTCTGTCCGATTACAAGGAGCTCATTATTATATCCAATCATAGAAGCTATAACAGTCTCATAAACAGCTTCATAATTTCCATTAACTCTGACGCTTTCGAAGCCAGTACGATAGAAGTGCTCTTCGTGTAATATGTCGATAAATGCAGCCATAATAGATGCGTTTTTTCTTGTTAGACATAACTAAGACAACGCAACGCCGCCGCACACGTACGCGATGAGTAAGTTTTTTTCAAATTTTTCTACAAATAAGTACGTAACTCAATTTTTGGACGATAAATCTATCTTTGCCACAGAAATCATTGATACATAATAGTATGAAGAACGTCATCATTCTTATTGCGATAGTAGCAGCATTTGCGGCTTGCCGTCCGGAGCGCAGACACTTGCTCGAACCTGCAGTACGCCAAATTAGCGACGAGGCTATGCTGCTTCGCCAACAGATAACCGACATAGCTTATCGTGGCTATATGATTGGCCATCACGATGATCCTATTTATGGCATTGGCTGGAATCTCGACGAAGACAGAAGCGACATAAAATCGGTGTGCGGCGACTATCCCGCGCTGATGTCGTTCGACTTGGGCCACATTGAGCTCGGCCACACGCACAACCTCGACAGCGTTCCGTTCGACCGCATACGTAAGGAGATTATTGCGCAATATGAACGTGGCGGCGTGTCTACTATTAGTTGGCATTTGAACAATCCGGTGACTGGTGGCGATGCGTGGGACACGAGCGACTCGTCGGTTGTGGCAAAAATCCTTCCCGACGGCGAAGCTAATGAGTTGTTTATTAGTTGGATAGATAGCTTGGCAAAGTTCGTAAATAGCGTTGTAACCGAAGATGGTGTTAAGGTGCCGATGATTTTCCGTCCGTGGCACGAACACACGGGCAGCTGGTTTTGGTGGGGCGAGAAACTCTGCACTGCCGAGCAATATATCAACCTTCAGCGCATGACGTTCAACCGCTTGCAAGAGGATAGCGTCACACAGCTGCTTTTCGGGTTCTCTACTGGCTGCGAACCTGCTACTGTTGATGAATTTCTCGAACGCTATCCGGGCGACGATATGATTGATATTATCGGCTTCGACGCGTATCAGTTTTCGCCAGATAATCAACTATTTATAAATATGGTACGACGCAGTTTGGCAGTTGTCGACAGCGTTGGCGCTCAGCATAGCAAGCCATACGCGCTATGCGAAATGGGCTACGAAACCATTCCATACGCAAAGTGGTGGACCGATGTGGTTATCAATGCGTTAGCCGACTATCACCCAAGCTACGCACTCTTTTGGCGCAACGCACGCGAGAAGAAAAATCACTACTATGCACCGTATCCAGGACATATCTCGGCTGACGACTTTGTGAATTTCTACGACGACGACCGCACAATCTTCGTTAGCGATATGACGACAAGCGAAAATGAATAAACACTTTTCTGAGATTGACTCCACCAACGCAGAGATGCATCGCTGGCTAAACTCCGGCGATAAGGTGGATAATTATAGCTACATCACGGCTGATTTTCAGACTACTGGCCGCGGTCAGGTGGGAAACACGTGGGAGAGCGAACCGCAAGCTAACCTTTTGTTCACGGCTGTAGTTCGCCCGCAAGAGCTCGATGTGCGCAAGCAATTTTATCTGTCGATGGCAGTCTCGTTGGCTATCGTCGAGGCTATAGAAACTGCTATTAATCAGCGGCTTAGCGACATACATATAAAATGGCCGAACGACATTTACTATAAGAATTACAAACTTGGCGGCATACTTATAGAGAATTCACTTCAAGAGCATTTTATACGTAATAGCATTATCGGCCTTGGGCTCAACGTCAATCAGCGCGAGTTCCATAGCGATGCGCCGAACCCTATTTCGCTCGCAAGCATAACGGGAAAGAACTGGAACACAGCCGATTTTGCCACAAGCATCATCGATAGTCTAAAACGCTGGATTCCGCGCGTAGATATGGAAGATTGGCCATACATAGTTACGGCGTACATGTCGCGACTCTATCTATACGATGGCAAGATGCATCCATTTTGTGCCGATGGCGTAGCGTTTGAGGCTCAGATAAAACGCATAGAGACCGATGGTCGTTTGGTACTTTCCACGAGCGACGGCACAGAAAAATCGTTCTTTTTCAAGGAAGTAGAATACGTATTGAGGTAGTAATTTGGGCAAAGAATCTACTGCAGCAACTTTCTATGACGGCGCGTCATCAGAACGATAAGTCGCTGAATTTTTGTTTTTTACGTACGTAGTAATCCACAACTATACTACGCTTATAAATCTGGTCGGGCAACGAACGGCTGCGCTGCTTTTTCAAGGCTTTGCGCTGCTTGAGCACAGACTTCAAACGACCGAAGAGCGACCAATGCGCCCTCACTATAGCCCAACAATGCGCCGCCTCGCCCGAAGCCAAAAATTTAGCCCCAGCAACACCATCGAGCAACAGTCGCGCAACAAAGATGCAGAACCACGCGCACGAATTGTAGTTCTTGATGAGCATAGCGAGATTGTTGCGGAAATTCAAGTATGTCTTACGTGGATTGGCCGCCGAGAGTGTAGCTCCGCCAAGATGATAGATTTTGCCTTTGCTGCAAGCCACCACACGCCAACCTGCGTTGCGCATTCGCCAACACAAGTCAATCTCCTCCATGTGGGCAAAAAAACTTTCGTCGAGGCCGCCAATTTCATTGTAAATATTACGACGAACCATCAGCGCAGCACCACTAACCCACAGCGCGTCAATGTCCGTATTGTATTGATTGCAATTGGTTTCGATGGTATCGAAAATTCTACCACGGCAAAACGGATAACCAAGGAAATCTACAAAACCGCCTGCTGCTCCGGCATATTCAAAATATTCGTGCCGCTTATCATCCATAATTATGGGCGCACATGCGGCAATCGTTGTGTCGTTCTGCATCAACTCGAGCTGCGGGCGTAGCCATCCTTCGGCAGGAGCGACGTCGGAATTTAGAAGCACTACATATTCATAATCAAGCTGTTGCAATGCTCGATTGTAGCCAGCCGCAAAACCATAGTTCTGCGCGAAAGGCAAAACCTTCACTTGCGGGAACTCGTCGCGAAGCACGGCAAGGCTCTCGTCTGTAGAACCATTGTCGGCTACCCACACGTCGGCAATGTCGGCAGGCGTGGTGGCGATGACTTGTGGCAAGTATCGGCGCAAGAGCGACGCGCCATTCCAGTTTAGTATAACTACTGCAATCACTTTTTAGTTCCGAGTTATGAGTTCCGAGTTTTATATAATTCCAAGTTATGAATTACGAGTTCCGAGTTTTAGGACGCAGATTTATATAATTCCAAGTTATGAATTACGAGTTCCGAGTTTTAGAACGCATATTTATATAATTCCGAGTTATGAATTCTGAGTTGTTTGGCATTCTACTCGTAATTAGGAATTCGTAATTGACAATAGCGGATCGATAATATCCTCGAGTTCGCTATGTATGAGCCCGTTAGAGGCGAGCATCTCCTTGCCGAAGATATAATCTTTTCCACGGCGATAGTCCGACACTTTGCCGCCCGCTTCGGTGAGAATTATCGAGCCACCTGCCACATCGTAAGGCTTGAGGTCGTATTCAAAATATGCATCGAAACGGCCGCAAGCAATGTAGCAAAGGTCGGTAGCCGCCGAACCGAGACGGCGCAAACCGTGGCATGTGCGCATGAGCACATCGATAGCTTGCAAAAGGCCTTTGGCGCGGCTGAAATTAGCGTATGGGAAGCCCATAGTTATGAGCGCATCGGCAACGGTCGGACGCGTAGAGACGTGTATTGGCTTGCCGTTGAGCGTTGCGCCACCGCCCTTGTAAGCTGCAAAAAGTTCGTCGCGCGACATCTCGTAGACCACGCCAAGCGTAATCTCATCGCCATCGAGCAGACCAATACTTATGGCAAACGGCGGCACACCGTGAATGAAGTTTGTGGTACCGTCGATAGGATCGACAACCCAGTTGTAGCGGTCGGCGCGGTCGGTGCGAGTGCCTTCCTCGGCAATGAAACCAGCTTCGGGTAAGAGCTCCGATAGCTTCTGCACCAGCGTTTGTTCGGAATATTTATCGAGAGTCGTAACAAAATCGTTGCGGCCTTTGGTCATCACATCGAACGCCATTTCTGCGCGTTTCTGCATCAATTCGCGGCCAAGCGTGCGAGCCATCTCAGCCACTGTGCTGCAAAGTTCCTTCAGCTCCATATTTATATATACAATATGTTTACAATCAATCTATTACCGACACAAGCACTGCCGATTTATCCATCGTAAGGCTATCGATACGTACGCGGTGAATGGTGTTCGACAACGAAGCATCGTAAGGCAAATCTACCTTGAGGTAGTTATCGGTGAAGCCACTCATGCGCCCTTCGTGTTCCGACGACTCGAAAAGCACGGTAGCCTCAGTATTTATGAAACGCTTATAGAACGCAATACGCTTCTGCTCAGAGAGTTCGTGCAGCACGGCATTGCGTCGATGACGCTCAGGAATCTCCACAACGGGCTTCAGTTTGAGAGCCAGAGTTCCAGGACGCTCGCTATAAGTAAAGACGTGCAACTGCGAAAAATCGATGCCTTCGAGCAGCGTTTTAGTCTCTTCGAAATATTCGGGAGTTTCGCCATTCACGCCCACGATCACATCGATGCCAACGAAGGCGCGCGGAATTAGGCTACGTATGGAAGCAATCTTATCGGCAAAAAACTCCGCGGTATATCTGCGATGCATCATCTGAAGCACGGCATTGCTGCCCGACTGAAGCGGCACGTGGAAATGCGGCATAAATTTCTTCGATTTTGCCACAAGCTCTAAAACTCTATCGGTTAGTAGGTTTGGCTCTATCGACGAAATACGATAACGCTCAATGCCTTCTACATCTTCGAGAGCTTCAACGAGCTGTTCGAAAGTTTCGCCATTGTTGCGACCAAAATCGCCAATATTTACGCCCGTAAGTATCACCTCTTTTGCGCCAGCGTGAGCCGCCCGACGAGCTTCGGCAATGGTATTCTCTACGGTGTCGCTGCGACTTGTGCCACGCGCAAAGGGAATTGTGCAATAGGTACAGAAATAGTTGCAGCCATCTTGTATTTTGAGAAACGAGCGCGTTCTGTCGCCCGACGAGAACGATGGACGAAAGCGCTTATCTTTCATTATGTCGCCAGCTTCAATTCGTGCATTGTCCGAGTGGCAAGCGTTGCCAATGAGCGTAGCAATGTCGTTCTTTTCGTTGTTGCCTATAACCAAGCTAACACCTTCGATATTAGCCACTTGCTGAGCTTCTAGTTGCGCATAACAGCCCGTAACCACCACAAAGGCATCACCATTGCGGCGTATGCAGCGTTTTATCACTTGGCGGCATTTTTTGTTGGCCTCCTCGGTTACGGAGCAGGTGTTTATCACATAAATATCGGCCACCTCATCAAAGTCGACACGCGAATAGCCACGCTCTTGCAGTCGGCGCGCCATTTCGGACGTCTCGCTGAAATTGAGTTTGCAACCTAATGTGTGAAAAGCAACGGTTTTTCTACTAAAAGTCTCGTTGTCAATCATTTGTATTTATTTACCGATAGTATATATAATATAGGCAACATACGTAGCCAAAAGCAAAATGCCCTGCTTGCGCCCCACGTGATGGCTATGCGACGATGCAAAAATCTGTAGCATCATAGTAGCCACCATCAAGAGCATCAGTTCTATGTTGAACGATGCGTTGTACTCGATTGGCGCCAGCGTGCAGCTAACGCCAAGAATGAGCAGTATATTGTAGATATTCGAGCCAATGATGTTTCCCATTGCGAGGTCGGCATTGCCATGGTAGCTCGATATTATCGACGTTGCAAGTTCGGGCAGCGACGTACCTATAGCCACTATCGTCAGACCGATAATTTTTTCGCTAACTCCCAATTGCTCGGCTATATCCACCGAACCGTTGAGCATAAGGTTACTGCCGCCCACAAGAGCCGCTACGCCGATAATTACCAATATTATGCTGCGCGCGAGTGTTAGCTCTATACCGCCACCAACGTTGTCGTCTTTGGCGTTTTTTACTATAAATATTATGTAGCCTATTATGCAGATTATGAACAAAATACCATCAAGTCTACTGATGTAGCTTGGCTCGGAGCGTTGAAAGAAAAAGTCGTTTGCAAGACAGAACAGTAGTGCTGTGAAGACGAGCGACAACGGCAAATCGCGGCGTTTGGCAGTTTTGTCAATAGCTATGGGGAATATCAATCCCGAAAGACCAAGCACCACAAGAATGTTCACATTGTTAGAGCCCACAACATTTGCCAATGCCAATTCGCTATGCCCATTGAGCGACGAAGTGATATTTACAAAAAGTTCGGGCGACGATGTAGCCAAACTCGTAATCACAAGACCAGCCACCAAATTACTCACGCCGAAGTGCCGCGAAAGGTTGACAGAACCCTTTTCGAGCCAATTACCGCCTACGACGAGCAAAATCAAGCCGATGATGAGATACGCTATACTTATAATCATCGCAAAAATTGGAACGCGTTGTTGAAAAATCTTCCAAGAAATGGCACATAACGGCGCTCGCCTTTGTAGGCATACACGCCGCAATAGATATAGAGCGCGAACACAAGCACCGTGCAAAATTGCGACAGCACCCATACGGATATTATGGGGAGCAGCACGGAGAAGAACACAGCCAACAAGTTGAGTCCCAACCCCTGGCGCAAGTGAAACATGACGAAATGGTTATCCTCGCCAAGCAACAGATGCGCCATGTAGGCAACAATCCAGCCCACAGGAGTGATGTAGGCTGCGGTGGCTATGGTAAATGAATCACGATTCATTGTAGTGCAAAATATTTATGTCGGACCCGTCAAACAGTGCGTAGGAGCAAGTCTTTATCCATTCGCCGAGCACAAGCACGCGCGCCTCGCCTAGCGGATAATCGAGTATTATATGGCGATGACCGAAGATGAAGTAGTCAATCTTTTCGCCACGGTCGAGCAGTTGCTTGGCATAGCGCAGTTGGAACTCTTTTTCGGCTCCCATGAAGGGCTGCGGGTCGTTATTCTTGTTATGCTGCATACGGCTATGACGCGACCACACGCCAGCAAACCAGAATGTGAAATCGGGGTGAAGCCACGAGTAGAGAATCTGTATCAAACGACAGTTGAAGATCCACTTCATGAAGTTGTAGGCAGGCTCGAAGTTGCCAAGTCCATCACCATGATGAAGCAGGAAAGTCTTGCTACCAAGCGTAACAGTCAGCGGTTTGGAATGCACCTTCACGCCGCACTCCTCTTGCAGATATTGGAACATCCACACATCGTGGTTGCCAGTGAAGAAATGCACATCGATGCCAGCATCGGTCAGCTCACAAATCTTACCCAAGAAACGAGCGAAACCACGCGGCACAACATGCTTATACTCAAACCAATAATCGAAAATATCGCCAAGAAAATATATAGCATCGGCATCGGCTTTCACCTTATTGAGCCAACGCACAACACGCGTTTCGTGGGCTCTATGGTCGGTTATGTATGGAGCCCCAAGGTGCAAGTCGGAAGCAAAGTATATTTTCATCACGAATTTTTCTTTTGAAGATAATTATCACCGAATTGAACGAATGAAACGAATCTTGTAATTCGCTCAATCAGAAGCAATTCAAACATATTACAAACGAATATGTTTGGTATAACACTCGTTCAATTCGGTGAGATATGTTAGTGAATGAGATCTTTTATCTTCGCATCGAGACGCGTGCCGAAAAGGTCCTTACCAATCAACTCGCCATCTTTGGCAAGAATGAAGTTGGCAGGATAAGTAGATACATTGTAAGTACTTACGGCAGGCGAATATTGTCCTCGCAAGTCGCAAGTGTTCACCCACGTGATGTTGTCTTTGAGTGTAGCGTCTTCCCAAAGTATTTTACTGCGGTCGAGGCAGACGCTGTATATTTCAAGACCTTTAGAGTGATATTTCTCGTAGAGCTTAGCCAACTGGCGATTTGCCTCGCGCGAATTGCGGTCGGTCGAAAGCCAATAGTGAAGTATCACATATTTACCACGCAAATCGGAGAGTTTAACCGTTTCGCCATCGAGCGTAGGCATCGACAAATCGGGCGATTTCACCTCAACAGCGTTTTCGAGAAGATGCTGGCTGTCGTGCAAAAGTTTACGACGGCGGCGAGCACTCAGTACGTAGTTACAAAGTGCTTTCACATCTTCGTTGTCGGGATAGGCAACGTTGAGGCTGGTAGCGAGAGCCGAGAAGAGAATGTGGTCTTCGTCGGCCATAACGTCGAACACGCTGTAGTCTGCCACGTTGATGTAGAGCGCATAGTAGCCTACAAACGACTGTGGGTGCTCGAATATGTATGTACGTACGTAGTTCTTATAGCCTTGGATAAGTTCAGAGAGATTTTTGCCAGCTTTCTCCTGCTCTTCGCCCGTCGCGTTGATAGTCTTCTCTACGGCTTGGCGCAAAATGACGGCACGCATACTTATGGCTTGAAGTTCCATCGACTGAGCAGAACCTTCGATTTTTATCGATTCGTACCAATTGTTAGCCGCCAAATCGGCGTTTACTTTGATGGTTTCGGTAGAATCGAGCAGCAGCATAATCTGCTTAGCCTCATCGACGCGAAGGTTGTAGAACGCTGGGCGCGACACTGGCGCACCCTTGAAACGGAATGAGCCATCTTGAGCGATAACAGCCGAATCTATTACAGACTTCAAACCCATCGGGCTTTCGAGGTATATTTTTTTGCCAGCGGCATTGTCCACCGTGCCTTCGATGGTGAATTTATCTGAGTTTGAGCACGCTGCCAACATTGCGGCAACAGCTATGAAAGACAAGTGTTTGAGTTTCATTTGGTAGTAACAAAAGATTTGGGCGCAAAGATAATTTTTTTGTTACCAATTCTATTTTTTTTACTGACGAGTACACCAGCAATGCAGCAATTGGCAGATGAAAGCCAAACGCTATGTGATGGTAACTTGTGAGAGATGATGTCGAAACCAGCAGATGTTGCTGTAGTGCTGCCACGTGGGACAGTGCGGCTGTGTGTGTTTATATGGAGCAACCATGCGCGGCGAAGTTTGCAACGCACTGAGCGACAATTGTAAATATACGACAGCTAAAGCGTTGGCTTGCTGGCGATTGACGTGCAGTTTCGACATGCGCAATTTGAGCCGACTCAGATAGTGTGCGCGAGCAAGTCCGCGGGCTGTTTTGTAGCGCGACTGTTTTTGCTGGCGTTGAATCCAATATTGACGTTTTTGCGGATTGGCAAAGTCGGCAGCAACGAGTTGATTGGCTTTGGCAAAGAGCGACCAATTTTTCTCTTGTTGTTCGGTGCGCGGCTGCACTGGGCGAGGTTTGCGCTGAGTGAAGATTTTTCCGTGACGAGTGTTTATGGTGATGCCGCTATTGTCTCGCTGCATAAGACGGCGAGTGCGTTTGATGGCAGCCGATGTATAAGTTGATAGCAGTATACGCATATTACTCTGTCATTGGATTGTTATTGCAAACATACGACAAATTAGTTACGAATTATGAGTTATGAGTTACGAGTTTTGAATTACGAATTACGAGTTTTGAATTATATATTGCTTTTGCCTATAGGCTCAAAATCAGATAACTTTGTATCATACATATTTGAGTTGAATAAATACTAAACAGACAAATGCCAATCTCCCAACGCTCGGCGTAGCATCTCGCTACGTCGCATCAGATAGTAAGGCTCCAACCTTGCAAAAAATAAAGGAACAGCAAAAATGAAAGTGCAAAATGATATAGCAAATGTGCAAGGCAGGAGCCTGGCTTTTAGCTCGGATGTAGGCGCAGCATACGCCCAAACGGGGGGGGGGGCCGATTTTGATGTGTTAACTAAAGAATTGGATTTCAGAATAGAGTATTATCATGAAAAATAACGTATTACTATGCATTTGCCTTACGACATCGCTTTTTGCGCAAGCACAAAAAAAACAAGAAGTTATCGACTTCATTGAAAAATTGCCAACGATAGAATATGGTACTTTGCCTTATTGGCAAGGTGTGTATGAAAATACAAGTCGTTTCATACATGGATATGATTACCACGAGTATGATACCATAAATTATATTAACAACTATCTAATGAAAATAGCATTATGTGATAGTAGTTATGTAATTAATAAAGGCAAGAAAGTTCAAGTCGAGATTGAAAATGTGGAATTTCTCGACAAATTCAATTTTGGACAAGGTACATATGTGAAGAATCATGAATGTTTTAGTGCTGCATTCACACCGCCACTTTATGCATCTGCCAAGTCTATATACAAAGACAAATTCTACGTTGTATATTTTTGGCGCGCTTCTGCAACTGAGAGTATATATTATTATGCTTTAGTTTTTGATTTTTATGGCAATTTACTCTCGTATCAACATTTTGATTATTGGATGGTTAATCCGCCCGTTTTCCCGTTTTATTCACCAACCAATAAAATACGCAACACTGACTATGCAAAAACAGAGGTTGTATATCTTCCTAACAAATTGTTGTTGGCCATAGATGTAGATCGAATGTTAGGAGGTGGTTATTATGAGTTGTCATTTCTAAATAAAAATGGACACTACGAAATAATCAAATCGTGGAGTGAAATTGGCGAGGTGGAAGAGTCCCCCGTGAAAGGTGGCAAATATGTTAATTACGTAGGAGATAATTTCGAAGGCAATAGATTTATGATTCAAATTCCTTTTGTAGTTCACGATAAAGACGGCTATTCCAATATTCGTACGGAAGCCAATGGTAATGCCAAGATAGTTCGTACAATAAACGATGGCGATATGGTATGGGGCACGTATTTGGCAAATGGTTGGTGCAAGATTGCATTCACGGCAGACAGCAACGGAAAAATTGTTGAAGGTGGATATATTCATTCGTCAAGACTCGAAAAAATTAGCGACCCGTATTATGATGGATTTATCAAACTGTCTTCAAAAGAAGAATGGGAGAAATCTATAAAACGCATCAGATAGTAAGGCTCCAGCCTTGCAAAAACAAAACAGAAAAAATGGAAGTGCAAAATGATATAGCAAATGTGCAAGGCAGGAGCCTTGCTTTTAGCTCGGACGTAGGCGCAGCCTACGGAAAACGGGAGTCTTTGCTAATAAAATGGACAAGACAATTGATTACTTTTTCGTACAAATAAATAGACAAAATGTCAAAAAAATCGAATAATGTAAATATTATTATTCACGTAATAGGTTGTATACTATCCATATGTGGATGCTTTTATATTCATTCTAATATGAATGTGTTGTGTGTTATATGCTTTGGTGTTTTTGTATATATGTTGATAAAAACAATTAGTAATGCACCAACATCTCTCTTATTTATGCTTATACCATTGCTTTCGTTAGCATTCGTGTTGGCATATTTTGAAAAACAACAAACACAAAAGGAAATAGATTGTTATGGAAGTGTAGTAACTATCGCAATTGTTGAAGATGTGTACAATTATAAAGGAATTCACAGAATAGTTTTTCATTATAAAACCATATCTGATCTCACATTACATATGAGTTGTAGTTGCGAACAAGAAATAGTTAGTAATATGCGGATAAACGATACTATATTAATTGAGTATTCTAAGTTGTCACATGATAGGTTTTTTATTTATAACTATTTTCCTTCCAAAGAGGAAATTTCGAAATACAAAAATGGAGTTCCATACGAACCTAAGAAGAAACAGTAA
>JAFYCM010000068.1 GCA_017539645.1 Bacteroidales bacterium
AGTAGTTATCGGCTATGATGGTTACAACAACACCCCGTTCGTCGCGACAAGTGATTTTGAACAAACCTCCATCGTTGTAGATTTCGTTTTCGTCGTGGTAGCACATGCCATCGATACGTTGGCGCTCGGTAGCGTCGTCGTAGTATGGCAATCCGAGGTCTTTTTTCTTGAGTTGCGTTAGCTGTGGCGCGAATATTATGCAGCCCGTGTGACCCGTCCAATGGTCGATGTCGAGAGCGGCATCGTTGATGGCGAGGTTATGGTCGCCTGCGTTGCCAAAAATGGTCTCCACGAAATCGAGGCTCGAAACAAGGCTACCAGGAGCGAACAGATGCACCTCCATGCTTTTAGCTGGCATAACACCCTTAACCTCTGGTACTACAAGCGGACGAACAAGCAAGCTAACCATTACGTGTGCCTTATCTTCTTGGTTGGCAGTGAATGGAAGTGTCTTCAACTCTTCCGAAGGGTGAAGTGCTGCTTCGAGAAGACGAGCAAAGGTAACCTTTGGTACGGCTTTCTTGTCGACTGGTATTGGCAAACCACCCTCTACAATGTGGAAAGTTCCTTTGGTTGTTCGCTTGTCGTTAGCAGGATTGTTGAGAATGCCTTGAGCAACGCGGTATGTACTTACGTATTTACCGAAAAACGAGTTGCTATCGGGTGGTAAACTAATTTCGCGAGCCAACCCTTTTTTGTTCAATACAAAAGTCTCGTTTGGCAATTGACATTCTTCTGGCGTTTTCACGTCCTTCAGATAGTCGTCGATGAACGACTGAATGCGCTGGTCGATAGGGGAGTAGTGCTTGCCTATCAATCGGTTTTTTTCTCTGAAGCTGTTTATGAAATCGCTCGTTAGGTCGATAAATTTTGCATTTGCCAATTTGGTTACGGCATCTTCATCGTCCTGATAACGCGGTTGTCCAAGAGATGCTAATTGCAAGTTGATGTACTGAATCATATCGCGGCGATCTTTGCGCTGCGCCTTTTGTTTCATCTTGTCAACGTCGTTTTTCATACGCATTATATTTTGAGTTGTTTTTCTTTATATCAATTCTAAGAATTTGACATAGCAAATTTACGTATGCAGACAATCTATTTTGGTCTGTATTTGCTAACAAAAGTTAATTATTGATTATGAATTACGAGTTGGGAATTGGGAATGAATGTTTGAGTGAACAGAACAATATAACTTAAGTAGCGGATTCCAAATCCGCAATTCATCGGCGAGGGATTTCAAATCCGTCTGAACATGCGTATGTAGAATGATATATACAAAAGAAAAAACGCCTAAATCTTTCGACTTAGGCGCTTTCCGTGATACCGGAGGGGTTCGAACCCCCAATCTTCTGATCCGTAGTCAGAGGCATTATCCAATTGTGCTACGGTACCATCTGCTTTTATTTTGCGAGTGCAAAGATATGTTTTATATCGTTTGGTTGCACACTTAATTGTAAATATTTTTCTACTTTGTCTGTATAATTATCTGCTAACAGATGATAAGTATCTGTAATACTGAATGTCGCGTGGATTACTCGTCGCGCAAGATATTGTAAATCTCATCTTGGGCGCGAATCTCTTTGCCTTGGTGTTTGGGCAAATGGTCGTTGAGGAAGCAATCTATGCGGCGCGCCTTCACGTTGTCGGACATCTGTATGGTAAGTATATCCATCAGTTGCTTCTTTATCTCCTCGTTTTCTATCGGGAATGCGCACTCTATGCGGTGGTAGAGGTTGCGGTTGAGCATGTCGGACGAAGTGAGGTAGATTTCGTTCTTGCCGCAGTTCGAGAAGAACCAGATGCGGCCGTGCTCGAGGTAGCGGTCCACAATACGCGTAATAGTTATGTTGCGGCTGTATGGCTGGTCTGGCACGAGGCAACAAACGCCGCGTATTATCAAGTGAACTTTCACGCCAGCCATGCTTGCTTCGTAGAGCTTGTTTATAATCTCGCGATTTTGCAAGCCGTTCATCTTCAGTATTATGCATCCGCCAAGGCCTTTCTCTACATTGGCAATCTCGCGGTCGATCATATCTATGAAACGCGGCTTGAGGTTGATGCGCGTGAAGAGCAATTTTTCGAGTTTCGGGCTTTTGCTTTGGTCTTCAAGGAAGAGGAAAACCTTTTCGAGGTCGTTTATTATGCCCTCGTCGCGGGTGAAGAGTCCGTGGTCGGTGTATTGGCGAGCGGTCTTTTCGTTGAAGTTGCCCGTAGATAAGTATGCATAACAACTCTTGCGCACACTGCCTTCGCGACGAATGATAAGCGCCATTTTGGCATGAACTTTCAAGCCTGGTATGCTATAAATAACCTTGATGCCCGATTCCTTCATGCGCTCGGCAAGTTTGAGGTTGTTCTCCTCGTCGAAACGTGCTTTGAGCTCAACAAATACGGTTACTTTCTTGTTGTTATGAGCGGCAGCAATGAGCGAATTGACCACAGCCGAGTTGGTAGCCACACGATACTGCGTAATCTTAATCTCGTCGACTTTTGGGTCGATGGCAGCCTCGTTGAGCAGGCGAATGACGTAGTCGAACGACTGGTAAGGGTAGTGCAGTATGCGATCGGAACGCTTTATCTGAGCGAAAAGGCTCTCGTTCATCGGCAAACTCTTCGGGTGTATAGGTTGTGGCACAACTACAGGCTTCTCGTCGATGATGGAGAACGGAAATTGGTCGAACTGATAAAGGTTCATGTAGCGGTTGGCCTTCACCGTTTCGCCCTCGTTGAAGTCGAATGTCTTTTCAAGTACTTTTTGCAAGTCGGGCGCAATGGAACGGTCGATATAGAAACTCGATGGCGTGCCAATTTTGCGACGTCCGAGGCTCTGCTTGATTTTCTGTGCTATATCGCCACTAAAATCATCGTCAATACCCAAATCGGCATCGCGTTCAACCTTTATGCACCAAATGCCGTCAATCTCGTAGCCAGGGAAAATCTCGCCAAGGTTCACACGTATAATATCATCAATAAAAACTATGTGATGATGCCCGTCGCCAAGCTGCGGAAGTTCCACAAAACGCTTCATATCAGGCAATTTTACCAATGCATAGGTAGGTTTTATAGTTGCCTGAGCCGATGCGCGATGCTTATGTTTTTTGTAGAGTTTTAGCGCAAAATATGGGCGATTATCGCGCAAGAACACGCGTGTGTCTCGCGAAATGATGACGGGTTGTAAGTATGGAATTACTTCGCTAAAGAAGTAATCGTGCATAAACATCAGATGCTCTGGGTTGTCTGGCAGAACGCTGTTGTATAGCGTCACTCCGTGGGCTTCTAATCGGTTGCAAATGAGGCTCAAGATGTTGCTCATCTCACTAATTTGTTCCGATACAATGTGGTTGATTTTAGCGAGAGCAGCTTGTGGGTTAGCCACCTCTTTCATCTCGTGGTTGCCCTCCACAGCGTTGCGATACTCAGCCACACGCACATTGTAAAACTCCACCAAATTGAGCGAATAAATCGACAAGAAACGCATACTCTCGGCAATGGTGAGTGATGCGTCCTTAGCCTCCTCGAGCACACGCCTATTGAAAGCCAGCCAACTTATGTCGCGGTTAAAGTATTTTACGTTTGTGAGCATCTACGCGTGGTTTTGTGGCGCAAAATTACAACTATATTCGCATAAAAAAGTTTTAACATGAAAAGTCGCCCCAAACGACTACATATTCTTGAATAATGAAACGTATAGGGTTAATCTCCGATTCGCATAGCTACTTTGACGAACGCTTGCTCAAACTCTTTGCCGATTGCGACGAGATTTGGCATGCTGGCGATGTAGGCGACATTCGTTTGCTTAATAAACTGAAGGCATGGAAGCCGCTTCGCGCTGTTTATGGTAATATTGATGATACTCTCATTCGTGCAGAATTGCCGGAAATACAGCGTTTTACCATCGAGGGCTTCGATGTGCTAATGATCCACATAGGCGGCTATCCTGGTAAATACTCTCCAAAAGTAAGTGAGATTATGAGAACTAATCCGCCTACGATTTTTGTGGCTGGTCACTCGCATATATTGAAGGTTATTTACGACAAAAAATATTATTGTCTTCACATGAATCCTGGGGCTTGCGGCATTAGTGGTTTTCACTCTGTGCGTACGGCCCTACACTTCACTCTCGACTGCGGTCAAATAAAAGATATGGAAGTTATTGAGCTTGGACCGAAAAGCGTAGTTAAGTGATGTTGTGGTTTATATAAATACGTATAAATAACTGAATAGTAAATAATTATATAAATGTATAGCTATGTGGATACAAAAGGAATTTAGCCTTCAACCTCGAAGTAGAGGTTTTCATCTGATAACTGACGAAATAGTGAAAAACCTTCCAGAATTGCCCAATGTTGGCATGTTGCACCTCTTCATAAAACATACGTCGGCGGCGCTATCGATAAACGAAAATGCCGATCCTGATGTCCGCACCGACATGGAGTCGATTTTTTGTCGTTTGGTGAAAGAGCGTGAGCCATATTATCAGCACACTCTCGAAGGCGATGACGATATGCCAGCTCATGCTAAAAGTTCTATTGTAGGTTGTAGCGTTACAGTTCCCATCAGTAACCAACGTCTAAATATGGGCACTTGGCAAGGTATTTACTTGTGTGAATTTAGATCCCGTGGTGGTGCTCGTCGTGTGGTGGCAACAATCTGCGGCGAATAGGCAAGAGTAAAATGAAAAAGTATAAATGTAAAAGTAAAAGCGCGCGGCGTTGCCGAGGGTGTTGCTGCTTGGCAGATTTATAAATTACCTTGAATCATAGAATACGTTTCAAAGCTGCGTAACTCGCTAATATATAGAAGTTTTATTTGTTAATTCTTACTTGTTAATTCTCAATGAATCCAGTACTTATAACAGCAATAGGAGTTGGCGTTTCGACATTATTTGGTTTTGCGTTGGGCTTTTTCATCAACAATGTATCGCACAAAACCAACGATACAATCATAGGGTTTTGTTCAGGTGTGATGTTGTCGGCTGCCATTTTGGGCTTGATTATGCCAGCTTTTGAAGGTGTAAGCAATGAAATGCTTTGGCTTCCTGTATTGGGTGTCGTTGCGGGTGCATTGCTTCTAAATATTCTCGATCTTGTCACGCCTCATTTGCATCATATCACAGGCAAAGATCAGGAGGAACATGTCAACAATAGGCAACTCAATAGGGTATTGCTATTCGTTTTGGCCATTGCCTTGCATAAGTTTCCCGAAGGAATGGCTGCTGGTGTTGGTTTCAACGGCGAGAATATAGATAATGCTATGAGTGTGGCTATAGGTATATCTATACAGAATATCCCCGAAGGAATGGTTGTCATTTCTCCACTTTTGTTGGCTGGCATAAGTCGGTTACGAACGGCTCTAATTGCTGTGGCCATTGGCTTTTTAGATGTGTCTGGCGTTTTCTTTGGCTACTATTTAGGTGTGTTGTCGTTGCAGATGTTGCCGTTTATGCTCTCGCTTGCTGGTGGTGCCATGCTCTATGTGGTTAGCGATGAGATGATACCAGAATCGCATGCTCATGGCTATCAAAAACCAGCTACGTATGCACTACTTTTAGGGTTCGTTTTGATGATATGTATTGATAGGCTAATGTCTTGATACATAATTAATAATATTTTATTATATAAAGATGAAGAGAAGATTTTATACGCAAGGTATTTGTTGTAAAGCCTTCGATATTGATGTTGAAGATGGCAAAGTGATAAGTGTGAAATATTATGGAGGTTGTAGTGGTAATGGTCAGGGAATAAGCAGCCTTGTTGTTGGCATGTCAGTAGATGATGTGATAAGTAGATTGAAGGGAATTAATTGTGGAGGAAAAGGCACTTCGTGTCCCGACCAACTTGCGCTGGCTGTAGAAAACTTCGAAAGTGGCGAGATAGTAGAGAATTCCTAATTTGTTCAGACGAATTAGTGGTGAGTGGAGAGCGTAAAGCGTAGTGTCGATGCAAACTCTATTTACATTACGCTCTACTCTTTATTCTTTACGCTCATTACCTATAGAGTTCGGAATGTGAGCCAGTGTGTGTAAGTTCTATTTCTATTTCGGTCTTGTTTTTTCGCCAAACGAGCAACCATAAAAGAATATGAATTACGAATTAGTAATTCAAAATTCAAAATTCATAATTCAAAGATGAAATGTGATCACCTAATTGAATGAAAGCAAACAAAGTTCTACGAAATTGCCGGAACTCGAAACTCGTAATTCGGAACTATTTTATCCCTCGAGCCTTACAAATTTTCTCGTAGGCTTCTTGCACCTTGCGGAAAGTCTCTTCTGCGCGTTTTTCAACGTCGGCACCCATACCTGCCACTTTGTCGGGGTGATATTTCATGGCCATTGTTCGATAGGCCTTTTTCACTTCGGCATCGGTAGCCGATTTGTCTATTTGTAGCACTTTGTAAGCCGCATCGAGGTTGTCGGCTGAAGCGAAAGTGCCAAATATCGACTGAGCATCGGCTGATGTTATACCAATAGAAGCAGCAATACGACTTACAATCTGAGCCTCTTCGTCGGTTACAACGCCATCGGCTTGCGCTATACCATAGAGAATTTGTAGAATTATTAGGCGCGAGTTGTAGTCGAGATGGTGACGAATATTACTTGCTGCTATATGTACGTTGATGTCTGTTTTGAGTATGTCGCGCAGTTTGAGTAGGGCGCTCTGTGCACGCTGAACGCCAAACACTTCTATGAGTTTCGCTTTCACGAAATCGAGCTCAATCTTTCTGACGTGGCCATCGGCACGCATCGTAACGGCAATGAGCTGAAGCAGAGCCGTTTCAAAATCTCCTTGGCGGTTGTGTCCATACTCATAATTAGGATTATAGTATGAATAGCTGCGGTTGTAGGTAGAATCGCCTTGACCGTTAGTGTTGCCGCCCGAGAGATTTTTTATGAGCGTGTATATAAGCCAAAATATCAGTAGTGAACTCAAGAAGCCCATGCTGTCAATTTTTCGTGAATGTTAAGTACGTCGTTTATAATGAAATGCTTATCGTCTGGACAAACCACGAAGTCGGCTTTAGCAACAATTTCATCGTCGCTCAGTTGGTTCGAGATGCGTTCTATCACCATTTCGCGGCTCGCATTGTCGCGCTGCATGGTGCGTTCTATGCGCTCCTCCATTGGAACCGATACGGCGATAATCTTGTCCATGTAGGGCTCCATCTCAGTGCCAACCATCAGGGCAGCCTCGCATATTACGTACGATTTGCCTTCTGAAGCCATTTCTTCGCTCCATTTCTGGAAATCTCTACCCACAGCGGGGTGAATGAGTTTGTTCACCGACTCGAGTTTCTCTTTGTCGTTGAAGATGACCGAAGCCATCATTTTGCGGTCTACAACGCCATCTACAATAGCATTCTTGCCAATAATTTCTATTAGAGAGCGTTGAATGTCTGCGTCGCTATCCATCAATTGCTTGGCTCTGCTGTCGCAATTGTAAACTGGAACGCCGAGCGTCGTAAATAGTTGGGCTATGGTAGATTTGCCACTACCTATGCCGCCTGTTAAACCAATTCTTTTCATCATTGTTGTAGTCTGTTGTTGTTGTCATTTGTAATTACTGTACTGCCGATCCTCTCAAGCAGATACTCTACTGAAATAGGGGAGTAATTTATGTTGTAAATATTGTCTGGCAAATGGGCAATTTTCAGTTTGATGCGGCGCTGACTGCTCCCTGGGGTTATGTTCGACATGTCGGCCACTATATCAAACGAATTTGCTTCTATCTTCTCATAATTACTAAGTCCCACAGAGAATGTCACCGTGATGCTTTGCGGGAATACCATCATGCGGTAGCCGTCGGGCACGCCAATGGCGGTTACAGGCACTTGCAAATCCTTCTGTGTGAGCATTTCAACGGAATATTTCACCTCCACATTGCTGTAAT
This sequence comes from Bacteroidales bacterium, assembly GCA_017539645.1. GTDB lineage: Bacteria > Bacteroidota > Bacteroidia > Bacteroidales > Marinilabiliaceae > W3P20-009. The sequence goes on from JAFYCM010000068.1 coordinate 7,890, forward strand.
CGCAACTTACACCTTGTGGCAGAACGAAATTGAATTGCGTTGTGTATGAGTCGTTTAGCTGAATGGTTGGCTGTCGTTCGGTATATACAGCCGTCATAGTATCCAAATAGTTATTTGTGCCCGAAACCCAAACGGAGTCAGGCGACAATTTCGTTGGGGCAGAGTAGATATGCTGCGGCTGAAGCACTGCCTTGGTGCACAGACGCACTGGCAGACGCTTGCGGTTCTGCTTTAGCATAGGTATGTATATGGTATCCGACACAACCTCGTCGAGCTTTACGCCATCGGGGAGTGACTCAATGATTTTCTTGCGGTAGATGCGTGGCAAAACTATAGCTCGCGGATTGCCTCCCAAACGCAATTGATGCCTCGTTTCGCTGAGGTCAATCGCTATTTTTCGGCTTTTGTTGCCGCGCATGAGCATAAGTAGCTTAGTGCCTTCGCCATGCACAATTACTTGCGCTGGTGCAATTGTCGATTCGTCTATTACGTAGCCGGCTGGCACGTTGTTGCACGTTATTTTATAGTCTAACGTAGCATTATATTCCAAATGCAACTTTTCTATAAACAGAATAAGTATAGCAATGCCTACGAAGACCAAAAACGTGCGAAAGTCTGGTCCCTTTAGCCATTCGAAAAACTTGTTTTTCATCGACATTGCTATGTGTAGGGAAAAATGTTAGTGCGTAAACACTTCTATGCGAAGCATCTACACACTAACTATAAGTTTTGTTTATTGAGCGTTAGCTTCAGCTTTCTCGAGGATAGCCGATTTGTCGAATTTTACGTATACACCGTCGGCAACTTCGAGCTCTACTTTGCCGTCTTTGATTTCGTGAACCTTAGCGTAAACGCCGCCAGTGGTAACCACGTGGTCGCCCTTCTTGAGGTTGTCGCGGAATTTAGCCAACTCCTTCTGACGCTTCTGCTGTGGACGCATCATGAAGAAATAGAAGATCACAATGATAAGTGCGAATGGAAGAATGGTCATCCAAATGCTTCCTTGTTGCTGACCTGCTGCTGGTGCAGCTTGTAGGAGAGTGTTCAACATAGTTATTCTTGATTAATTGTTAATATGAGCTGAAATGATTATTTCTACTGTGTCGTTAGCCGAATAGAGGCGTACTGGCTGAACTTCTTTGCCCATCAAGCCATGCGTGTCGAGCACAACGTAGATGTCGCCTTGAGAGTTTTCATCGGCATTGCTTGCGTGAACATCTACGCACGGACAATTTTTCTCTATTCTATTTACAACCACATTGCCTCCAACGGCTTGGTAGTGTAGGGTAGAGCCCACCACATCGCCACTCGGTACATCGCCAAAATCAACAATAATATTCTCTATTTGCATCTTGCCCATGCTGTCTGTGGTAGACACTGCATCGCTTGTGCTGTTGTTTGTGGCACACGATGCAAGGCTCGTTGCAACTGCTATTATTGCTATTTTGTTGACGATTTTCATGCCAATTGCGCTGGTATGATGTGCTTCTCGTTCACCAACTTGGTAACAATCTTCTGCAAAATGCCGTTTATGTAGTTGTTACTCTTGGCGTTGGAGTAGTATTTGGCAATCTCGATATACTCGTTGAGCGTAATTCTGATAGGAATATTATGGAACGAAGTCATCTCGGCTATTGCCATACGTATAATTATGTTGTCGAGAATAGTTACGCGCTTAGCGTCCCAGTTCTTCGAAAATTCGGTAATCAAACTCTTGGTGTCGTATTTGTCGGCAACCGATGCGCGAAGTAAAGTCTTCACGAAATCTTCGTCTTCGGCATCTTTGAACATACCTATGAGTTTCACCTCATTGCCGTTGTGACCGTCGAACTGCTTGAGAGTTTTGGCTGCAATGCTAAGTACGAACTCAGCTTCGTCGTTCCAGAATATGCTCTTGAGCTCCAATGCGTCGAAGAAGAATTCGTATTCGGGCAACAGTTTGGTAATGAGTTTAATAATGAAGTGCGCATCGTTTTCAAAAGAATCTTCTTCGGCATTCATGTAATTGGTGTATGCTTCCGAAGTAATCATCTTATTGAAAAGGCTGATGAGTAAGTCGCTATCGTCGCTCCACGTAACTTTTGTAGCTTCTATGTAGTCGGCGAGTTGCTGATTGCGCTCAAGTTCGAAAATGAGACGGTTGTGCACGAAACGCAAGTTCGGGTTACGCTCTTCAAGCGTAGGATTAATCTTGCTTTTGCCCGCTTCGATGCGTTTTTCAGCCACGCGGCGAAGTTCAATTGGCAATTGAAGAATCAAATGATATAGTTCGTGCGATTTGCCTATGCTATGATAGAGCTCTTTATCTATACCGTTGTACGAATTGTCTGTTTGCTGTTGATGAGAGTAAATCAACTGCATAACTTTTACTCTAAGTAGACGTCTGCTAAGCATTGCTTTGAAAGAACATTGAATTTGAGCCTCAAAATTATATCTTTTCGCGTTCGTTCAATCTAAATAATAGTTAATGTTATAACGTAGCATAAAATCTATCAATTATGCTCATGTAGCAATTTGCGAACTTGCCGTTATTTCACAACAACTGCTCATTAAGCAGCTAATTCGTAATTTTTCAAAACGGTAAGACAGAGTGTATAAATTTCAATTACATTCGCACCTAATTATTTGGGATAAGCATACAAATGACAATCGTTTGATAATCAAAGTTTTACTTATTTGAATATCTGTGCAATCGATTGCAATGGAAATATATTTATAACAACAACATATCGTAAAATGGATTTTATAGAAAACCTGAAACTACGTGCTTCTAAATCGAAGAAACGTATTGTATTGCCCGAAGGCGCTGAAGAGCGCAACATTAAGGCTGCTGATCAAGTCCTCGCAGAGGGATTTGCAGACATTATTCTTATTGGCGACGAAGCCGAGATTAAGGCTAATGCTCAGAAATGGAATCTTCAAAACATCACTAAAGCAACTATCGTTGACCCTAAAAACAATGCTAAAAAGCAAGCTTATATCGACCTTTTGGTTAAGCTTCGTGAGAAAAAGGGTATGACGCCAGAGCAAGCAACCAAACTCGTTGAAAACGACCCACTATATTTAGGTTGTCTTATGATTAAGGCTGGCGATGCCGATGGCGAAGTGTCGGGTGCAATCCACGCTACTGGCGATGTGCTCCGTCCTGCACTCCAACTTATCAAAACTAAACCAGGCATCAGCACCGTTAGTGGCGCATTCCTTATGTTCAACGAGAAAAAGGAGTATGGCGAGAATGGTCTTATGGTGTTTGCCGATTGTGCTGTTACGCCTAATCCTACCGCTCAGCAACTTGGTGAAATAGCTGTTGCTACAGGCACAACTGCTCGTGTCCTTGGCGGTTATGAGCCTCGCATTGCTATGCTTAGCTTCTCTACCAAAGGTTCTGCAAAGAACGAAATGGTCGACAAAGTAGTTGAGGCTACCGAAATAGCAAAGAAACTTGCTCCTGATATGCAAATCGATGGCGAACTTCAAGCCGATGCAGCTCTCGTTCCTTCTGTTGGCGAGTTGAAAGCTCCAGGTTCTAAGATTGCTGGCCACGCTAATGTGCTCGTATTCCCAACCCTCGAAGTTGGTAATATTGCCTACAAACTCGTTCAGCGTCTTGCTGGTTCCGAGGCCCTCGGCCCAGTTCTTCAAGGTATTGCTTGCCCAGTGAACGACCTTTCGCGTGGTTGCTCAGTAAGCGATATTGTTAAGATGATTGCTATCACCGCTAACCAAGCTATTGGAGAATAATACCATGAATATATTAGTACTTAACTGCGGAAGTTCGTCCATCAAATACAAATTGTTTGAGATGGACAAGAAAAAGGTACTTGCTTCGGGCGGTATCGAAAAAATAGGTATGCCAGGTTCATTCATCAAATATTCTATGCCTGATGGTTCTAAGAAGATTGACGAATTGCCTATCCCAGAGCATACTAAAGGCGTAGAACTCATTTTCGGCATACTTACGAATAAAGAATTTGGCGTAATTAAGTCGATTAACGAGATTGATGCTGTAGGTCACCGTATGCTCCATGGTGGTGCTAAGCTCACCAAATCGTCGCTTCTTACCGACGAAGTGCTCGAGATTTTCGCTTCTTGCAACGACCTCGGTCCTCTTCACAACCCAGCAAACCTCAAAGGTGTGAATGCTGTTAAGGCTCTTCAGCCTAATATGCCACAAGTTGGTGTGTTCGATACCGCTTTCCACCAGACAATGCCTGACTATGCATATATGTATGCTCTTCCATACGAATACTATGAGAAGTATGGCATCCGTCGTTATGGCTTCCACGGAACGAGCCATCGCTATGTAAGTCAGCGTGTTTGCGAGTTCCTTGGTGTCGATCCTAAAGGGAAGAAGATCATCACTTGCCACATTGGCAATGGTGGCTCTATATCGGCTGTTGTCGATGGCAAATGTGTAGACACCAGCATGGGTCTCACTCCACTCGAAGGTCTTATGATGGGTACACGTTGCGGCG
>JAFYCM010000011.1 GCA_017539645.1 Bacteroidales bacterium
ACTGTAAATGATACTGTAAATGATACTGTAAATGATACTGTAAATGATACTGTAAATGATACTGTAAATGATACTGAAACTGCCGTTTCCCTTTCTGAATACATAGGTGTATCATTGATTACTACAAAACGTGATTTAGCAACGCTTCAGATGTACGGTTTTATTCGCCACGACGGTCCAGACAAAGGAGGCAAATGGGTGGTGCTAAAACGAAATGACAAATACTAAATGGTTAGCTGATATATACTCAAAAGTTGATATTGAGGAAATAATCTCAGAGCTAAGGCGTCTATATAAGTAGTATGTCCACAAACCTCACCATCACCACCCAAAGCGGCGAACGTGTTGAAGCCGTTGAGCCAGTGATTATCTCGGCGAGCCGCAGCACGGATATTCCGGCGTTCTATGCGCAATGGTTTATCAATAGGCTGCGGACAGGCTACTGCGTATGGTACAATCCGTTCAATCAGAGACCTACGTATGTATCGTTTGCGCAGTGCAAAGTGGTTGTTTTTTGGACTAAAAATCCGCGACCGCTCATTCCGTTGCTGCATGAATTGGATGAACGTGGTATTCACTATTACTTCCAGTTCACGCTCAACGACTACGATGCGGAGCGCTTCGAGCCTAATGTTCCGAGCGTGGCAGAAAGGGTTGCTACGTTTCGCGAACTTTCTGAGAAGATTGGTCACGAGCGCGTTATTTGGCGTTACGATCCGCTCATAGTTACGCCGCAACTCACGCCGCGCGATTTGCTCGTAAAGGTTTGGAATCTCGGCAATCAGCTAAGCGGACTAACCGACAAACTCGTATTTAGTTTCATAGATATAAACGATTATCGCAAGGTGCAGACCAACATCGTGAAGGAGACTTCTCTGTTCGACAAAGAGAGCATCGAGCGGGCTGAGTTCACGCAAGCGCAGATGGACGAAGTGGCTGCAGGCTTGGCAAAATGTCGAGATCGGTGGGCTGACGAGGGGTGGCATTTGCAGCTTGCCACGTGTGCCGAACATATCGATTTGCATAAGTATGGTATAGAACACAACCGCTGTGTAGATGGCGAACTTATGAAGCGTCTTTGGCCAGACGATAAGGAACTTCTCTACTACCTAAAATACGGTGAACTGCCCGATACCTCGTCGCTTTTTGGTATGGACATGAGTCGCCCAGCGCTCGCGCCCGAGAAGATGAAGGACAAAGGACAGCGCAAGTTGTGCGGCTGCATGATTAGCAAAGACATAGGTATGTACAACACGTGCAGCCATTTCTGCGTCTATTGCTATGCCAATACAAGCAAAGAACTCGTGCAGAAGAACCGTTTGCGCCACAACGACCAATCGGAGAGTATCATTGTGTAATTGCGAATTACGAGTTACGAATTACGAGTTACGAATTATGAATTATGAATTCCTAAAGAACACATTTTTCAACTGTCAATTTCAGTATTCTGTAACGCCGAAGGAGTCATATTGAAGTGCTTGGTGAAGCAACGCGTGAAGTACTTCGGGTCGTTGAAACCAACTTCGTATGCAATCTGCGAAATATTGAGTCGCTTTTTCTCGCGATTCATAAGTATCAGTTGTTTAGCGGCATTCAAGCGGAAACAGCGAATAAACACACCTGGCGACTGTCCCACCATGCTTTGCATCTTCTTATTGAGCATACTCTTCGAACAGCTCAAATCCTTCAAAATGTCTTCTATGGCGTAGTCGGGGTCGGAGTAGTGTTCCTTCACATGCTCAATTACATTGCGGATAAACTTATCGTCGCTCGTCTCGCTGTCGAGGTTGAGGTCGTCGGTGTTGAGCGTGGCTTGGAAGCGGTGCTGATTCATCTTGCGACCTTCGAGAATGCCAGCTATACGCGCCATGAGCATCTGTTCGTCGAACGGCTTGTTGAGGTAGCTCTCCACGCCAATCTTGTAGCCTTCGGTGCGAAGGTTGTCATCTGGATTGGCCGTAAGTATAAGTATAGGAATGTGTGAGAACGAGAAGTTTTGCTTCACGCGCTTCGAGAATTCTAAACCGTCCATCACGGGCATCATCAGGTCGGCTATTATGAAGTCGATGTCGTGTTCGGCAAGTTGCGTCAATCCGTCCATGCCATCGCGGGCTTCGTAGACTAAGTATTTGTCGCTCAGCACAGAACGTACATACAAACGCATATCGTTATTGTCCTCCACTATAAGTATGGCCATGCGTTTGTCGTTGTTCTTTACCTCATCGTCTTCCTCCTCGTCGATGTCGTTGATAGTCTCTTCGTCGGTGTCGGGCGCGGCGACGTCTTGCGGGCGCACAAGTGGCAGACAGAAAGTGAACGTCACGCCATCGCTCTCGTTGTTGCGAGCCGATATCGTACCGCCCTGCTGCTCAATAAGTTGCTTACATAAATACAGTCCAATACCAGTACCGCTTTGCCCCGGAACCATATTTTTCGGGTGGTTGTCGGCTTGATGGAAACGGATAAAGATGCTCTCGAGTTCCGATTCGGGAATCTTGCGTCCTGTGTCGCTGATAGCCACGAGCAGCATTTCGCCTTGCGGTGCTTGCGTTTGCGAAATATGTATATCTATAATTCCGCTGTCGTAGCAGAATTTTATGGCGTTGGAGATTATGTTCGTCATAATCTTATTCATCGCGTCGGAGTCGAACACAATCACGTCATCGGTCATCTCATAATTAAGCTTGATACTAATGTTGCGCTCGGCAGCATAGATTGAAAATGGATGCACAATGTCGTCGATGAACGGTCGCAAACGCCCCGATTTGGGGTGAAGTTCCATCTCGCCGCTCTCCACTTTGCGGAAGTCGAGTAGCTGATTCACAAGATCGAGCATATAGTTGGCATTGCGCTTCACAATGTCGAGTTGCTCAATTGTCGTTTTGTCGGTGGTGGCCTTCATTATATGATCTATTGGACCGAGAATCAGCGAGATAGGCGTACGTATTTCGTGCGAGATATTGTTAAAGAACGACAAACGGTCCGACGTAAGTTTTTGCACCTTGGTCGACATGCTTTCGAGGTCGTTGTTTTGCTTCAAAATCATGGCGTTCTGCTCGTTGAGTTGCTCATTTTGGCGTTTCAATTCAATGGCTTTCTCTTCGAGCTGGCGCGCCTGTTCATGCAGTTCGGCGGTGCGGTGGTCTACGAGCTTAGTTAGCATTCGTTTCTGCTCGCGTAGGCTGCGTGTATGTATCTTCGTATACAGTATTACGCCCGACGTAATTATCAGTATAACAACAATATAGAACCAAATCGTTTTATAGAAATATGGCGCCACATCAATTGCTATTCTACTTATGTCGCTTTGCTGCCCTGCGCCGTTGGTCTGCATCACTTCAAAGGTGTAGCTGCCATTGGCAATGTTGGTGTAAGTAGCCGAATGCTGGCGGTTGTCGGCGTCGATCCACTGCTCATCGTAGCCAAGCAAGCGGTATTTATAGTGCATTGATGCTGAACTTTTTAGTTCCAAACCGCTGAACGAGATAGTGAAACTCTTATCACGCTCGTGTAGGGCGATGTGGTCGGCGTATGCAATGTCATTATTTATATAATTACTATTCGCCGAAATCTCTTCGTTGTACACCGTAAGCTGAGTAAATACGGGCGCTTTAGGCTTTTCGGTGTTTATATGTATTTTGTGACTCTGAATCTCCGTCAGACCATCGAGCGAACCGAAGTAGATGTTGCCCGAAGCCGCCGATTTGTACGATGCATTCCAATAGTAACTATCGGTTGTCATGCCATTTTCGGTAGTGTAGTTGACGAATGTGTTCGCACTGGGGTCGAAAAGCGAAAGTCCGCGGTTAGTAGAAATCCAAAGCGTACCATTTTCGTCCTCCACAATTCCGCGCACACTATTGTTAATCAAGCCATTGCGAGTAGAGAAAACATTCATAGAAAGTTCGCCACTACGCTCGCTTAGTTGGCAAAAACCGTAGCCGTTTGTTCCTATGTACGTCTTGTTGTCGTGGGTGTGGGTAATGCACGTCACGCGAGCAAATGCAAGCGATGCGAGGTTGTTGTTATCGTCGCCATTGAGCACACGATAGTTGACGCTATCGGCTGTGTAACTTTCGAGATTAATAACCACAATGCCTTTGTTGGTGCCGAGCCACAAGCGATTGTTATTATCTATGGCAGCACCTATGGCACCATTCATTCCCGCAAGTTTGGGCGAATGAATTGGCTTGCTCATGCGACCATCTTTTATCACATAAATATTATTCACCGAAGCCGCCCAAATGGCATCGTTCAGCGCATCGTAGATAATAGAGCCAATAAACGGATTTGTGATATGCGTATACTTATTCACAACGCGAGGTTGCGCACCGCTTAGGTCGACCTCGTTGATGCCGCCGCCCCACGTACCAGCCCACAAATGCTCGTTTTTATCTATGGTGAGCGCACTTATCGAGTTGTGTGTCAGGCCGATATTTTGCGAAGTATAATGGTCGAACGAGTCGCTATTTTTATGTTTACGGTTGAGGCCGCCCTCCACATTGCCTACCCACAAATCTTGGCGCTCATCCTCAATTATTGCATTCACAGGATTGGGCGCAATACTCGTTGGGGCGTTGCTATGCGAAAAGTTCCTCACCGAAATGTCGTTTTGCGATATTATATTTACGCCAAACGCCTCAGTACCAACATACAACGTACCACGCGATAGCAACATACAGTTCACGAAATTGTCGCTCAACGTGTGGCGACTCGTGCCAGTTTCGTTGGTTATCTGCTCAAAACTATCGTCGAACGAATTGTAGATATTCAAGCCTTTGAGCGTAGCCACCACAATGTCGTTTTGCGCCGTCAGACAAATATCTGTGATTCGGTTTTGCGTCAGCCGAGTTCTTCCCTGCGTAGACTGCGAATAGAATTTCGACACGCCCGAATTTGTATTTATGCGGTGAAGGCCATCTAACGTACCTATCCACAGCTCGTTATCTTTAGAGAAAAGGCATGTAATTATGGTTTCTACATTCTCGAGCGAGGCTATAGTCTCTTTGTTGAGCATAATACCGCCATTGTCGATGCTCGCGGTATATAAATCGGCGTGAATGGCCACTCGAAGGATATTGCCAGTAAGCTGAATAGCAGACACCTCTTGGTCGAACGTGCGCGTGTATACATTCTTGATGCTACCATCGCTGTCGATTTCGGCCGCCACGAGGTTTTTCTCCTCCATAAACCAGATATTGCCATTTCTATCCGTCTCCACTATTAGCGATTCGTGCAAGATATGTTCTTGCTCGCTTTGGGGCCAAAGTTTATCGGTGACATTGCGCATTGTGGTTAGGTCGAGAATGTCAATGCCATCGTCGGAGGCAATCCAAAGGCGGTTGTGGTTGTCGGCAGCTATCTTGTGCAAGAAGTTGCTACGCAGATGCGGTTCGGTAGATATGTCGTAGTATTGAAAATTATAGCCGTCGTAGCGCGAGAGACCACCGCCGTTCGTAGCTATCCAAAGGAAACCTTTGCCATCTTCGTAAAGGTCATCGACGAAATTATGCTGCAAACCGTCGCTCATCGTCAGCGTGGTGAGCACGTTCTTGTCCCAAAAACGATCTTGCGCTTTGGCAGCTATCGCTATAGTTATGAGTATAAATATTATTGATAGGCGCATCATCTGCATTCTATTTACATTTATTCACAAATGTACGCATACCCACAACTCCAATGGTGGAAAATCGGTTTATTTCGGTGTTTTTAGAGATATTCGAAGGATAGCAATGGCCACAGAAAGCGCACACATTCAATTTTCAAATCAGAAAGGATAGCCAATAGCGAAGTTGTAGCCTAAGTAATTAGAGTTGAATTTCTGGCTACCGATCCATTTCTGACCGGGGTCGGCAGCGGGATCATGCAGCTTCACACCCACATCGAAGCGGATGACGAAGTAGTCGAAGTTGAGGCGCAAACCAAGTCCCGAGCCGATGGCTATCTGCTCATAAAATTTCGATGTAAATATCGACTGCACATCGTTCGTCGAACGCTTCAGTGCCCATATATTACCGGCGTCGATGAAAGCAGCGCCTTCGAAATCGCCAATTATCGGGAAACGGTATTCTGCGTTGGCTTCAATACGTATGTCGGCCGTTTGGTTGTGGTAGCGCAAATCGGGGTCACTCTTGCGCGAACCTGGACCAAGACCTCTCACAGGCCAAGCGCGAATGCTATTGGCACCGCCCACAAAGAAGCTCTTCTCGAATGGCAGCGCGCGCGAATTGCCGTATGGCACACCTATACCACCAAACAATCTGTAAACCATGCGATTCTCGAGGCGGTCTACTATCTGATAACGCGCCTCGATGTTCGTACGTATGTATTGAGAGAAGCGAATGCCGACAATCGTCTTGCCCTCTTTATCGTTCGACACATTTTTTGTCAGTGCATTCAGAAGGTTGCCAGCCGTCTCCACATCGAAATGGAAATACCACGCATTGCTATTCTTCTTCTGCACCTGCTGATTGAGCGTATAGCTATAGTTGAGCGACAGAATGAAGTGCTTTTGGTAGCTATACTGCAGATACGACTGCGATATATACTTCCTGAAGTTTTCGCTTATAAAGGGAATATTTACAATATTGAACTCTACCAACGTCAACTGATGGCGCACAAAGCGGCCACTTCGCCAGTTGTATGTATAATTAGCAGCAAACACCGTGCGTGTGAAGTCTGGTCGGCGCTGATAGTCGTACGACAAGAAGAAGATGGTCGACGGATTGTGTTTGCGGTCGAAATTTTCGGTAGCAAAGGGCCAAAGGAACTTAGGCAGCGTCAGCGAAGCCTCAGCGCCGGCCTCTACGGTGTAGAAACGGTCTTTACCGTCGGTGGCGAATTGGTTTTGCGTAGAGAAGCGCGTCTTTATATTGAAGACCTCCGCGCCTTTGAAAAGATTCAAGTGTCTATATCTCAACGCAATAGCGCCACCAAGGTTACCCGACGAGTTTGTACCTTCTATATCAACGCCATATTGCTGCTGAGGAGCTGTGGTCAACCGAATTGTGCAACCTATATGGCGCACGCTGTCGACGGTAGTTATCGAGTCGATGTCGTAGAAGCGTATGCTATTGGCGGCAAAGAGCGGCAAAGAACTGAAGCGCTGCTGCGTGTATTCCACATCGTTGAGGTTATATATATTGCCACTTCTAACGAAGTTTTGGTTTTGCAGCAAATCGGCGCGGAACGGCAACGTACTCTTGTGGTAGATAGGGTCGGGCGCGTAGATCACTTGCAAACTACTGTCGTTGAGCGAAGTAGGCGGAGTATTGCTTTGCGATATTATGTACTGCACACTATCTATGACCGATTTTTTGTAGAGATTAATCTTGTCGTCGTAGCGCAGCAGCAGATTGTCGTTCACGCGATGATTAAGTCCAAGAGTATCAGCGAGGAACGAGATATAGTTTTTATCGAAATGGTAATAGCCTTGCTGCTGCATATTTCGAGTTATGCGTGCGCGCTCTGCATCGTGGACATTGGCATCGAAAGCATCGCCGACATGGAGCAACGTATTCACCGTGTCGCTCATTATCAGCGGCTCTACGGTAGGTTCAGCAATATCGTAAGTGAGAGATTTTATGCGATATAGCTCACCAGACGCTATCTTATATCGCACATCGCAGCGCTTAGGCTTACGGCGCGGCTCCATGGTGTAGGTCACCACAGCATCGTAGTAGCCACGACTTTGCATATACATACGTAGCTGATTACTACTTATCTTAGCCAAACTATCATTATATATAACAGGCTCAGAGCCAATAGTTTTCAGCCAATTATTGAAACGCGTATCGCGCTTGCCCGAAAGATTGTAAATAGCCAAATTCAATCGCCACAAACTCAGCAGACGAATATTCGGCAGCTGGCGTATGTAGTCGTCCAAATCGTCGCGCTGCACATCTTTGGCGTCGCAGTCGATATGTACGTGGTCGATAAGATATTTGTCTTCGGGTACGTATTTGGTGGTGCGGCAAGCTTGGAAAACTACCGCAGCCATCAGAGCAAACGAAGCTATAAATATTTTATGCAGTCCTCGTCTCATCGTTTGCTTTCGGTGTATGGTGGTATTTGGCCGAGCATCTTTGCGCCGCCGTCGTCGGTGAGTAGTGCGCAGAAATGCTGCATTCCGTTGGTTATGACTAATATGCGCGTGCCGAGCTGCGTATTGTAGCGCAACGCCTGACGGAATGTCTCTTGCGTGATTTTTATGTGCGGAGCTTTGCATTCCACAACCATGTATGGCTGCGCAGCCTTGTCGAAAATCACAATGTCGGCGCGCTGATGCAGTCCGTTCACATTCACTGGGTGCTCCACAGCTGTTCGCCCAGCAGGATAACCCAAATAATTAGTCAGATAGCCCAAAAACGTTTGACGGACCTCCTCTTCTGGCGTCAACTTCACAAAGCGTTTGCGATAGGGGTCGAAAACGTCCGTACGCCCATTGGCGTCGGTGCGAGTGCGCAATTCTATTGGCGGCAAGTTGAGCATGATTCAGGTTCGGTGTCGGGTCTTTTTTTATGCATACAAATATAGTATCGATTAACAGAGTGAAAAAAGCAGAGTGTACTTTATATAGTTTGTGACTTAGCTTTGCACCGAAAAATATTGATATAAGACAAAACCTTTTTGAAGAGATGAAAAAACTACTCCTAACCATAGCTCTAACGGGGGCTATGTGTTCTGCGCATTCGCAATGGCGAGTTGGCGCTACGGCAGGTTTCGACTGGAACCACTACTCTATCGACAATCACTACATGACGGACTGGCATTACGAAGGCAAAAAAGGTCTAACCATCGGCGCTACGAGCCAATACAACTTCAACGATTGGCTTGCGCTGAGAGCCGACCTCATCTATACGCAGAAAAATCACCGACAGTATCGCACTGGTGAATTAGCCGAGACTGACTACGATACCAAAAACTCCTACTTGCAACTGCCGCTAATGAGCTCGTTTAGCTTCGGCGGCGAGAAGGTGCGCGGCTTTATGAATCTGGGCATCTACGGCGGATATTGGCTCAAAAGTTCGCTAAAAGGCTCGTTCCACAATCCGCTTACAGACGAGGTTTCGGATATTGACGAGGATGTGACGTTCATCAGTGAGCGCGACCGACGGTTGGACTTTGGCGCTGTAGGCGGCGTTGGCGTGGAATACATATTCGGCGAACATTGGGCGGCTCAGGTGGAGGCACGTTGCTACTACAGCACCGTAAGTACACAAAAAGATTACATGGCTATAAAAGACCCCAAATACAACACGACCATTGGCGCGCAGGCGGCATTTTTCTACATATTCTAAATAAATATGGCTACGATGAAGAACTATATATACACCATACTTACAGCGGCTATAGCACTGACATTCAACGCTTGCCGCGATACTGCCGACGACGTTATTTCTTACGGGCAGAACGATTACTTGAATTTTGCTGCAGCCGAAGAGAGCTACGAGGCACAATTCAAAGCTCTCTGGACGGCACTCAACTGCAACTACGCCATTTGGGACTACGAAGAGGAGCAAGGCCTCGATTGGGACGCGGTGTACAAGCAATATAAGTCCAAGATGGCCTCTTTCGATAGTCGGCTCGAACGCAACAAGGAGGTTAGCGACGACGAGTTTCAGCGTATTTATGAGAGCATCCTCAACAAGCTGCATGATGGCCATATATACATACAGATAAAAAACTTATATACAGGCAATTACTTAGATTTCAGTCCGTCGGACACTCGCAACTCCGACCGCAACGACTATTACTACGTACGCCTGCCGCAGATGAGCTACTACCTCTCGAATCAAGCTGGCGAGAACGAAATTGTGGAATACGACACCGTGACCACTCGTCCAGCAGGATTTATGAAAAACGAGATTGCAAACGCTTTGAGCCAAATAGATAAGCAAATCTCCAAGCTCGAGCACAAAAATTCGCGCACCGATTTGGACGACTATTTTCTGAATAATTACAAGGCCGCAAAACAAGAGTTGGAGAGATTCAACCCAAATAGTTACAGCGCCGCGGACTACTACAACAACGAGCTAAGAGACATATGCAAAAAGCTCGACATTGACTTGAATGTCTACGACATAGAGAGCAGCGACTACCTCGACGTGCGTTTGGCACTCTTCCGCGATGGCATTGTATACTTCCAGCTGTCGGACTTCGGGCTCTACCCTTTCATCAATGGCATCGTTGGTGGCTCATACTGCTCCGATTCGCTTAGCAACCGCGTGTTCGACGTAATAGATAATTGGGTAAACACCGTGCAAGAGTTGCACTACAATCGTCAGCTCAAGGGCGTAATTATAGATGTGCGCAACAATGGCGGCGGCTACAGCGACGATTATCAATACGTACTTGGCTCGTTGCTGCGCGAAGGTGGTCACAAGTTTGGATACCACCGCATAAAAACTGGCATTGGTCGCTACGACTACTCACCACTCACGCCCGACGTCATGCCTACGCTCGATGCTGGTCAGGAGGCTATCTCGGAGCCTATTGTGGTGTTGGCAAACTGCAACTCGGTAAGTATGTCAGAGCAGACGTGTCTCGGCGCAAAAGATCTGAGCAATGCTCGCGTTATTGGCACGCCTACTTGGGGCGCATATAGCCCGCTCTACGACGATCCTATTTACTATTCACTTACATACGCCAGCGTCGTTGGCATACAAGACGAAACTCCATTCTATGCATACATACCTTGCTCAGCCTACTTCAATAGCGACAAGGAGATTTGCGAAGGCGTGGGCGTAACTCCCGACATAAAAATAGATTTGGACGAGAAACTTCTCCGCCGAAATGGTCGCGACAACCAACTTGAGCGCGCATTGCAATACATACGTACTGGCAAGTAGAACATTTGCTATACATAGCCACACAAAATAGGCAGGAACTCCGTTACAGAGCGCCTGCCTTTTCTGTTTTTATATCCTATTGGAGTCTTATCAGTTGAGACCAATCTTCATCACATCGCGCTCAAAATCGTCGCGGTTGCCTGCGGCTTTGTTTTTGATGCGAGCATATTACGAGAATACCACAGAGGAGCACGACAATCGACCGTCAATGTGCACCCATCGATAATGAAATTATCGTTGTGCCAAAATGGGTAACGACCTTCGAAACGGCAATTGTAAGCTTCAACATCGGCACACTCTTTCAGAGCCGACTCGCCAGTGTGAATAGTTACACCACGCAAAACGACGTCTTTACTACCGAAGAGTGGACGCTCGCCGCTAAATTCTTTGTTTTCTATTGTTGTTTTCATGCAGCAAAGCTACGCCTTTTTTTCTTGTCGCGCCATTCGTTTGAGCATTCGCTTCCCGACATCGTTCCACGACTGCATTCGCTTGAACCCTCTACGAAGTGGCAACTTATAGAGCAACAGTAGCATACCCACAGAAAGACATACATAAGCCACTATACCATAAAGTTGCTTAATACTTACAAGCATGACGGTATGGCTAAAACTATCCATCTTGAAAGCAAATGGTATGTTCTCAACACTCATAGAAATATGGTCGAAGCACTGCGAAAAGCGGCTAATATTATCAGCAATAAAATAATTAAGCCCATAAGAATAAAAAGCAGCGCCAACAACTCCACCAATAACCATGTGAATCATATTGAATATAGATAGCGCCATAAAAAAGGTCTGGAAAGTAAATATGTCATGCAAAAGTGTCATCAAAGCTATAGACATGATGGCAGCAGCCATACTACGCAACATAAGAGGCAATCGCAACGACTCGATATTCAGCGCGGATGATATGATATTGTAAAATATAATTAGGTAAGCAGCCAAAGCAAAAAAGGCAATGGTTACAAGTCGCAACTTGCTGAAGTCGCAAACCTTCATCCATAACAATGCAAATAGGCAGCCAATAACCACGCCCATAAAAGACCACCAATCGAGCCGAGCCGCAACGTGATCGGTATATTCCAAGCCATGCTCATAAAACACCTCTTCGAGCACATGCTCGGAAGCGAAGCATATTTCTGCAATGGTGATGATACATAGAATAGGCAAGAAATGTTTTACGCGCCAAATCTGCGGATCGATATATGGTTGCTTGAGCCACAACATACGCACCACTATGAGAACAGAAGTTGCAATAGCAGCAATGCCTACAGTTCGCATAGATGCAGAGTGGAGCCAATCGAGAGTTTGACCATAGCAAAAAAAGAAAGCCCACTGCAATAGGAAAGCCAGCCATAGCAACGCGCTTATCCAATCGATGCCTTTAAGCGGCACTGGAGGCATAATATAGACAGCCTTCGTAATGATAATTAGCACAATAGCTATCGTCATATATATGCCAGACATGAGCCAATGCATATTTTCCCAAGCCGAGGTATAGGCTATTTGAGCAGCCAAATAATCGCTCACTTGCATTGCACCTAAAATAAATATGTGCAACAAAGGGAAGAAGACGCGGAAATCACGCTTAGGAGTCATCCATAATTGGATGTTGCTCATGCATTCGAATGTTCCTTGTATTTTGCAAAATCCGCTTATTATGCAGAACAGCCACAACATAGGCAAGTTGGGCGCATAGGCAGCACCAATATTCGACACAATCAGACCTACAGAAGCCCCAAGTAGCAATACTTTATTGGGAAAATGGAACTTCATTCTGAAAAGCAGAGGAAAATAGACTGCCATTCCAGCCAAATTGCAATAGAGACACATAAGAACATCTTCGAGCAAAAACTGACGAGTACTTATTATCTCATTGATAGCACCCAGATATAAGCCGCCTCCAAGTTGAAAGCAGAAGGCAAACACTACATATATCCACGGGCGCAGAGGCTTGGGCACAAAATCGCGCATCATAGGCATGGCAAAGACCATTGGAGGGCCAGCATGAGTCTGCATTTTTTGCTGTTCCATTATTATTTGCTCTCCTATGTATATTAATACTTCACCTCACATTCAACGTTGAGTCCCGCACGCAAGAGACTGTTTTTATCACTATCGTCAAGCATGATCTTTACAGGAATGCGTTGCTCTACCTTCACGAAATTGCCAGTGGCATTATCTTGCGGAATAACAGAATAGGCGGCACCAGTAGCACGAGAAATAGCCACCACATGTCCGGTGTAGACAACATCGGGAACAGCATCTGCCTTTATTTCTACTTCGGCACCCACTGCGATATTTGACAATTGAGTCTCGCGATAATTGGCAATAATCCATGCTTCGCCATCGGCAACAATGTCAACTATAGTCTGCCCGGGTTGAATAAGTTGTCCCTCTTGAATATCCTTACGACCCGTAGTACCATCGCACGGAGCAACAATCACGGTATACGACAAATTGAGTTGCGCCAAATTGAGTTGCGCAGCCGCCACTTGAATAGCAGCATCGTTCTGTCCAAGACGAACAGTCTGTTCTTGCTTTATGAGTGCAGTAGAATTTTTCTGACGCATAAGTTGCTCGTAGCGAGCCTTGGTAGCATTGTAGTCCGTCTCTACCCTATCGTATTGCTGCTGAGTGGCAGCACCACGTTTCACAAGTTCAGCATATCTATTAAGCTCCGTCTCGGCATTTTTCAAACGAATAGCCACTTCTTCTATTCCAGCATCGGTAACTGCGATATTGTTTTCGGTGGTCGAGATGGTCGTATTCATTGCCGTTTTTCCCGTCGTGGCATTCATAAAATCGGCCTTTGCTTGAGCCAAACGGAGACGGAACTCGGCATCTTCAATAATGAGAAGAGTGTCACCTTTTTTTACTTGTGCATATTCTGAAAAGCGAACCTCTTTCACAAAACCTTGCACTCGCGAGTTTACTGGCGTCACAAGTTGACGAACCTGAGCATTGTCGGTATATTCTACATTTCCAAGGTGAATAAAACGTGAGCATACCATACACACGCCACCAACAAGCATCAATACGACAACTACGTTAAATATAATTTTAGCAGAAATTTTCATGATTATTACTTATATATATCTATAAATCAACATATTACTACAACAAACCAACTGCTGCAAGAAGCAAACAATGGCTATAAACAATCGACATTTGGGAATTAATAAGCATCAATTCGGCCGATAGTTGCTGATTCGATGCATCGAGCATATCGGTGACCAATGCCATACCATTCAGATAGCGATACTGAATGACATCGTAGTTTTCGTGAGCAAGTTGAAGGCTTTTTTCGCGCGTCCTACGAATCGACAAGGCCTCTTGATACTTAACATATGCAGCATGCACTTTAGCTCGCATATCGTTTTGAAGAGCCTCATATTGCGTACGAGCTGTAGCAGTGGCGGTGTGGAGTTTGCTAACCGCGTGTTTTTGTTTGTATATAGCACCAAGATTATAACTAACACCTACGCCAACATACCAATAATTAACATTTTTATCGATAGTGGGAATTTCAAACGTGATAGGCCCATTCAAGTTATCCTCAGCACGAAGCACTATAGTGGGTCGATAAGCAGCTTTTGCAATCTCTTCGCTTTTGGTATTTATGTCGACTATCGACTCTGAGATGCGCACGGCAGGAGAGACGTCCACTTTTTGCAACCATTCCGACTCGTTGGCAACCGACTCTTGAAGGTTGATAATATTAGTATCGGGCTCAATAACAGTAGAATGAGGCAAATCGAGAGCTGCCACAAGGTTGCTATTAGTTATATCGAATGCATTATGAGCCTGAGTCAAACGGAGGTCGAGATCTTGAAGTTGCATTTCGTAGCGAGTGATGTCGCTCTTCAGAGCCGTACCAGCCTCATAATTAGCCTCAATGTCGTCTACGAGTTTTTGCGTTTGCTCTTTATTCTTCTGAAGAATAAGTATCTGGTTACGCAGTTGGCAAAGGTCGAGATAATAGCCAGCCACAAGTAGTCGGACCGCCTGACGATTACCTTCGTAACGAAGCTTAGCAATAGTAGTTTTCAGTTCACTCAACTCAATCGACTTCTTTATTGCACCGCCAGCAAACAACACTTGAGTGACAGCCACCGAAAATGTGTTTCCCAAATGTGGTGTGGAGGTGTTGAAGCCATTCGAGAAATCACGGTCCATAATACGGACATCGCCCAAATAAGAGAGTTGCAAATTGAAATCGATGTCGGGAGTTCGATTGCTCTTAGCTGAACTAACTCCCTCTTCGGCCTCTACTATTTCGCTTCTTGAGGCTGCAAGAGACAGACTCTGTTCGTCGGCAAGCTGAAAAACTTCGTCCATCGACAATCGTTTCGTTTGTGCTATGGCATTACTTATGCTAACAGTAGCAATAATTAGTAATGCACTAAATTTCAAATACTTACAATTAATATACATATCCTATTTTTTCGCAGAGCAAAACTACGCTCATAAGACATGCTACAATTGTTCAAACCAACACGATATTTGTCAAATTCGAACCAAAATCATACGTACTATCTATATTTGCGCAAAAAGATTTGTCCATATACAAATAATATTAATTCTATGATTAAGAATAGTATACACGTATTTTCGATTCCCGACATAGAGCGCTCGCACCGAGGAATGACCTACGGAGATCTTCTTTCGATATACCATAGCCAGCCAAACGAGAGCTTTCGCGCAGGAATAAATGGACAAACGGCATTCTACCTAAAAGCCTATAGCTACATGCTTGTGCTCAATGGCAGTGCCGAAATGAACATTGCACAACACAGCTACAATGTGTCATCTGGTAATTTGATTGTGTGCACTCCACTTCATTTGATTAAGTATGTGTCTACTTCGCGCGATTTTGAATTCTTCGTCATGTCTATTTCGACGCAAATGGTTGACCAATTGCCACTCATCGATCTTCGCAGTAGAATAACAAGTGGGCTCGACACGGGACGTCACCCAGTGAGCAAACTTAAGCCTCACGAAGTGGGCACTATTCTTCGCGCCTTCAACGACCTCTATACACAAACCTCTCGGCGCGACCATATATATTGGAAAGAGTTAATAGAAAATGCTTTGTGCAGATTCTTTTTAGAATACGACAGTCTGAAAACCAACAACATGCCACCAAGCGAAAACCGAAGCAAACGGGCATCATCGATTTTCGACCAATTTATCCATTTAGCACAGCTACATTTCGTTGCGCATCACGATGTGTCGTTCTATAGCAATGCTCTCAACATTACGCCTCAATATCTCACCCGAATAACCAACCAACAAGCAAGTATCAAACCTTCGGATTTCATCTCGGAGCTTCTATATGCCGAAGCGCGCAACCACCTTGCCACCTCATCGGCTACAATACAAAAGATAGCCAACGACCTTGGCTTTTCCGACCAAGCGGCGTTTTGCAAATTCTTTCGCCGCCGCTCTGGTATGTCGCCTAAAGAGTTTAGAATGAGCTACAAGCTATGAAGCGTGCCTTGAGCAATTGCTCTCCACATTCACCATTGATAGGGCTATCAGTTAAGACCAATCTTCATCACATCGCGCTCAAAGTCGTCGCGATTGCCTGCGGCTTTGTTTTTGATGCGAGCACGATAGGCATAGATAGAATTGGGTGAATAGTGCAAAAATTCGGCAATCTTGGAGCTTTCGGTAATACCTAAGCGCACAAGTGCAAAAATTCGCAAATCGGTAGAGAGACTATTTTCTGGCGGAACCAAGCGTTCTTCTGGACGCAGAAGGGCGTTGAAGTCGTCGACGAAAGTTGGGAATATATGTAGAAATACCTCATCGAAGTGATGGAAGAGTTCTTCGAGTTCGTCGCTCTTCATCTGTTCCGAATCGGTCATGCGCAAAAGTTCCTTGTATTGCCCGGCTTTTAGTTTTCGGTTCATCTTGATGCGGTAGTTGTCGAGTTTGTCTATATACTCAGAACAGATACTGAAGAATGAGCCGAGATATTCGTCCTTGACACGGTTGAGCTCGTTTTGTTGCATCATCGATTGGTGCAAATGTTCGTTCATAACCGAGAGTTTGCTATTAGCCTCTGAAAGTTGCTGATTAACAAGCTGCAACTGGCTACGCGAATAGGATAGCTGACGGCGTTTTTTCAGCACGTAGAACAACAGAAGCAGAAGCACTACTGCAAGTATGCTAATAGCAGCAATAGTATACGTCTGTCGTCTGTTGGCATCCTGCAAGCTCTGCTTATATTGGTTATTTATATTTATAACGATGGGCGCCACAAGCCACGAGCGCATGTGGGTGCTGAATTGCGACAAGCATTTCCACGAGAAGTCCACATAATGAAAGGCTCGGTCGGCCTCATCGGTGGTGAGAGTTTGAGCAAGCGACCAAAGAGCTCCCTGGTCCATTATGGCGAGCCGAATATCTACCAAGGCAGCCTGAGCCAACCAATAGCGATACATATTCATCTGATCTTGTTCACCATAAATCAAAGCACGAAAATAGGCCATTGTAGCCCAATCGCGGCTACCAGGTTCGCAATGTTGTTCCCAGAAATTGCAACATTTGAAGGCTTCGTCGAATCGGCCTTCATTTATCTGCATAACAGTCATTTCGTGAATCCACGTGAGCGACAAACTGTCGGGATAAGCCAAAAGAGAATCGCGCATTGCAGCTGCATAGTCCGAAAACTCGTTTCTGAATTTAGGCTCGTGCGTATAGTAGCTCATCTCGCCATAGAGTCGACCAAGGCAATAATAGTATTTATGCTTCATCTCATCGCTGAGAGTCTCGGTCTTTAGCTTGTTGTAATGTATGTATGCCTCGTGATAGAAACCCGATTCGGTAAGCTGGTCGGCAAGCGCCATAAGGCTTTGCTGGTAAAAATCTCTATTGCCCATTTTCTGCGAAATGTCGAGACATATATATTGGTATGCTATCGCCGAATCGTTGTTGAATGGTTGGTACTCTTCATAAATACTTTTGGACCAAGCGAAGCGCTCTTCAAGGCTCTCAGTCTTTTGCAGGCGAACCTTTAGAAGATTTATGCGTTCGGTTTTTCGCTGTAAGTATATATGCGACGAATCTATTGCGAGATCTATAGCACGGTAGAGAGAGTCGAGTTGTTGGGGAGTTATGCACAATACATGAGTAGTTAATGATATGAGTATTAGAAGTAAAGAGCCTTTTTTCATTTCTTTTACATTTCATTTGCGACCGTAAAGATAATTTTACTTTGCTTTATGAGCAGAATATCGATAAAATTATGGCTTCAAATCGCAATATTTAGGACGCAATAATCCATATTTATTTTTTATGTTATTTTTGTATACATCTAAAACACAACAAATTACAAAATCGAACATCGAAAGTAATCCATATTTACATAAATATGTAAAAAGCTATGAGCAATAAGAGTAGTAGACTTGCATTATGTGTTAATAAAATCTAATTCATCAACAACAAACTGTCATTATGCTAAAGAGAACATTTATAGTAGCGCGGCAAGTAGCACTTGCTTTCGTTGCAATGCTTCTATCCACAGTTGCTTTTGCACAAACAATGTCGATAAACGGCAAAGTTGTAGACAACTCTGGAGAAGCAATAATTGGTGTAAATGTGATTGAAAAAGGTACTACTAATGGTACTCTAACCAATGCCGACGGTAATTTCAATCTGAAGGTAAACGAAGGCGCAACGATTTCGTTTTCGTTTATAGGCTACGCATCACAAGACATTGTAGTAGGTAATCAGACCACTATTAATGTTGTACTCGAAGAGGAGTCGGCAATGCTCGAAGACCTCGTGGTAATTGGTTATGGCGTACAAAAGAAGAGCGTTGTTTCTGCAGCCATTGCCAAGGTAACAGCAGAGGACCTTGCAGGTAAAGCTCCTGTACGTATGGATAACGCACTGAAAGGTCTTGCGGCTGGTGTCAACGTTACATCTAATTCAGGTCAGCCGGGTGAAGGATCGCGAGTTCGCATTCGTGGTATAGGTACTATCAACAATTCAGACCCATTGTACATTGTAGATGGCATGCCTATCGAAGGTGGTCTCGACTTCGTCAACCCGAACGATATTGAATCGATTGAGGTGTTGAAAGATGCAGCTTCGGGTGCTATCTATGGTGCACGTGCTGCCAACGGCGTTATACTTGTTACCACTAAAAAAGGTAAGAAGGGCGATGCTGTTATCAACTACAATGCTTCGTGGGGTTGGCAAAGCGCAGCACGTCATCGCGAAGTTACTGGCGCTGTCGATTATGCTATTCTTCAAAACGAGAAGTATGTAAACGGTGGCAAAGAGGCACCATTCAAAGATCCTTACAATTTGACCGACTACAAGGGCGATGCTATTGTAGGTGATGGTACCGATTGGCAAGATCTTGTATTCAACGACAATGCTCCGGTTCAGAATCACGACTTGTCTGTAAGTGGTGCATCAGACCGCGTTAGCTACTATTTGTCGTTAGGCTATTTCGACCAAGAAGGTATCGTTGGTGGTAACTATGGACAGTCGAACTACGACCGTCTTACACTTCGCAGCAACACCCAATTTACTTTGGTTGACGCATCTAATGAGCGCGACTTCCTAAACAAAGTCGATTTGGGTGTGAACGTTGCATACATGCGCACTCATAGCACTGGTATTTCTACCAACTCTGAATATGGTTCTGCGCTTGGTTCTGCACTTTATATGTCGCCAATTCTCACTCCTACCGTAACAGGTAAATTTGCAGAAGAGATGGCCGACACCTATTCTAATTATGAACTTGCTAAGAATAGCGCTGGCGAATATTACACCATTCCGGGCTATCAGGGTACATACCAAGAGATGAACAACCCATTAGCAATTCTCGATGCCACCAATCCAAGCAAAAACTGGTCGCACAAGTTCGTTCCTTCAGCTTCAATCGACATTCAGTTATGGGACGAAATCAAGTATCGTGGTACTTATAGCGCCGACATGTCGTTCTGGGGCTACGATGGTGCAGTGAAGAAACTCAACTACTTCTCTGGTAACAACCATAACGAGCATACAGAGGCAACCTCTTCTAAGGCGCAAAACTGCTATTGGCAGATAGAAAACACCTTGTCGTATAACAAGACATTCGCCGATGTTCACACAATTGGTGTTACTGTTGCTCACTCAATCATGAAATCTAAAGGTAGCGACCTTGGTGGCAGCCGTTGGAACTTGGTAAATATCGATAAGCCATCTATCAATTATGCTACTGGCGACTATGTAATTTCCGTAGGTGAAGAGAAAACCGAAGTTCAGATTCAGCACAGCGTTTGGGGCGGACCTTACACCGAGCACCGCATGATCTCTATGCTTGGCCGTTTGAGCTACGACTACAACGAACGTTATGGCGTTACGGCAACAATACGTCGAGACGGTTCTTCACGATTCGGTACTAACAACCGTTTTGGTATCTTCCCTTCAGCATCTGTAATGTGGAACTTGCACAACGAGCCTTACATGGAACTCCCTGAATGGTTTAACTCAGCAAAAGTTCGTTTGAGCTGGGGTAAAAATGGTAACGATAACATTGGCGATTTCCAATATACCACTCTTACTTCTATCAACAACAATGTACTTTTTGGTACTACTGCTCAGAAGTATATTGGTTCTAAGGCCGATAAGACTGCAAACCCCGACCTCAAGTGGGAAGAGTCGGAGCAAACTAACCTCGGTTTCGACCTCGCATTCTTGAATAGTTCTCTTACCCTTACTGTCGACTTGTTCAACAAGAAGACTAACGGTATGATTATCGAAATGCCTATTCCTTCATACGTTGGCGAGACTAAACCTCAAGGCAACGTTGGCGATATGTCGAATAAAGGTATCGAAATTGAGTTGGGATATAAATGGAGCATCGGTAGCGCTAAATTCTCTACTACTGCTAACGTATCGTACCTAAAGAACGAACTTAAGAACCTTGGTAACACTGAAGGTTTCTTGAATCTTGATGGTGTTCAGGGTATAACTGGCACAGTAACCCGCGCCGAAAATGATCTTCCTTTCCCATTCTTCTATGGTTATAAGACCGCAGGAATTCTTCAAAACGAGAAAGAAGTGAACGATTATATAGCTGCTCTCGGTGGTAAAAAAGAGAACACTCTTCAGGGTGACGACATTACAGCTGGTGATGTTCGCTTTGTAGATGTTAATGGTGACGGAAAGATCGACACAAGCGACCGCACAAACATCGGCAATGGTAATCCTGATTGGACATTCGGTTTGAATTTCAATGCAGAATGGCACGGATTCGATATAAATATGTTCTTCCAAGGCGTTCAAGGTGCCGATGTATTCGACGCTACTTATCGTCAGGACATCTATTCGGGTAACTACCCAACTTGGATGCTTAGCCGCTGGACTGGCGAAGGCACTTCAAACAAATATCCACGTCTTGCCTTGGGCGACTCTAAAAACTGGCAAGTTTCTGATCTATACGTATGCGATGGTTCATACCTACGCTTCAAAACGCTTCAGATAGGCTACACATTGCCAAAGAACATAACAGAAAAGGCATTCATCGAACGTTTCAGAGTATTCGTATCGGCCGACAACCTTGTAACTTGGACTAAGTACTGGGGCTTCGATCCTGAAATTGCTTCTGGTGGTACATCACTCGGCATCGACCGTGGCGTATATCCACAGGCTCGCACCTACACTGTTGGTTTCAACCTTACGTTCTAATTCTAAAACAGATTATTTATGAAAAAGATAAACATATTAGGATACTGTGCGGCAAGTTTGCTAATAGCAACAGCCTGCAACGAAGACTTCCTTGAGGTTACAAACCCGAACGGTGAGCCTCTCGAAGAATACTATACTACTGAAGATCATATCAAAGAGGCTCTTTATGCTGCATACGACCCTATCCATTGGCCAGATTGGGGCTTAGGTCAGTACAATGCCCTAAATATCGATGCAGAAATTATGGGCGACCTCTTTTGGGTGGGCGGTTCAAACCTTACCGACATGCAAAACTGGCACATGATCTCTAACTTCGAAGCCGATGAGAACAACACGCTCAGTTCACTTTGGACTGTAGACTACTCGGGCATCAAACGTTGCAACGACCTTTTGAAGTATCTCGGATGGGCTCAAGGCAACATGTCGGCCGAGGCATACGCATCGTATGAAGCACAGGGAAAATTGCTCCGCGTGTTCTACTACAACATGTTGTGGCACTATTTCGGCAACATACCTTTCTACCTCGAGAATTTGTCAGACCCATATACTGCTCCACAAATTTCGGCCGATGAGGTTTATAGTCAACTCATTCCCGAGCTTGAGGGCATTCTCGACTCAAAAGTTCTCCCTATGAAATGGGGAAATTCTGATGCTGGCAAAGTATCGCAAGCTATGGGCTATATGCTCTACGCCGAAATGGTTATGTATCAAAACGATGAATCGCGTTACAGCAAAGCTCTTGGCTACATGAACGAGATTATCAATAGTGGCGAATACGAACTTAACGACGATTTCGCAGCAATATGGGAAGAGAGCGGCGAATGGTGCAAAGAGTCTATTTGGGAAATCAACTACGAGGACAACAACAACGATCGTGGCTGGAACTCTCCACTTGCAACAGGTGGCACCGTCTTGCCAACGCTCATCTCTCCGAACTCATGGCCTGGTGGCGATGGTTGGGACAAAGGCGCCGATGGTTGGGGCTTCCTTCCAGTTCGCGTATCTACATACAATATGTATGAAGAGAGTGATGTGCGCCGCGATGCTACTTGCTGGGATGTTAGAGGTGTAGAGTACACCAATCGTTTCCAAGACACCCACATCTGGCTCAAGAAGTATCGTCCTCAGAGCGCTAACAATGGTGATGCTGGTTTCGATAACAACCTTAACTACAACAACAACTATCGTTACTATCGCTACGCAGAGACTCTCCTCAACGCTGCCGAACTCATTGTTCGTGGCGCTGGTTCGGGCGATGCTAAAGCACTTATCTATCAAGTGCGTAAGCGTGCCGGTCTCAATGCCATTGATGCTACTATCGACAACATTATTAACGAGCGCAAACTCGAGTTCGTTGGCGAAGGCAAACGCTACTGGGATCTTGTTCGTACGGGTCTTGCTGCTACAGTTCTCGTTCCTACACCTTGCGATGGTACAAACCCAGCCGATCAAGGACGTGTAGGCACCTGGACCGAGAAGAAGAAATATCTTCCAATAGCTCAGAGCGAATTAGACTCAGACTCTAACCTCAAGCAGAATGCATATAAGTAAGTAATGTTATTGTTTACCAATCCATCAGCTCTTGATAGCCTCTAAGTAGGCTATCGGAGCACCGATGGGAAAAAGTAGATTATATATGAAAAGTATTTATAAATATATGTTGGGCGCTCTTGTTGTAGGCTCAATGGCTTCATGTTCGCCAGAAGAGTTCGACGGAGTAGATTTAAGCAATTTGCCCACTATCGAAGCCAACCACATCACCGTTGATGTAGACCAAGAGACCAACACCATGACAGCCAAAACCGAGGAAATTCCTGGTCAATATCTCATTTGGTATATCGACGACGTGAAATATTCGAGCCTCGCCACCATTAGCTATAGTAGCATGGAAGCTGGTACTCACACTATTACGCTCAAAGTGGGCAACCGCAACGGTATATCTAATGCTGCTAAAACGGCCGAATTTACCTTCAACGAGACCAAGGTCGATTTCTCTATCTATTTCAACAAACTTGTTGACAAAACTTGGCGTGTAAGCTACACAGAGAAAGGTCACCTTGGCTGTGGCGAATCTGGCACCGACGGTTCTAACTGGTGGTCGGCTTCTCCTAACGATAAAGCCGATTGGGGCGTATACGACGATCGCCTCACATTCGCTCATTCCGATTCTGATGGCGCGGCTGAAGGTACATATACCTACAACCCTGGCGAGGGCGGAACTGTTTATGTAAATACTGGTTGCTCAATATTTGCTGAACACAACACCAATGATAATAACGACTTCATGGCTCCAGTAGAAGCAATGTCCGCTAAGTATACGCTCATTCCTGGCAAGTATAATGGCGAGGATTGTCTCTACATACAGTTCGCTCCTAAAACTCTCTTGCCATACATACCTAACGATGATACATACAACAACCCATTGTATCGCATCGAGTCGATAACCAGCAACACTCTTGCTCTCGTTTGCGACAATGGCAACATTGCTTGGCGTATGGTTCTTACAAGTAAAGAAGATGAAGGTATGCCTACTGAACCTGAAGTAACAATGGATTGGGATGTCAATTCAGCACAAAACCTTTGGACTATCAAATCTGAATCTGACCTCGCTTCTGCTGTAGAAACTTG
This sequence comes from Bacteroidales bacterium, assembly GCA_017539645.1. Classification (GTDB taxonomy): domain Bacteria; phylum Bacteroidota; class Bacteroidia; order Bacteroidales; family Marinilabiliaceae; genus W3P20-009. The sequence goes on from JAFYCM010000011.1 coordinate 24,179, forward strand.
GTGGGCCGACGGTGGTTGGCAGCAGTTGCCATCTCCATCATATACTTATGAAAATGGCGAATTGTCGCTCACTGCCGTAGAAAATGGCGGTTCACAATGGCAAGCTCAAGTAAAACTCCATACCAACATTTCGGCAGTACAAGCTAAGAAATATGATTTCTATTGTGTTGTTGAAGCTGATGAAGACGTAAAAGGAGCTACTATAAAACTCACTCAAGATGGCGACGACGAAAACTATTTCTTTGGCGACCGTCATGATGTTACGGGTGGCAAACCATTCGTATACAAGATCGAAGGCGTTTCATTGGCTAAAGCTGCCGACGCTTCTAAAGTGATGCTCGTACTCGATTTTGGTGGTGCAGCAGTAGGCACTAAAATAAAAGTTCACGACATATATTTCGCTGAAAATATATCAATGGATCCTGCTGATGAGGACAACCTTTGGACCATCAAATCTGAGTCGGACCTCGTTTCTCCTGTAACATTTTGGTGGGCCGACGGAGGTTGGCAACAGTTGACATCTCCAACATATACTTTCGAAGATGGCGTATTGTCGTTCACTGCAGTAGAGAATGGTGGTTCACAATGGCAAGCTCAGGTAGCACTTCATACCAATATTCCAGCAGAATTGGCCTCTACTTATAACTTTGCTTGCAAGATTGAAACTGATGATGATGTTGCTGGTGTAACAATAAAGCTAACACAGTCTGACGAGTCGGCTGATAAAAAGCACGACGACAACTTCTTCTTTGGTGACAGACACGACATCACTGGCGGTCAAGCATTTGAATATAAAGCTATGGGCGTTCAGCTTGCAAAGGGCGATGCTCATGCGCTGTCTCTTGTGTTCGATTTTGGCGGAATACCTGCAGGTACTCACGTAAAAATTAGCAACATAGTATTCAAAAAGAACTAACCAGACAACTTTAGATATCAATCTAATTATTTGATTAACTGCCGGCTTCACGGCCGGCAGTTTTGTTCTAATAACCCTTGATATGAATAGTAAGATGTTATTATCTACATTACTCGCTTGTGGTGCGCTCTTTATAGCTCCAAGTTGCGATAAAGATGACAACAATGTCGAGCCTACAGTAACTGCTTTGTCTGTAAGTGCATCGGAACTTAATTTCGATGGATTGGCAGGCGAAAAAGAGATTACGGTTACGTCAGAAAGAGAGTGGTCTGTTATTATTGATAAAGATTGGGTTACAGTTACGCCCGATAATTCTACAGAAAAGTCAACAGTAGTAACAGTTAACGTTCTAAAAAGCGACGAATACGAACCACGAGAAGCTACAATCACATTCATGTCTGGCTTAGCCCGACAAGCTGTCACCGTCAAACAAGCGGGTGGCGACGGCGTGCCCGACCCTAATGCTATCGTTTGTCCAATAGAAGGTTACAAACTTGTATGGAACGATGAATTTGACCAAACATCTACCTCGCTCAACGCAAATGATTGGCGCCACGAGGTACAAAACTCAGGTTGGGTAAACAACGAGCTTCAGAACTACGTAAACGAGAAATCGCCTGAGGGTAAGCGCGTAACAGAGGTGAAAGATGGTATCTTGAAAATCAAATGCCTCAAAGAAAACGACAAGATTTATAGCGGCAGAGTCTATGCCCACGACAAACAGGGTTGGCAATATGGCTACATAGAAGCACGCATCAAACTTCCTAAAGGCAAAGGCACATGGCCTGCTTTCTGGATGATGCCCGTCAATGTAGATTGGGCTAACGAAGGATGGCCCAAATGTGGCGAGATAGACATTATGGAAGAGGTTGGCGCAAATCCAAATTACGTTTCGTCGAGTCTTCATGCCGAAGGTCACGTACATACGCTTGGCAACCAAGTAACCCACGAAATGCTTTGCGAAGGTGCAGAAGACGATTTCCATACATACGCTATGGAATGGACCAAAGAGGGCATCACAACTTACGTCGACGGCAAGGTACAGCTCTCGTACAAATCCGACGGCACTGTCAAAAATTACCCTTACGACAAGCCTTATTACATCATTCTAAACCTTGCTTGGGGTGGCTCTTGGGGCGGCTACAAAGGCATCGACGAATCGGCTCTACCTACCACAATGCAAGTAGACTACGTTCGCGTTTTCCAAAAGAAGTAATCTGAAACAAACAATAGGCAACAATAATGATTAGAAGACTCAGTACGTATGTAGCTACTTTGGCACTTATAGTGGCTTGCGTAGGTGAGCCATCTTTACCCAAAGAGACTGACTTTGTGCGTGTAGATGGTCCAAACCTCATCAAGCCCGATGGCACAAAACTCTACATACAAGGTACCAATCTCGGCAATTGGCTCAATCCTGAAGGCTATATGTTCGGTTTCTCGAAAACCAACTCGCCTTGGATGATCGACCTGATGCTTAAGCAACTTGTCGGGCCTGATGCCACTGCTGAATTTTGGAGTAAATTCAAAGATAACTATATCACGCGCGCCGACATTGAGTTCATCAGTCAGCAAGGTGCCAACACCATTCGCTTACCATTCAACTATAAACTCTTCACCAACGAAGATTATATGGGTTTGCACAACAATCAAGATGGATTTCAGCGCATCGACCAAGTGGTGAAATGGTGTAAAGAGTTTGGGCTATACCTCATCCTCGATATGCACGACTGTCCGGGCGGGCAAACTGGCGATAACATCGACGATAGCTACGGCTATCCATGGCTATTTGAAAGCAATGAGTCGCAACTACTGTTTTGCGATATTTGGAAGAAAATAGCTTCACATTATAAAAACGAAACAACAATTCTCGGCTACGAACTTATGAATGAGCCCATAGCCCCATACTTCGAAAATAAGGATACGCTCTATACGCTGCTTCAGCCGCTATACAAGAAGGCCGTAGCAACCATTCGCGAAGTGGATCAAAACCATGTCATATTGCTTGGAGGCGCACATTGGAACTCGTTCTTCTTCATGTTCGACGATTGGAAGTTCGACAACAACATAATGTATACATGCCATAGGTATGGTGGCGAAGCGACAGCCGAAGCTATAAAAACGTACATCGATTTTCGCGACAAGACCAACCTACCGATGTATATGGGCGAAATAGGTCATAACACCAATGAGTGGCAAGCTCAATTTGTAGAGGTGATGAAGCAAAACAACATTGGCTACACCTTTTGGCCTTATAAGAAAATAGGAAACTCTTGCATGGTGGGTATAGAACGCCCAGCCGAGTGGGATTCTGTGATAGTTAAATTTGCCGAAACTTCGAGAAATAGTTATAGTGAATGGCGCAAAGCACGTCCTAATCAAGATGTTGCAAAACAACTTTTGATGCAATTTGCAGATAACTCCAAATTCGAAAATTGTACGGCTCAAGATGATTATATTTCATCTATGAGTTTGAAAGAGAATAAACAAAATGAAAAATAATATGAAAAGTTTAGCAAAAATATCAATGGCTTTGTGTGGCTTTGTGGCACTCGCAGCGTGCACACATCAAGCACAAGAGGCTGATGGTCGCGATGCCGAAATAGAATCACGCATAGAGTCGTTGCTTAGCAAGATGACGCTTGAAGAGAAATTAGGTCAGATGAATCAAATATCGTCGTTTGGCGGTAGCATAGATGAAATGCACGACCTCATTGCCAAAGGCGAAATAGGGTCAATACTCAACGAGGTTGATGCAAAACGCATCAATCAAATACAAAAAATAGCTGTAGAAGAGTCGCGCTTGGGTATTCCAATTCTCATGTCGCGCGATGTTATCCACGGTTTCAAGACAATTTTCCCAATACCTATTGGTCAGGCCGCGACATTCGACACCGCGGTGGTTTACAGTGGCGCACGAGTAGCTGCAATTGAAGCTACTTCGACTGGTATTCGTTGGACGTTTTCGCCAATGGTCGACATAGCTCGCGACCCACGTTGGGGCAGACTTGCCGAAGGTTATGGCGAAGATCCATATCTGACATCCGTTATGGGTGCTGCTACCGTCAAAGGCTATCAAACCGACAACTTGTCGGACCCCACAGCAATGGCTGCTTGTGCTAAGCACTTTGTTGGTTATGGTGCTGCTGAAGGTGGTCGCGATTACAACTCGACATACATCACCGAACGTCAGTTGCGCAACGTCTATTTGCCTTCGTTCAAAGCATCGAGCGACGCTGGCGCTGCTACATTCATGACTTCGTTCAACGATAATGATGGCGTACCATCAACGGGCAACAAGTTTGTGCTAAAAGATGTCTTGCGCGATGAATGGAAGTTCGACGGCTTTGTTGTTACCGATTGGGCTTCAGCCAGCGAAATGATAAACCATGGCTTCTGTGCCGATAGCTACGATGCTGCCGTAAAATCGGTTAAGGCTGGCGTAGATATGGAGATGGTGAGCTACACATTTGTTAAGCAGTTGCCCGAAGCCATCAAACGCGGCGATGTCAGCATGAGCGACATCGACAACGCTGTACGCAACATTTTGCGCATAAAGTTCCGCTTGGGTTTGTTCGACAATCCATATACTGACGAGGCTCGCTCTGCAAAAGAGCTCTACGCTGATAGCCATCTCTTGGAGGCCAAGAAAGCTGCAACCGAAGCTGCCATATTGCTCAAAAACGATGGCACTCTGCCACTAACCGATAAGGTTAAGTCGGTAGCTATAGTTGGTCCAATGGCCGATGCTAAGCACGACCAAATGGGCACATGGGTTTTCGATGGCGAAAAAGAGCACACCGTTACTCCGCTCGCAGCTATCAAAGAGCTTGTTGGCAACAAAGTAAATGTTGTTTACGAGCCAGGACTAACATATAGCCGCGACAACAACAAAGCCGGCATAGCCAAAGCAGTAAATGCAGCGCGCAAAGCCGATGTCGTTTTGGCATTCGTAGGCGAAGAGTCAATCCTCTCTGGCGAAGCACACTGCTTGGCAAATATCGACCTGCAAGGAGCACAAAAAGAACTCATCGATGCTCTTAGCAAAGTTGGCAAACCATTGGTTACTGTAATCATTTCTGGTCGTCCACTAACAATTGCCGACGAGGTTCAGAAATCGGCAGCTGTGTTGTTCAACTTCCATCCGGGCACTATGGGTGGTCCAGCCATTGCCGATTTGCTTTGGGGCAATGCAGTGCCTTCGGGCAAATTGCCTATGACATTCCCTAAATATGTTGGCCAGATTCCTATCTATTATGCCCACAACAACACCGGTCGACCTGTTGAAGGCAACGAGGTGCTGATAAACGACATTCCTCTCGAAGCTGGACAAACCTCTCTCGGCTGCCGCTCGTTCTACCTCGATGCTGGTTGGGAGCCTCTATTCCCATTCGGTTATGGTCTTTCATACACCACATTTGAGTATTCCGACATAACACTCTCGTCGAATAGTTTGACAACAAACGAAACACTCAAAGTGTCGTTCAAACTAAAGAATACCGGTTCGGTTGAGGGCACAGAAGTAGCACAGCTCTACGTGCGCGATAAAGTCGGTTCGGTAACCCGCCCAGTGAAAGAACTCAAACGATTTGCACGCGTAACGCTCAAACCTGGCGAAACCAAAGACGTGGTATTTGAGCTTCCTGTGAGCGATTTAGCATTCTGGAATATCGACATGAAATATGTAGTAGAACCAGGCGATTTCGACCTTTGGGTAGCAGGCGACAGCCAATCGGGCAAACCAATATCATTCAATGTAAAATAGGTAGTTAGATTTTCATACTTGTTTTGATTGACGGTAGTCACAGCTTTTGTGGCTGCCGTTTTTTTATTTACGACCCAGCTCACGAGTTTGCTGATTTATTATCGCACAGATTACACAAGATGACACAGATATTCATATTGCTCCGTTGGAGAGAATTTACGATTACCGACTATAGAAATAGCGAACATCGTTCAAAGAAATTTGAAATCTATAGTTCATGAGGTTGGCATATTCCGTAATCCGCTATAACTATAACGAAAAAATACCGCTGCAAACTCCAATGCTTGCAGCGGTATTATTATTTAGGTGTAGATATTATCGCTAATATCTTGGCATATTCTACTGCCAACCACGTACCTGATGCATCTCAGGATTGATGTCGAGGATGCTTTGAGGAATTGGCCAGTATTCGTTCTTGCCTGCCTTGAACTCAAGCGTAATACCCTTTATATCCTTGAATGGATGGCGTACTTCGTAAACAAGGTTGTGAGGTACAGCATTATTTATGATAGGATTACCATTTTCGTCTGTTTTTCTCTTCATCTTAGGTTTACCTGTCTTTTCATCTATTTTTACCTCACCTGTCTTTTCGTCAATATCTTCCACCCAAACGAATTCAGATTTTGACCAAAATTCGTCAAATTGATATGGGATGTTGTCCAATACCTTGTCGTAGCACTCCTTAGCAATGCCCCAACGAACGATGTCGTGCCAACGGCAACCTTCAAACCAAAGTTCGTATTCCTTCTCGTCTTGAATAACCTGAAGGTTAACAGATGAGGAAATTGTCTTTGAACCAGCGCGTTCCTGAATCTTGTTAACATATTTCAAAGCTTCAGCGTTGTTACCAGTTGCAAGACAAGCTTCAGCATAGATGAGGTAAGCCTCAGCAAGACGTGCAAGACAGAGGTTGGTCTGGTTACAGTTATCACCGACTTCATTACCTGCGTCATTAGGGTGCATCATCATCTTTACTTCCATTACGTCTGAGCGAGAGAATGAGCCATCAGAATTGTCGATACCACGTTTGAAATCATATTCCTTTTCAGCACGGGTTTTGAGTGTACCGCCAGCTTCTACGTCATCTGCCCATGGGCAAAGAGTTGCATCATAGAAGAACTCGTCAGATGTGAGGAAAGTTGCTTTACGACGGTAGCTATCGCCATCGTTATCAAGCATCTTGTGAGCAAAAATGTGGTTGATAGAGCCACCGCCCCAACCGCCAGTAGAGCAGATTTGTGGGTTCTTGCCACCACCAATGATGTCGTCACCACGCCAATTGAGTACGTTAGCTACCATCCAACGACCACGGCCGTTAGCGCCTCGCCAAGATTCAGTACCACCAGCAGCAGCGGTGTTGGTAGAATAGTTAATCTCAAAAATCTTCTCTTCGCAGCCATCGCCCTCTACATGGAAGAGGTCGCGGAAACGATCGCCAGATACAAGAGCATAATTAGGAGATTCTACAAGGTCTTTCATTATAGAAACGACCTTAGCATTGTCGCCAGCAAAGAGAGCTGCCTTGCCACCAACGAATTGTGCAAAACCTTTGGTAGCACGCCAAGCACCCTGCTTATCGCCTTGTCCTTGACGCTCGTTGATGTCAACAATTGCCTCCTCGCATTCCTTTACACACCAATCGAGTATTTGCTTCTGCGATTCTGCATTTACAGGAACATCGTCAGTGATAAGATGGTCTACCAACGGTGGCTGATAATAAACAAGAGCAGCCAACATGTGAGCCCATGCACGCATTACTCTTGCCTCTGCTACAGCCTCCTTTTTCTTCTTTGTATCGGCCTTGTCACCGCCAAAGTAGTTGACTATAAGGTTGGCAGAGTAAATCGACTTATAGAGTCGGTTATACAACTCTTTTATTGGTTCAAGACCAGCATCAAAACGAAATTCGTTCAATTCGCGGAAGCCAGAGTGGTCATCACAGTCACCACCGGCTGCGAAAACGTCGTCGGCAGAGTAGTTGAGGCCCATGATGTAGGCGCTCCAGATACCATTGTTACCAGAGATTTGATCTGCGTAGGTGGCGTACATTGCCATCAATGCAGACTCGGCATCTTCGTCGGTCTTATAGAATGTTTCGGTAGAACTTACTGCTTTTTGTTCTACTTCCAACCAGTCCTCGCTGCAGGAAGCGACAAGCATACTGCCCGCAATTAGTGCTATAGGAACTAATATCTTTTTCATATAAAAATCAAATTAATAGGTTTAGAAAGTAACACTTACACCAAGAACAAACTTTCTCATGTTAGGATATGCAGCATCGTCGATACCCGGAGCGTTGTACTTAGAGGTAACAGTTTCTGGGTCGAGGCCAGGATACTTGGTGAATGTAAAGAAGTCATCAAGTGAAAGGTATGCACGTACATTCTGCATGAAGGCTTTCTTTACGATGTTAGTTGGCAAAGTGTAGCCAAGTTGAATTTGTTTGATCTTGAAGTATGAGCCATCGTAAACAGCAGCGTCAGAAGTCCAAAATGTTGAGCTACCTGCTACTTTCTCCAATGGAGGCATTTTGCCCGACTTGAAGTCATCATATACACCCTTTGCAATGTTGTGGTAACCTGAGTGATACATACCATAGTAAATATCGTTACCAGCTGCACCAGTACCAAAAATAGAGAGGTCGATGCCTTTATATTCAGCAGTAAGAGTGATACCGTATGTTACGTCAGGAAGACCGTTACCGATATTGGTCATATCTTCTGCCTGAGGATCCCAAGTCTCTTTGCCGTCTTTGCCCATATACAATGGGACATCGTCGCCCTTATCATTCTTACCCATGCCTACATATTTGTAACCACGCATATACCAGAGAGATTCGCCCTCTTCGAAATAGCATGTCATCTTACATTCGTTGGCACCTGAGATATTACCACCAGCAATACGTTGGATAGACGGATCGAGGTAAGTTACTTTGTTCTTGAGAGTTGCCAAGTTAGCAGATACTCCATATCGAACATCGCCGATGTTATCCTTCCAAGAGAGTTCCAACTCGAAACCTTTGTTTTCTACTTCACCAGCATTGATAGTCATGCTGCTAACACCTGATTCAGGCATAGGAGTGATAGGAACGAGAAGGTCTTTGGTGGTCTTCTTGTACCAATCGAGACCGAGAGAGAGACGATCGCTCAAGAAACGCATATCGAAACCGAAGTCGATTTGCTCAGAGGTTTCCCAAGTAAGGTTTGGATTGGCAACTTTGTCTTCAGGCATTGAACCATAGTAAACCTTGCTAGTCCCGTCCATATTGTAGAACACGCCGTTGGTATTGATACCTACACTATAAGGATAGTTATTGAGCACGTTTACGTTACCATTCTGACCCCAAGAGAAGCGAACTTTGCCGAATGACATGATGCTTTCGTCAACATTCTCCTTGAAGAATGATTCGTTAGAGAATGTCCAGCCTAATGATGCTGAGAAGAACTTACCCCAACGGTTGTCGGCAGAGAGTTTTGATGAGTCGAATGCATCTGCACGGAAGTTGGTTTGTACGCTATAGCGATTGTCGAAACTATAGACGAGACGACCGAAGTATGAGATAGCGCGAGTTGTGTTAGGTACGCCACCTACGAGTTTTGTGGTAGACTCTGCAGCGTTAACACTGTTGAGGAAGATAAAGTTAGATGTGTAACCCTTGAGAGGGTCAGGACCAGAAGCGTTAGCGTTCACACCATTGCTATTAGATATGCGGAACGACATACCTGCCATTGCATTTACATCGTGCTTTTCAGCAAATGTCTGGTTGAAGTTGAGGAAGTTTTCCCACTGATACCAGAGCGAGTTATTGCTTTCACCAGTGATTTTGTAGTTTTCACTCTTGGTCTGTCCGTTGAGGTAGTATGGGAATTCATAATCGCTGACATTGTTATAAGAGATACGATAACCAAGGCGAGATGTAAATACAAGTTGCTTGATAGGGTTGATATTTACAAAGGCAGTCCCTTGTACGTTTACTCCATCATCTTTACGTTGTGCGCGATCTCTCTGAGAGAATGGGTTACCACCAGAAAGACGAGTGTTGAAGTATGATGTTGCATAGTAGCCATTGTCATCACCGAAAAGTGTGTATTTGGTTGCAGATGTTCCTGCTTGTAGTGCATCATAAACAACCTTGAACTCGTCGAGGTATTGTTTTGAATCGGTCCAATAAACTGGAGTCAAAGGATCGATGAGGAGAAGCATTTCGAGAGCAGTACCATAACCATTCTCAGATATACCTTTCGTACGCCATTTTTCGATAGAAGTATTGGTGCCAATCTGGAGCCAATCCTTAATCTTGTAGTCAGCGTTGATTTGAGCAGTAATACGCTCGTATACATCTTTACTACCCTTTACGATACCATTCTGGTCAACATAGCTGAGGCTTGCGAAGTATGAGCCACGATCGTTGCCACCTTGGAAAGTAATAGTATGCTGCTTAGCCCAAGTATCTTCGAAGAATTCATTCAACCAATCGGTATCGGTGTTAGGATCCCAACCATACTTGCTTTCAGCATCAGACATATCAGAAGATACTTTGTCTGCACCTTGTTTCATCGACATCCAATCTTTGAACTCTGCTGCGTTGAGCACTTTAGGAACATTGCCAAGAGATTGGAGGGTGAACTTACCATCGTAAGTAATAGTGCCTTTCCCTTTTTGACCGGACTTGGTAGTAATAAGTACAACACCATTACCAGCTTCAGCACCATAGATAGCAGCCGAAGCAGCGTCCTTCAATACTTCCATAGATTCAATCATAGATGGATCGAGGTATTGGATGCTACTTACTTGTAAACCATCTACAATCAAGAGTGGACCGATTTTGTCGGAGTTCGATGCATAACCACGTACGCGGATAGATGCACCTTGACCAGGTTTACCAGAACTATTCAAAACTTGTACACCTGCAGCCTTACCTTGAATTGCGGCAGCAGCATCCGTTGTAGACCTATTCTTAAGGTCTTTTGCTCCTACTGATGCTACAGCACCAGTTAGGTCGCTCTTGCGTTGCGTACCATAACCAACGACTACAACGTCCTCAAGTTGTTTTGAATCTTCTACAAGATTAATTTTTACAGGGTCACTGCCTTCAACTTTTACAGTTTGGGTAATGTAACCCATGTAAGATACTGTCAGCAATGCGTCTCTTGCGATGGTAATAGCGAAGTTACCTTCCGCATCGGTGACTGTGCCATTCGTGGTACCCTTTTCAATAATGGATACGCCAATCAGAGGCTCACCATCTGAATCTGAGAGCACCTGACCCTTGACATTTTGCGTTTGTCCAAATGCCACTGAGGTAGCAAACAGACAGAGCGTCAACAAAAGCATGAGTTTTGTCTTCATAAGCTTTAGATTGTAATAAATAATTAAGGTTGTTTCTTGGAAAACAATTTGTGTTTTCTGGATGCAAAATAGATAAACATAAATTAACACTTATTACAAAATCGTTGCATATTCTTTCGTTTATGTAACATGTACAACGTTACATGGAGCGCAACAAAAAGCAAAAACGCAACCAGGTGATTTTCACCACAAATACATATATAACAACGGATTACGCTTTTATTTTTATAACAAAATGCGTTGCCAAAACGCGTTTTTTTCACCACAATTAGCGTAAAAACAAAAATACACGATGATGATTTGCGCGCTGTTATTAGTTAATTTCTGTTAACCATAAAAGCAACTTTTGAACGCGTTTTTGAACTGACATACATAAAATATTTATCGCCTTATTGAGACAATAAGAATTTGTTCGCGTAGCACAACGGTCAGCGCTCATCTTTGCGCCACTGTTTGGGCGATTTGCCTTTGATGCGTGTGAAGAGACGCGAGAAATAATAGGCATCTTCGAACCCCACCTTGAACGATATTTGATTGATTTTCATATCAGTGTCTTCGAGCAACTGAGCCGCAGCATCAATTTTCAGCCGATTGAAATACGACATCGGGCTCTCGTTCATGCGTGCGAGGAAAAGATGCGAGAAGTGCGATGCCGAAAAGCCTACGTAGTCGGCAAAATGCTGCAACGAGAGGTGTTTCTCGATATTTTCATTCATAAAATGTATGGCCGCAGCCACAACATCATTCGCCACGCTATCATCATCGCGCGTCTGGCGGAATTGGTTGACGTAGCGCAACGTGCCAAGATAATAGTGGAATAGGCACGACGCATAATGCAGCTGCTGAAGCCCTTGCCCTTGATGTAAGGTCTGAAAAATCTCTTCAAAGATGTGTGTGCGCGTACTTATGCGCGAATCTATTTCGGGGCGAATATCAAGCGGCGCCTGCATCTGGTCGGCATAATATGGCGCTAGCGAACCGCCGAAGTGGATCCAATATATTGTCCACGGATGATGCTCATCGGCAGCATAACGATGTGGGCAATTGGCAGGCAGAATAAAACACTGATTTTCATGCACATGATACTCTTGTTCATCAATCCAATACATGCCAGCTCCCTCCACGCAGTAGATAAACACAAACTGAGCTATACCCTGCCGACGCTCCACGTAATGTCCATCGGCCACTGGATAATGTCCAATATCGGTGATATGCAGCGCCGAAAGAAGCGCATCGGTCGAATATATATCTATAACGTACGGCGGCAGCACTATGTCGCGCGAACCAGAAAAGCCTTGTTTTATACGTACCATATTAATTACGAATTCCAAATTCCGACTTACGATATTGAGAACGCAGATAACGCAGGTTTGACGGATTTTTTCAAATCATGAAAAATGTTTATCACAATTAGTGGATATAATTTGTGCCAAATTGTGACCAGAGGGAATCCATTGAATCTGTTCAATCTGTGTTCCATTTGTTTTGATATTTACATTACAAAGAAAAGCAAGATAATCCATCTTTTTGTCTGTTTTTTCCATTTTCGATGTAGCAAAAATGCGCTGTCTTTGCGTTGCAAAAAGCTTATATATACCATAATGAAAAAATCATTTCTCTACTTCATTTGCTGCGTCAGTGCTATGGGTGGATTGCTCTTTGGCTACGACTGGGTAGTCATTGGCGGAGCAAAGCCGTTCTACGAGCTCTACTTCGACATTCAAGCAAGCCCAATGTTGCAAGGTTTAGCCATGAGCATAGCGCTCGTTGGTTGTCTGATTGGTGCGATGGTGGCTGGTGCATTGGCCGATCGCTTCGGACGTAAACAGCTTCTCATCATAGCTGCGACGTTGTTTCTTACCTCTGCTGTTGGTACTGGATTATTTAGCGACTTCACACTGTTTAACATAGCTCGCTTGTGGGGTGGCATTGGCATTGGTGTAGCATCGGCGCTTTCGCCTATGTATATAGCAGAAGTGTCGCCTAAAGAAATTCGTGGTAAACTGGTGTCTATTAACCAGATGGCTATTGTGTTGGGCATTCTCGGAGCTCAAATTTGCAACTTCCTTTTGGCCGAAGAATCGGTGCAAGTGCATATAGATAGTTGGAATGCGCAGATGGGGTGGCGCTGGATGTTTTGGGCCGAAGCGGTGCCAGCAGGAATGTTCCTCGCTTTGGCATTCTTTATACCCGAATCGCCTGTTTATCTGCGACTAAAGAGCGAAAACATATCAGAGCATAGCGATGAGGTTGGCTTGAAAGAGCTATTTGGGAATGTGCGTTACCGTGGCATACTTATTTTAGGTATAGTGATAGCCGTATTCCAGCAGTGGTGCGGCACGAATGTTATTTTCAACTATGCCGAAGAGATTTTCAAAGGAGCTGGCTACGATGTGAATGGCATGTTCATAAATATTGTAGTTACAGGCATAGCCAATGTGATTTTTACCATCGTGGCTATGGCTACAGTCGAGCGCCTTGGCCGTCGTACTCTGATGCTCATTGGTTCGTTTGGGTTGGGTGTAATATACTTAATCTTAGGTACTTGCTATTTCGCCGAATGCACGGGCATAGGTATGGTATGCCTTGTGGTGGCAGCCATCTCGTGCTACGCCATGACGCTCGGACCTATCACCTGGGTGCTATTGGCGGAAATTTTCCCTAACCGTGTGCGCGGCATAGCTATGGCAACTTGCACTTTCGCATTGTGGGTTGGCTCTTGCACCCTGACGTTCTGTTTTCCGCCAATGAATGCGGCTCTCGGTACTTATGGTTCGTTTTGGATTTATAGCGCCATCTGTTTTGCTGGCTTCACATTCTTCTGGAAACGTTGTCCGGAAACGAAAGGCACAGCGCTGAGTGAATAATTACGTAGCTATCACATCGCACAGATGACACAGATTTTATATCACCAAATTAAACGAATGTCATACATATACATTTCGTTTATTTCGTTCAATTCGGTGATGTTCCCATATACAGATCTGCGGGAATCTGTTCAATATGCGTCATCTGTGTGCTTATTTATGCATAAACTAACAATATATACAACATAATTATGGTCAAAGCATGGCACGAAGATGTGGTCATTCCTACCTACGAGGTGGGCAAGCCTGAAAAGAATCCCATCTTCCTCGAAAAACGCGTATATCAAGGCTCGTCGGGTGTGGTATATCCATACCCAGTCATAGAGAGCATCTCGGATGAGAAAACCGACGTTACATATCACGTCATATATATTGAGAACGAATACATCAAGGTGATGATTCTGCCCGAACTTGGCGGCCGCGTGCAGATGGCCTACGACAAGATTCGCAAGCGTCATTTCATATACTACAACCAAGTTATCAAGCCTGCGCTTGTGGGGCTGGCAGGCCCGTGGATTTCGGGCGGTATCGAGTTCAACTGGCCCCAGCACCATCGCCCGAGCACATATTCGCCCGTAGATAGCACCATAGAAGAGAATGCCGATGGCAGTGTGACGGTGTGGGTGAACGAGCGCGAAAAGATGTTCCATCAGCAAGGACAAGCAGGTTTTACGTTGCGCCCAGGTCATGCCTATCTGGAGATTCAGGGCCGCCTCTACAATCCTACGGAGATGCCTCAGACATTCCTGTGGTGGGCTAATCCCGCAGTGGAGGTCAACGATGAATATCAAAGTGTCTTCCCGCCCGACGTGAACGCTGTGTTCGACCATGGCAAACGCGCCGTTTCCTCGTTTCCAATAGCTACTGGCACATACTACAAGATGGACTACAGCGCTGGCGTGGATATTTCTAACTATCGCAACATTTTTGTGCCTACCTCATACATGATTGCAAAGTCGAAATACGACTTCGAAGGTGGCTACGAGAACGACACTAAGGCTGGTATGCTGCATGTGGCCGACCACCATTTCTCACCAGGCAAAAAACAATGGACTTGGGGTAATGGCGATTTCGGTCGTGCATGGGATCGCAACCTTACCGACCCTGTAGAAGATGGCGATTTGCCTGCTGGCGTGCCTGCGTTGGATAGCGAAAAGAAGATGAACCCACACCGCCCATACATAGAACTTATGGCTGGTGTGTACACCGAAAATCAACCCGACTTCACTTGGCTCATGCCTTATGAAGAGAAGCGTTTCGTGCAGTATTTCTTGCCATATTGCGAACTTGGTTTGGTCAAGAATGCCAATAAGGATTTGTTGCTCAATATTGAACCAGCCGACAATGCTCAAGCTGTGCTCAAGGTGTTTGCCACATCGCGCCAAGAGATTCGCATTGAGGTGAAAGATGCCAATGGAGCTGTTGCATTTACGGAAGATGTAACTGTCTCTCCAGAAGATGTTTACATACATACACTCTCGAATATTGATGCAACAAAGGCGAACGTACATATTTATAAAAATGGGCGTGTCGCTTTGGAATATGTACCCGAAACCGACGACATCAAGACCATTCCCGACGCTGCCGAGGCTGCACTTTCGCCACAAGAGACCAAGACCAACGAACAGCTTTATCTCACTGGCTTGCATCTCGAACAATATCGTCATGCTACATGGAGCGCTCTCGACTACTATGAGGAGGCTCTGCGCCGCGACCCTCTCGATGTGCGTTGCAACAATGCCATCGGTCTATGGTACATACGTCGTGGACGCTTCGACAAGGCCGAGCCATACCTACGCACTGCCGTGAAAGTGCTGCAAAAACGCAATCTGAACCCTTACGATGGCGAACCTATCTACAACCTCGGTCTGTGCCTGAAATACCGCAGCGGTTGGAATCTCGGCGCTCAGCTCGACGAGGCTTACGACTATTTATATAAAAGTACATGGAACCGCGCTTGGCAAGATACTGGCTACATGGCGTGCGCCCAGATCTCGTGCATGCGTGGCGACTTCGATGAGGCTCTGCGCAACGTTGACCAAGCTCTCATTGCAGGTTGGCACAACCATAAGGCACGCGCGCTAAAGGTTGCCATAATGCATCGAACGACATGTTCAAGCGCTGCATTTGCAGCCGAATCATTGGCCATAAATCCGTTTAATTATGGAATTATGTGGGCTCAAGGTCGCACAGATGAGATGACAAAGTTGATGCGCAACGAAGCCAACAACTACGACGAAACGGCTCTCGACTTCTGTGCTGCCGGCCTTTGGAACGATGCAATTGGTATTTGGCAATTGGCTATAAACAATGATGCCACGACCCCACTCACTCGCTATTACCTCGCATGGGCTATGGCGCATAGCGATACATACGCCAACGAGGTTACAAATATGCTCAATGATGCTGCCAAAATATCACCTGATTATTGCTTCCCAAATCGTCTGGAGGCTATCCTTGCTCTTCAGTTTGCCATAGATAATAATGCTAATGATGCCCACCCGCACTACTTCCTTGGCAATCTCTATTACGACAAACGCCAATACGATGTAGCGCAGACGCAGTGGGAGATAGCGCGCAACCTCGAACCTACCTTTCCAACCGTCTGGCGCAACTTGGCTCTCGTCTATGCCAATAAGCGAGACGACCTCGGCCGCGCCCTCGAATGTATGGAACGCGCTTACTCACTCGACACCACAGATAGCCGCGTACTGATGGAACTCGACCAGCTGTACAAGCGTATGCAACGCCCGCACGACTTCCGCCTACAAAAGTTACAAGCACACCCTGAGTGCATTGCTCAGCGCGACGACTTGGTGCTCGAAGAGGTTACGCTGCTCAACCAACTTGGCAGACACGAAGAGGCCAAAGCCATAATCGATGCACACATCTTCCACCCGTGGGAAGGCGGCGAAGGCAAGGTTTCGGGGCAATACCAGATTTGCCGTCTCGAAATTGCCAAGAGCATCATACTTAATAAAGATGCCAATGTCGCTGAACTCGAAAAGGCTGTCGCACTACTCAACGAGTGTCTCGTCTTCCCAGCTCACCTCGGCGAAGGCAAACTCTATGGTGCACAGGATAATGATTTTTACTATTTCATGGGTATGGCATATCGTCGTTTGGCTTCGCAGAGCGCCGATGAGCATAAATATGAAACTTTGGCAAATGACAGTTTCCGCCTAGGCACCAATGGTCCAACGGAGCCCGCCGCAGCCATGTACTACAACGATGCTAAGCCCGACAAGATTTTCTACGCCGGACTCTGCTACCGCGCTCTTGGCGACGAGAAATCGGCCTTGCGTCTATTCCACAAACTTGTCAACTACGGCGAGCAGCACATCTACGACCATATTACTATGGACTATTTCGCAGTCTCACTGCCCGACCTACTTGTGTGGGACGACAGCCTCGACCGCAAGAATCAAATTCATTGCAACTACATGCTTGCGCTTGGTCATTATGGCCTTGGCAGCCTAACAAAGAGTCAGCATTACAGCCGCGAAGTCGAAGCGTTGGACATCAACCACGCCGGCCTCGCTGCGCTGAAATCGCTGAAATAGACACACTCCTTTTTTTCTTCAACGGAGGTAAGTACGTATGTATTTATCTCCGTTGTTTTTTATACGTACATACATAAACAAAAAAAGCCCCGTTGAAGGACGAGGCAACCTAATGTTTTCACAACGGAATAATCCTTATTGTGAATTGCTTCAAATTGTATAGCCAAAAATAGAGCATATTTATAAACAAATGCTAATTTCATTCGCAAAAAAAACAAAAATCTCTATGAAAAAGATTCTCGGTCTCGACCTTGGCACAAACAGCATCGGCTGGGCTGTGGTGAATGCGGAAGTGGTAACCCGCAACAATGAAACCTCATTCTTGAAGCCAGCAAGCATTAGTGCCGCTGGTAGTAGAATTATACCGATGGACGAAGGTATCCTCGGCGATTTCGACAAAGGAAATACGAAATCGCAAACAAAAGATAGAACCGACAAACGTGGTGCACGTAGGTTGTTAGAACGCTATCTTCTGCGTCGTGAGCGACTTTTGCGTGTGCTGAAACTGATGAAGTTTTTGCCAGAACATTTCGCTTCTCACATAAATGAATACGGCAAATTTATTGATAAGAGTGAGCCTAAATTGGCATGGAGAAAGGGTATTGATGGCAAATCTGAGTTCATCTTCAAAGACTCTTTCAGCGAGATGCTTGCCGATTTCGCAAAGAATCAGCCGCAACTTGTTGCCAATGGGAAGAAAGTGCCGTACGATTGGACTATCTACTATCTGCGTAAGAAGGCTTTGTCGCAAAGGTTGACAAAGGAAGAACTCGCATGGATTCTGCTCCAATTCAATCAGAAGCGCGGCTATTACCAACTTCGTGGCGAGGAAGAGGAGGAAGCACAAGATAAGAAGGTAGAATTTCTTGCTCAAAAAGTTATGCGCGTTGAGGCAACTGATGAGAAAAAGGGCGATGATGTTTGGTATAACGTCTATCTCGAAAATGGAATGGTTTACCGACGTTCGAGTCGCATTCCGTTGGATTGGGAAGGAAAAACCAAAGAGTTTATTGTTACAACGGACCTTGAAAAAGACGGGACACCAAAGAAAGACAAAGATGGCAACATCAAACGTTCGTTCCGTGCACCGAAGGAGGACGATTGGACATTGCTCAAAAAGAAAACGGAGTATGATATAGACAATAGCAACAAGACTGTTGGCTGCTACATCTACGATGCCTTACTACAGAATCCTAATCAGAAGATTGTTGGCAAACTCGTGCGCACAGTAGAGCGTAAATATTACAAAGACGAACTTCGTCAAATCCTTGATATTCAGAGAGCCTTGATGCCGGAACTTCAAGACGAAAATCTTTACAAGGCTTGCATCGAAGAACTCTATCCAAATAATGAGGCGCATCGCAACATTATTGCAAAACCAGATTTTGCCAATTTATTCATCAATGACATTTTATTCTATCAGCGACCACTAAAGAGCAAAAAGGCGTTGATTAGCGATTGTCCATATGAGTCGCATTTCGATAAAGATGGCAACGCACATCCGATAAAGTGCATCGCGAAATCGAATCCACTATTCCAGGAATTCCGTTTGTGGCAGTTCGTACAGAATCTTCGTATCTATCAGCGAGAGAAGGAAGAAAACGGAAGGCTCATAACCGATGCTGACGTAACCAACGAGTTTTTGAAAACGGAAGATGATTATGTCACACTCTTCGATTGGCTTAATGATAGGGCATCAATAAAGCAAGATACTCTGCTCAACTCTTATTTCAAGTTCAAAAAAGAGAAAGGTAAAGACCAATATCCATATCGCTGGAACTACGTTGAGGATAAGGAATACCCGTGTAACGAAACTCGTGCCGAGATTCTGAAAGGATTGGGCAAATGTGGCGTTACTGCCGATTTCTTGACTAAAGAACGAGAAATGCAGCTTTGGCATATTCTTTATTCGGTTGAGGATAAGTTAGAGATTGGCAAAGCTCTGAAGAAGTATGCCGAGAAGAGTAATTTGCCTGAATCTTTCGCAGAAGTCTTTGCCAAAATCAAGCCGTTCAAAAAAGAGTACGGCTCATATTCTGAGAAGGCTATCAAAAAATTGCTCCCGCTTATGCGTATGGGCAAATATTGGAATGCAGATGCCATCGATGCCAATACCAAAGATCGCATCAGCAAGATTATCACTGGCGAGTATGATGAAGACATCAAAAACCGCGTTCGCGAGAAGGCGATAAATTTGATCGATGAGAACCATTTTAGAGGCTTGCCAATCTGGTTTGCTTGTTACATTGTGTACGACCGACATTCAGAAGCCAAAGAGGTTGAAAAATGGGAGAAGCCAGAGGATATTGATAAATATCTAACAGCGTTCAAGCAACATTCTTTGCGAAATCCGATTGTGGAGCAGGTTGTTACTGAAACACTTCGTACTGTGCGCGACATCTGGAAGCAGGAGGGCAATATCGACGAAATTCACGTAGAACTCGGTCGCGAAATGAAGAATCCTGCCGACAAACGCAAAAAGATGACTGAAACTATTCAGCAGAACGAGAATACAAATTTACGCATCAAAGCAATGCTTATGGAGTTTATGAATCCTGAAATGGGTATTGAGAACGTGCGTCCGTATTCACCAAGTCAGCAGGATATTTTGCGTATTTACGAAGAGAATGCTCTCGATAACCTTTCTAAAGACGACCCCGATTTTGAGTTTGTCAGTAAGGTTTCGAAGTTGGCTCAACCATCAAAATCTGATATAATAAAGTACAAATGCTGGTTGGAGCAGAAATATCGTTCGCCATATACTGGCGAGATGATTCCGCTTGCCAAACTTTTTACTTCTTCATACGAGATTGAGCATGTGATTCCGCAGTCGCGCTACTTCGACGACTCGTTCAGCAACAAGGTCATTTGCGAAGCCGAAGTGAATAAGTTGAAAGATCGTCAACTTGGCTTTGAATTCATAAAGATCCATAAGGGCGAAAAAGTTCAGCTTAGCCAAGGCAAAACGGTTGAGATTCTTTCTGTCGAGGCATACGAAAAGTTCGTGAAAGACCATTATAGCAGCAATCGCACAAAGATGAAAAAGTTGCTGATGGAAGATATTCCAGATGGATTTATTGAGCGTCAACTGAACGATAGCCGATATATCAGCAAGTTTGTAAAAGGGTTGCTGTCGAACATCGTGCGCGAGAAATTGCCAAATGGCGAGTATGAACAGGAGGCTGTTTCCAAGAATCTGATTTCGTGCAATGGTTCAATAACCGACCGATTGAAAAAAGATTGGGGCATGAACGACGTGTGGAACAGCATTATCTTGCCACGTTTCAAGAGGCTGAATAAATTAACGAATAAAATAACCGACATAGAGCTTGTAAATGAGTTCAAGCGACTGTTTGAATTAGAACTCCAGAACATTGCGCAATCGAAAGGCATAATAAAGGTTGATTCATATCCAGATTTCTATAAATCATTGGATAATAAAGAACGTGTGAAAGTTATAGACAATGTGATGAAACAATTACCAATAGCAGAGTCATTTTTGTCAGTCAATAATGAAGGACACGTTATCCCTAATATGCCGCTCGAGCTTCAAAAAGGTTTCAACAAGAAGCGCATTGACCATCGTCATCACGCTATGGATGCTATTGTGATAGCTTGCGCCACACGCGACCATGTGAATTTGTTGAATAATGAAGCTGCACATTCTAAAAAACATGACAAATCTTATCGATTTGACTTGCAAAGCAAGCTTCGCAGAAAAGATGAAGAAGGATATTATAAAGAGTTCTTGAAACCGTGGAATTCGTTCACCACCGACGCAAAGCAGGCTTTGGAAAACATTATTGTCAGCTTCAAGCAGAACTTGCGCGTAATTAACAAGACAACAAACTATTTTGAATCTTACAAAGACGAAAACGGAAATCTAAGGATAGGGAGAAATGGAAAGCCTGAAAAGAAACCGATAAAGCAAGATAAAGGCGACAGCTGGGCAATACGCAAATCGATGCACAAAGATACTGGTTGGGGCGAAGTGAATTTGCGAAAGACAAAAGATGTGTCGTTGAACGATGCGCTGAAAAATCCGAAGGCGATTGTAAACAAAGAGTTCAAACATAAAGTGCAAGAGTTGCTTGCACAAGGCCACGATGCCAAATACATAAAGAAATATGTTGAGGACAATAAAGATATTTGGTCGGAGATTAACACTTCAAAAATTGAAGTTTATTACTTCACAAAAGAGACTAACGACCGCTATTTTGCAACACGCTTCCTTAGCGATTTGGTTGGCTATATGTCTGGAATAAAGGAATATGACAAGGCTATTGCAAAAATAGAAGGAATAACGGATACAGGTATTCAGAAGATACTAAAAGCACATTTACAGGCAAAAGAGAACAATCCAGAACTTGCGTTCTCGGCTGATGGTATTGATGAAATGAACCGCAACATTGTAGAATTGAACGGAGGCAAGCCTCATAAGCCTATATACAAGGTGCGCCGTTACGAAAGTGGCAATAAATATTCTATTGGTCAGATAGGTTGCAAAGCAAAGAAGTTCTTTGAAGCCGACAAGGGCACAAACCTTTTCTTCGCCATCTTCAGTTCTGAAAAATTGAACAAGGAGTCTGGTGAGATGGAGAGCGTACGTTCGTATCTTACAATTCCGCTCAACGTGATGATTGATTGTCAAAAGAAATTCGGTTCGAAGTGGCAAGCTAATATTGAAACATATCTGAAAGAATGTAAGTTGGTTTCTGATGAGGTTAAACTGCTGTTCATTCTTTCGCCAAATGATTTGGTATATTTGCCTACGAAAGATGAGTTGAAAGATGGAATAAAGGAGGTTGACAAGAAGAGGATTTATAAAATGGTGAGTTGTACTGGTAACGAAGGACATTTTGCCCCAGCAAAAATTTCCAATCCAATTTTGCAGACGACTGAATTAGGAAGTAATAATAAAGCGCAACGTGCATGGACTGGCGAAATGATCAAGGAAATATGCATCCCTTTGAAAGTCGACCGATTAGGCAATATTATAGGAATTGACTAAAACCTTTTCCTATTCAAATAACGTAAACGGATTTAAGGTAACAACTTAAATCCGTTTTTTTATGATTAAACGAACTCTATACTTCGGCAATCCCGCTTACTTATCGCTCAAAAATGAGCAGATGGTAGTAAAACTACCTGGGGTCGAAAAAAGTAATGTGAGCGAAATTATCAAGAAAGAATCTGTTACCACCATACCTATCGAGGATATTGGCGTGGTGGTACTCGACTGTCAACAACTGACCATCACTCAAGGCCTCATTGAGCATCTGCTTGACAACAATTGCGCTCTTATCAGTTGCGATTCTCACCATCTACCAGTAGGCTTAATGCTGCCTTTGTGTGGGAATACTACGCAGACTGAGCGGTTCAGAAATCAGATAGAAGTTTCGCTTCCTTTGAAAAAGCAACTTTGGCAACAAACTATCCGCGCTAAAATACTAAATCAAATGACTGTACTCGACAACGCTACTAACGACACGCACAATTGTATGCGTGTGTGGGCAGATGACGTGCGCAGTGGCGACTCTGATAATATGGAGGCGCGTGCCGCGGCATATTATTGGCGAAATTTGTTTCCAAACGTAGATGGTTTTGTGCGTAATCGCGATGGCGTCAACCCTAATAAATTGCTCAATTATGGATACGCTATATTGCGTGCTATCATTGCGCGAAGTCTTGTAAGTAGTGGACTTCTACCAACATTGGGCATATTCCATCATAATAAATACAACGCATATTGTTTGGCCGACGATATTATGGAACCCTATCGACCCTATGTAGATAAAATTGTATTGGATATCATTGATAGCTATGGAATTGACACTGACCTAACTAAGGAAGTGAAAGTTGCATTTCTGAGCATTCCTGTTATCGATGTGGTAATAGATGGACGAAAGAGTCCGCTTATGATAGCCGCCTCGACCACTACAGCATCCCTTGCAGCATGTTTTGCTGGCGAACAACGTAAAATATCATATCCGCTAATGCAATAAATTATGTATTGATATGAATAGTGACCGATTCAATGCCTATAGAATTATGTGGGTTCTTGTATTATTCGATTTGCCTACCGAAACCAAGCACGATCGGAAGGCTTATGCTCAATTCCGCAAGCAGATAATGGCGGATGGGTTTGTTATGTTCCAATTCTCTATTTATCTCCGTCACTGTTCAAGTCGCGAGAATGCCGAAGTGCACATAGCGAGAGTCAAACGATATTTGCCAAAATACGGGAGTGTAGGCATACTATGTATAACAGACAAGCAATTTGGTGAGTTGGAGATATTTTTCGGTCAAAAGCCGGCAGAATTACAAACGGGTCCACAACAATTGGAACTGTTTTGATACTCCATTAGAAAACAAAAAAGCACCTTTTGAAAGGTGCTTTTTTGCAGATCGGAACCAGATTTTTATTTACACAAGCATTGCAAACTGCTGATGTTGTGAACGTTATCGACATTCAGTTGTTTCCGATAGCGTAAAAATACAATTTGAAAGCAATTCACAACTAATAATCTTAGCCATAGTGATTTATTTGGTTGTTTCCGATAGCGTAAAAATACAATTTGAAAGCAATTCACAACGAGTTCTTCTATACTCTGACAGTTGCTGAAGTTGTTTCCGATAGCGTAAAAATACAATTTGAAAGCAATTCACAACTCTCCATAACGTTTTGATTTTTTGATTGTGTTGTTTCCGATAGCGTAAAAATACAATTTGAAAGCAATTCACAACTCATATCCTCGAATACCTGAGAGAAGTACTGTTGTTTCCGATAGCGTAAAAATACAATTTGAAAGCAATTCACAACTCACCCTCATAACCTCAGCTATGGCTTGGTGTTGTTTCCGATAGCGTAAAAATACAATTTGAAAGCAATTCACAACCGCAATGCGTACCACTGGCACACCAGAGCAGTTGTTTCCGATAGCGTAAAAATACAATTTGAAAGCAATTCACAACTACGTCCCCGATAGGTTCATGGAATGATGAGTTGTTTCCGATAGCGTAAAAATACAATTTGAAAGCAATTCACAACCAATGTGGGATGGGTAATATATAAGAAGTGAATATGACGCAGAGAAAACAAAAAACCGTCAACCCGAAGGCTAACGGTATATATAGTGAGTTAATTATCACTATTGAAAAACTCCCGACCCATAAGCTAACCGCTTACAAACCACAAGGGGATTATGCGCCCTACAAAAATTGCCAAACGTCAAGTAACCTCGCACATTTGGGAAGCATCTCTGCAGACAAAGATACACAAAAATCAATTGGTAGATTAAGAAAACTATTAAAAGATTGGAATATCGACAATCCTCATACGTTTGCATTAATCGTATCAAATAACATTAGTGCAGAGCCATCACAAGAGCGTGTTGTTTCTGCTGAAGACGCAGACGAGATAAGTTATTATCTCAATTTACCTGAATATTCACTTCGCATCGGCCTACACAATCTTAACACAGAAAATTACAAAGGCTCTCGCAATCGCCAAATGAATTATGGCGTAACATTCAAAGATTTTACAAAAAAAGACACATTTAGAGAAAAGAAAGGCGTAAAAGTCAAAGCGTATGTATATGTGTATTTTACACAAGAACGTCTTAAACTCATAGCTAAAGCAATATTATATCTACTCGAAAATGGCGAATGGGACGATAGTATAGCTAAAGCCGATTATGAAAACCCATCATCTCTCGATGGCGAAATCTCAAACAGTTGTTTCCGATAGCGTAAAGTATCATTTTCATTGGTTGCGCGTAGATAACTGATAATCACACTAAAATTACTTGTTTCTAATGCAAAATTCTTATATTTACCATCGAGATGATTGGATAGCGAGGAGATTGATTTTACACAGCCCACTGCCGTATTATGAGCCTTTATGCGCTTGGCGTTCAAACCTCTCGGAAGTGATTGGTGGACATTCAACGTCTTTTCTATCGAAATAATTATTTTCATATCATACAAGGTTTTATTCCCTCTCACCATTCATTGAGCGAGAGGGGGATTTCTTATTTACATATACGATGATCGCTGTTTTACCTATTCAGGCTAATTTGCAATCTGTTTAGGCGGATTTCTAATCCGCTATTCCCTTAGCCTCGGATTACAAATTTCCTCAAGAAGGGTCTGTCGAAACCGCTGGCTGAGCTTGTCGAAGCCATGCGGTTCTGTTCAGGCAGTTTTGCTATCCACTTTTTCATTTAGTTGGGTATTACAAATCCACTCCAACGGAAATCCGCATTATCCGAGCAAATAGCATACAAACAAAAAATCCTCTCAAGCCATTCAGCTTAAGAGGATTCTAAATCAAGTGGCGGCAACCTACTCTCCCACATTGTAGTGCAGTACCATCGGCGCTTGCGGGCTTAACTTCTCTGTTCGGGATGGGAAGAGGTGGATC